>CAISDV010000078.1 GCA_903884185.1 uncultured Chitinophagaceae bacterium | reverse complement strand
TTTTGTCAGCAGTTCAATGGCATAATGGGGTGAGAGTGCTTTCAGGATACCAATATCATCAACCAAATGTGTGCATCCCATTATTGCCAGCATTGCGAACCATATAAACATGATGGGCCCAAAGAGTTTACCGATGGAAGCGGTGCCAAACTGCTGCACAAAAAATAAAATAGTGATAATGCCTATTACAATATAAATGATCAATGGGCTTCCTTCGGGGATACGTAATTTGGGTAATTGCTTTAACCCTTCAACAGCAGAGGTAACCGAGATGGGCGGAGTAATGATCCCATCAGCAAGTAAAGCTGCGCCACCCAGCATAGCAGGCGCTACCAGCCATTTCTTTCTTCTCCTCACCAATGCATATAAACTGAAAATGCCGCCCTCGCCCTTGTTATCGGCTTTGAGAGTAAGTATCACATACTTAACGGTAGTTTGTAAAGTAAGTGTCCAGATGATACAGGAAAGGCTACCTAATATCAATTCTTCCGAGATCACCCTGTCGCGGATGATGGAATTTAATACGTATAGGGGCGAAGTACCGATATCGCCGTAGATGATGCCCAATGCAATGACCAGGCCGGCAGCGGTTACTTTATTAATATGCTTGCTCACTCAGCAAAGTTCAAACTTTTTACCAGTTTGCTATAACAAAGGTATAAGTAAAATTAGAAGCTGTTTGAGTTATTTGTTTAGAATAAATTATTGCAATTTTTTGAGCGAAACGAGGCGGATTTTGCAGCCATTGTTGGTTACTATGGCGAAAAATCCAACGAAGTTGCAGCCAAAAAGGTGCAATAAGGCATATCAACAAATAACTCAAACAGCTTCTTAATCTGCCCAGGCAAATGTTCCTTCCATTGTCATTTCCCGGCTATTTGTCACTATTTCTTGCCTTATAAATCTTATTAAGCTTTACTTTTGGATAGCTAAATAAGCTTCGATGAAAAAAGTAGCTCTCCTCTGCCTGGCATTCCTCTTATACCTTTCTGTGGGGGTATATGCACAAAAGGTTGTCTATTCCGAGCCCGAGAAAGATGATGTAAGGAACATGACGTTTGAGATCGTTGGTAAGGTAGATGGGAACATATTGATATATAAGAACTACCGTGAAACACATTTTATCTGTACATATGACGATGATATGAAACTTCTTACGCGGGTACGACTGGATTACCTGCCCGACCGCATATTCAATACCGACTTCCTGCAATATTCTGGTTTCTGTTATATGATCTACCAATACCAGCGGCGTAATATTGTTTATTGCATGGCTTTACAGTTGGATGGAAAAGGTGCTAAGATGGGTAACCCGGTACAGCTGGATACTACCGAGATCGGCTTTGCCGCAAGCAACAGGATATATTCTGTCATCAGCAGTGAGGACAAACAAAAAATACTTGTTTATAAAGTAAATGGTAAAAATGAAAAAAGCCATTTTGTTACAACACTCTTATACGATAAAAGCCTGCAATTATTACACAAGAGCCGGTTTCCTGTTCCCGTTCCTGCCCGGAATACTTTCCTGAAAGATTTTGTAGTGGATAATGATGGCGATATGATGTGCCTGCTTGAAGCGGGTTCCGCTCAAAATGATAATGTCAATAAGCTGGTCATGCTGGTGAAGCATGCAATGACCGATGCCTTTGCTTTATACGACCTGAAAACAAATGGCCTTTACCTGGATGAAATAACAGTGAAAGCAGACAACTTCAACAAACATTATCTTATCACATCTTTCTTTAGCAAGCAAAGGCGTGGTAATGTGGATGGGCTTTATAGTTGCCTTTGGGATAAAAAGGCTGGAAAAGAAATTTCTTCAGGCGGTGCTACTTTCACTGATGAATTACGCAGCGATGCCCGTGGTGAAAGTTCCATAAAGATGGCTTTTAATGATTATTTTATCCGCCAGGTGATCATGAAAAAAGATGGTGGATTTATCATTACTGCGGAATCTTATTATACCACCACAAGAGGAACAGTTTCCAGCCGTTGGGATTATCTCTATGGAGGGATGCAGATGGATTATTATTCGTATGCATCACCCTACTATTATCCGTTCTCGCGGAACAATATGTTCAGTAATAATATCACCCGTTATTTCGCCGACAATATTTCTGTGCTATCATATGATATGAATACCAAGCTGGAATGGAGCAATGTCATCCGCAAATCGCAATATGATGATAACACGGATAATTATATTGGTTATGGACTGATGAATACCGGCGACCAGGTTCATTTTCTTTTTAATGTGCAGGAAAAAAGAGAGATGATCCTCTCGGACCAGAGTATTTCTCCCGACGGGCAGGTTACCCGCAGCCCTACTTTTAAGAACCTGGATAAAGGGTATGATTTTATGCCCAAAGAAGGGAAACAAGTAGGTTCGCGGCAATGGGTGGTTCCCTGCCAGTACAGGAATTATGTATGCTTTTCCAGGATCGAGTTTTAATTCTAAGATGTGCTAATCTTTTTCAGAGACAAATCAATCACTGCCATTTTTTTCCTGGTAGCCCTATGCCTGGCGGTGCATGTTCATTTTTTTATGGCCATGCCAAAAGTTGTGATCAGTGATGATGACGGAATCTTCTCTATTATACTTGGAAAATATTTTACACAGTTATCAGGAACTTTTCTTTTTATCATTTACTTTTTGGTATTGCTGCTGCAGGCCATACGATTTAACCTGGTATTGAATGAATTGAGGATGTATCACCAAAGCGCTTTTATTACTGCCATGGTGTATGTGTTGATATCCGGTATGATGCCACAATGGTGCGCCATTACACCTGCGTTCATGGTCACGCCACTGATCACATGGATCTTTCTCAGCCTATGCCGGTTATACAATAATCCTTCCCCAAAAACTTTATTGTTCAATACCGGGCTCATTGTTGGACTCACCATATTATGCTATCACCCAACAGCAATATTGGTACTTGTGGTCTTATTTGCACTCGCGGTTGTGCGGCCATTCAGGATCACAGAGTGGCTGGTATTACTGATCGGGATCATTGCACCCTATTATTTTTTACTTTCATATTTCTACATGACAGATCAAATGCATCTGTTGCAAAGGTTCCTACCCGAAATGCGTTTAAATCTTCCCATTGAGCAGCCGGGTTTATGGGGCTGGATCAGTATCTCAGCCATTGGATTATTGCTCCTGGTCAGTTTTTATTATTGGCTTCCCAACAGTAACCGCATGGTGATACAGATAAGAAAGAACTGGAGTGTGATGATCGTGATGTTGCTCATTATGTTACCCATACCATTCATCTTTAAAAATGCAGGACTCGAATCTGCCATGGTGCTTGCTGTTCCACTCGCAGCATTTATCAGCAATGTTTTCCTGTCTGCAAGAAGAATGTTTCTACCCAACCTGCTTTTGATCATCGTTATTGTCATTATTATCCACACCAACTGGGTGCTGGTGTAAAAATTAGCAATCTTTTTATTGTGGCGATGTTACCTTTACCACTCAAACCCGAATATGAAATTTGGTATTGTTGTCTTCCCCGGTTCTAACTGCGACAGAGATATGCAGGATGCCCTTCGTGACGACCTTGGTAAAGAGGTGATCATGTTATGGCATAAGGACAAAGACCTTAGTATGTTTTCAAAAGAAGATTGTATCATTTTACCCGGCGGATTTTCTTATGGCGATTATTTGCGCTGCGGTGCCATTGCCCGTTTTAGCCCAATGATGCAGAGTGTAGTGGATTTTGCGAATAAAGGCGGTAAAGTATTAGGTGTTTGTAACGGCTTCCAGATATTGTGCGAAAGTGGCCTGCTGCCGGGAGTTTTATTACAGAATGCCAACAGGCAATTTGTTTGCAAAAATGTTTTTATTAAAAGTGAAAAGGGGAATGCATGGAAAGTACCAGTGGCACATGGCGAGGGAAGGTATTATGCTGATGAGAAAACACTTGATGAACTGGAAGCCGGCGGACAAGTGATCTTCCGTTATTGCAGCGAATCAGGAAAGGTTGATATGGATGCTAATCCAAATGGCGCGCTCCGGAATATTGCTGGTATTCAAAATAAGAACGGGAATGTTTTTGGAATGATGCCCCATCCTGAAAGATGTTCATCAGCTTTGATGGGTAATGTGGATGGAAAAAATGTTTTTAAATTATTGGGATTGAATTGATATTAAGATAAAAGAATTACCGCAGAGTCGCAAAGACAGAGAGAAACGCCCGTCCGAATGACGCAGCCGGGCGGGTAGAGAAAGTTGCCCTTATATTAAAGAAGCAATTAATTTTAACTCGGCGAACCTCTCCGTCTCCCCGCCTCAGCGGTAAAAAATAAAAGGAGATATAGTTTAAAATATCAATAGCACAACACAAGTAATATGTTTTCTAAAACTCAAATTATTATGAAGAAATTATTGTTATCACTCTTGACCTTTATTGTCATCACAGGAATATCGGCACAAATAAAAAACCCTGTTAGCTGGAAATATGAAGCAAAAAAGAAAAGTACCGGTGTATATGATATAACGCTCACGGCTACTGTTGAGAAACCCTGGCATATCTATTCGCAGAATACAGAAAAAGGCGGCCCTATCCCTACTGAAGTTATTTTCAAAGCAAACCCATTAATTACAAAGCAGGGCACCGTAAAGGAAAATGGCAAGCTTGAAAAAATATTCGATAATAATTTTAAGGTCAATGTATTGTATTATGCCAATAGTGTTGCATTTGTACAGACGGTAAAACTCAAGGGCAAAGTAAAGACCAATATCAGCGGTACCGTAGAATACATGGTCTGCGATGACCAGCAATGCCTCCCCCCCGTAAAAAAATCTTTTGATATCAAGCTGCAATAAGAACTGAGTAATGAAAAAAATATTCCTTGCTCTATTTCTTATTGTTAGTTGCAATAACCTTTTTGCGCAGGCTGATAGCGTTGTTACGTTTTCTATCAAGGTAAAAAGAATACAGCCGGGCTTATACGAACTCACCGCTTCTTCTCAAATAAAACCCGGATGGCATTTATATGGAACAAATCCTTCTGTAGAAGGACTGTTGCCACCCAAGTTTTCTTTTGAACTGGAAAATGCAAAACCTGCGAATGAATTGAGCGTGGATCATCCAGCAGAAACTATTAATGATCCTGTTTTCAAAAAAGTAAATGTTTATACCGGAACGATCGAAATAAAACAGCAAATCAAGATCACCGGTGTTATTCCCGCAACATTAAAAGGCGCCATCAGCGGACTGGCCGGAAAGGGCGATGAATACCCTTCTATCGAACATGGGTTTGAAGTGGCGTTGGAAGGAGGTGTGTCGGATGCAGCAAAGATCAAAGTGGCTTCTATTGATGTTGACCACCCGGTGAATGATTGTGGTAAAAAAGCAGATATCAAAAACAATGGGTGGCTTGCTATCTTTTTCCTGGGATTTTTGGGTGGGTTGATCGCATTGCTTACTCCCTGTGTGTTTCCGATGATACCGGTAACTGTATCTTTTTTTACCAAGCGTTCTTCCAACAGGAAACAGGCAGTGCGTAATGGTGCGTTATATGGACTGTTTATTTTTCTTATCTATGTATTGGCAAGCATTCCATTTCATTTGCTGGGTAATGTACAGCCCGAGATATTTAATAATATCTCCACCAATTCATGGTTAAACATTGCTTTCTTCATCATCTTCATTGTGTTCGCTATTTCTTTCTTTGGATATTTTGAGATCACGCTGCCAAGCAATGTTGCAAGCAAGGCTGATTCAAAAAGCGGCTTAGGTAGTTTGGGCGGAATATTTTTTATGGCGCTTACGCTTGCCATTGTTTCTTTTTCATGCACAGGTCCAATCCTTGGTTCTTTATTAGTAGGATCATTAAGCGGAGGTGCCTGGCAATTAACTAGCGGGTTAGCTGGTTTTGGTTTGGCATTGGCATTACCATTTGCATTGTTTGCCATCTTCCCTAATTGGCTGCAATCCTTACCCAAGTCAGGTGGCTGGCTCGATACAGTAAAAAAAGTATTGGCATTTGCAGAACTGGCACTGGCATTCAAATTTCTTTCCAATGCAGACCTGGTCATGCATTGGGGATTGATAAAAAGAGAAACATTCTTCGCTATATGGATCATTGTAAGCGCCGGGCTCACATTGTATTTGTTTGGATTGCTTCGCCTGCCACATGATTACAAGGGAATGAAGATAAGTGCGGGAAGAAAATTTTTAGGAGTGATAGCACTAGCCTTTACTTTATACCTGATCCCTGGCGTTACAAAACCAAATATGCCAACCTGCAGTTGCTGAGCGGATTCCCACCGCCATTGAGCTACAGTATTTATGGAAAAGAAAATATTAATGGCAAAGGGCTCGAAGCAAATGTGATCAATGATTATGATAAGGCCTTGCAAATGGCAAAAGAGCAGCATAAACCTTTATTGATTGATTTTACCGGCTGGGCTTGCGTGAACTGCCGCAAGATGGAAGAGAATGTTTGGACACAACCTGAAGTGTATAATTATATCAAAGAAAATTTTATCCTTGTCTCACTGTATGTAGATGATAAACAGAAATTGCCGGTTGAGCAAAGGATCAATTCCTACAAAACAAAAGAAGGGGATACAAAAGAGATCATTACTATAGGAGATAAGTGGGCAACATTCGAAGCAGAGAATGTGAACCAATCCGCACAGCCTTTATATGTTATTCTCAATAACAATCAGCAACTCATGAACACTCCTGTAGGTTATACTCCCGATGCTAAAGAATACAAAGCCTGGCTTCAATGCGGTAAGGAAACTTTCGATAAGAAATAGTTTAATTAGCCGTCATTTCGAACCCCCGAATGGATAAACATGATACCTGTTATCAATCATGATTGAGGGGTGAGAAATCTTAACTTCATCATGATGCCGTAGAGATTTCTCACCTCCGCTACAATGAATTCATTATAATAAAAAATATCCGCGAGCGGAGGATTCGAAATGACGAACAAAAAACGCCCCATCAGGGGCGTTTATAATTAGGCTGTCATTCTGTTTTGCTACCCGTAAAGGCAAGTATAACAATCGTTCAGAAAACGAGCGGCAACCCAGAATGACATGAAGTTAATGAATGGCTGGTATTGCAGCAACGAAGTAATGGGGTATTTATTTAATAAACAAGAAATGGAGTATTATCTTTTGTTAACATCGAAAATTTAACCACAAAGAACACAAAGAAAGCCATGTGTTATTTGTGTTCCTCTCTTTGTGCTCCTTGTGTTTAAAAAAGAATGTATTTGCTTATAAAACCACCTGGTTTTCCATCATCATTTTGCGGAGATTGATCAATCCATAACGCATCCTGCCTAAAGCGGTATTGATGCTGGTATTGGTAATAGTGGCGATCTCTTTAAAACTCATATCTGCATAATGCCGCAGAACGATCACTTCCCTTTGCTCTTCCGATAATAACTCAAGCATGCGGCGTATCCTTTCATGTGTTTGTCCCTGCACCAGGCGGTGATCGGCAGCTTCCACATTGGTATTGATCATTTCAAAAATATTCGAATCCCCGCTGCTGATGATCTTGGTGCGTTTTACCTTTCTGAAATGGTCAACGCAAAGATTATGCGATATACGCAGTGCCCATTGCAGAAATTTGCCTTCTTCATTATAGCGGTTGCTGCGTAAAGTATCGATCACTTTAATAAAGACTTCCTGGAACAGGTCCTCTGCCAGGTATTTGTCCTTCACCAAAAAGAAGATAGACGAATATATTTTTTCTTTATAGCGGTTGATGAGAACCTGGAGGGCGTTTGAGTTGCCTTCCTGGAATGCGCGTATCAGGTCCGTATCCAACAGCTGTTGCAGCGGCTTCATAGTGTTAGGTTTTTTTGAAAAGCTTCAAAAAAGGATAGGATAATTGGATGGGGAAATTGAAACCAGCGCACATTACTTTACAACAAGGCCATGTTGTTTTCTTTTTCCAAATTGAAAGTAACCATGTTTTGCCGCGGAGCAAACTTTAAGGGCTCTTGTTGAAAAGTTTTGAACGGAGGGATACAATATCCACATTTGAAACGGTTGCTGGTTTCTAGTTTCTGGTTACTGGTACCAGTAATACATAATCGCGAGTTATGTTGGAGAGATAAATTTTAAAATTGGTGTTCAATATGAACATTAAAAAAAGGTTACTGGTTGCCAGTTTTGCGTAACTGCTAACCAGCAACCAGTAACTGACAACCAGCAACTGCTTTTTACGACCAATGCCCCTTGATCCAAATATGCCCGCGTTCTTGTCTTTCCCAGTGGCCGTCTATCCATACATGGCCCATCCTGCGGTGTGCCCAATGGCCTTCACGCCACTCGTATTTCCCGCCAACCCAGATCCATTCGCCAGCGATCCATATACCGTCGTTATACGGGTTCACCGGCCTTACATAATGGGGAGGGGAGAGCGTTTCACTGATATAAAGTCCGAGCCCGCCACCACAACTTGAAAAAGAGGTGATGAAAATGACCAACGCAATTGCAAAGAATAACTTTTTCATGTGAGTGTGTTTTTGATTAAAAAAATTGTTTACAAAATGAATGCCGGCATTTATAGTATGATGTTGCAGAACCTTGAAAATCACATTTGGGCAGACAAATATTCTGTTAATTTTACAAGTACTCCCTTTGGCCCGGGTATCAAAATATAAAACAAATGGCAGAACACATAGATATGGGTGAGGAATCTTTGAACGGGCCGGTTGATACACCAGGAGAACCACCGGGTACCCCACCTGATGTTATGCCCGATACAATTACCCCAACCCCCAATATGGAAACTCACGCTCATCATCTTCACCACGCCCCCGGAAATAAATTCTGGCATTATATCTATGAATTCCTCATGCTCTTTCTCGCTGTGTTCTGTGGCTTTCTTGCAGAGAACTTACGCGAGCATTATGTAGAACATGAGCGTGAAGCCCAGTATATGGCATCCATGCGCGAAGACATTGCAAAAGATACGTCAATGCTCAGCGAGGCACAGAAAAGGGCTTTGAGTGTTGCCGTGAATATTGATTCAGTTTTGGATATCATACAAAATGCGCGGCTTGATGACGGGTCGGTATATATTCTTTACCGGGTTAACCTGCGGTTGCTTTCCAATTTCCGCCCGGCGTTCACCGACAGGACCTCTGCTCAATTAAAAAATTCCGGAAGCATGCGGCTGATCCGCAAACCGGAAGTGGCCGACAGGATCATTGATTATTGGGGCAAGTGCGACATCTTAATAAGCGCCAATGCCCTCATAGAGGATTATAAATTTAAAGCAAGAGAAAAGACATATAGTATTTTCGACCAGAAGTATTATTCGGAAGAGTCTGGTAAAGTATTCGTGAACCAGCCACACCTGAAACTAATGACAACAGATCATTATCTGCTTACAGAATTTGCTAACCGGCTTTCTCATTTAAAAGGGCTGGTATTAAATGTCTATCTCCCTGAGTTAAAGGCGCAGGAGGCGAGAGGGATAAGTTTGATGGGGTTGATAAAAAAAGAATATAGGCAGGAGTAAAACTTCACAGCAACTGTAGAATCTTTGCCGGAGGAGACTCTGCGGGAACGGGAAAATTTATTTATGAAATTAATATTCACAATATCTTTTATATTATTTTTTAATAGCTTTCAGTCTGCTTTTTGTCAATCGGAGTTCATGAGTACAATATACTTTGAGAAAGCCAGCTATAGAATAGATAAAAAATATACCCCACTGCTGAAAGAGTTGGCTGATAAAATTCATTCTGATTCTTGCAGTATTATTCGAATAATTGGCTATGCAGACCCTACCGGCTCGAAACATTACAACGAATATATTTCCGAAAAGCGTGCGAATGCTGTATATAATTCATTGCTATCATATGTCGTAATCGATACTGCGAAAATTCGTGTTCATATAGAGTCTAATGGAGACTCAGAAGAGTGGTATGATCTTCATCTTAAAGGAGCACATGTTCAAGAAAGATGCGTAGATATCTTATTGGAATTTATAAAACCCAAACAAAAAAGGTCTAATCCATAAGGTAGTCTTTCAAATTCTCAGGAGTGATCATGTTTCAAATTGGTAACGTAGTAAACGTGTTGGTGTAAAAATATAAACCACTCTTAGGGGTAAGTTGTCTGAACACGATCCTCCTCCGGCGGACAGGTTACTGGATTTTGGGGTAGACACGATTGGTAAACGTAAAGTAATCTTGTCCTTCTTGTAATCCCATAATCGTGTTCAAGAAATGATTACGGAAATATACTATCACTCTCCCAGGTATTTTTTTAAGAATTTACTCATCTTGGCTGACCATGAACCAAAACTGGCAACCAGCAACTGAAGAACTTTTCCGCTAATTTTGCCACTCCCCATGGCGACAAAGACAAAAGAAACAACAACCATTCCCCGGCTACGATCATCCGATAATATCATTGTAAAAGGTGCGCGTGTACACAACCTGAAAAACATCACGGTTG
Source organism: uncultured Chitinophagaceae bacterium (assembly GCA_903884185.1). Lineage (GTDB taxonomy): Bacteria > Bacteroidota > Bacteroidia > Chitinophagales > Chitinophagaceae > CAISDV01. The sequence goes on along the minus strand of CAISDV010000078.1, from coordinate 8,286 downwards.
AATTTCCGCGCAATAAATTAATAGTAGTGACCGGTGTCAGCGGCAGTGGTAAATCATCCTTAACCATCGATACATTATTTGCAGAAGGCCAGCGCCGCTATGCAGAAAGCCTCAGCGCCTATGCCCGCCAGTTCATGGCAAGAATGGTAAAACCGGATGTGGATTATATCAAAGGGCTTTGCCCGGCCATAGCTATTGAACAGAAAGTGATCACACGCACGCCACGCAGCACGGTTGGCAGCATGACAGAAATTTATGATTACCTGCGGTTGTTGTATGCAAGGGCGGGTAAAACTATTTCTCCCATCAGTGGTAAAGAAGTAAAGAAGGATGATGTGAATGATGTGGTGGAAGCTATTAGGAAAATGCCATCCGGTGTCAAAGTGGTGATCATCGTTCCATTCAGGCAACACGCCAAAAGAAATACAAGAGAAGAACTGAATATTTTATTGCAGAAAGGGTTTAGCAGGTTGTACCAGCGCGAGCCGGGAACTTTGCATAGGATAGAAGACCTGTTGGCATTAACCGATAAAGAACTCAAACAAAAATTAACGGCAGCCACTTATGTTTTGGTTGACAGGGTTGTTGCAAAAAAGTTTGAAGAAGAAGACCTGCACCGTATCAGTGATTCTGTGGGCACTGCATTTTATGAAGGGGAAGGAGAAATGTATGTGGAAGCAGATGAAGTGCAGATGCATCACTTCAGCAACAAGTTTGAACTGGATGGTTTGCAGTTTGAAGAACCCGTTCCCAATTTATTTTCATTCAATAATCCTTTTGGCGCTTGTCCAACCTGTGAAGGTTTTAGCCAGGTGTTGGGTATTGATACCGACCTGGTGCTGCCCGATAAAAGATTAAGTGTGTATGAAGGCGCTGTAGCTCCCTGGAAAGGAGAAAAGTTAAGTTGGTGGAAAGACCAGTTCATTAAAAACGCAAAAGGGTTCCCTGTTCATAAATCACTGGCCGACCTCACACCCGAACAATTCGATCAGTTATGGCAGGGCGTTGGAAATGCACATGGCATCAATGATTTTTTTAAGGAAGTAGAACAGAATTTGTATAAAGTGCAATACCGTGTGTTGTTGAGCCGCTATCGCGGAAGGACCACCTGCCCGGATTGCAAGGGATACCGCTTGCGTAAAGAAGCTTTGTATGTGCAAGTGGGTGGAAAGAATATTGGTGAGCTCTGTCAAATGCAGGTAAAAGACCTGAAGAAATGGTTTGATGAACTGCATTTAAGTGAGCACGACAAACAGGTGGCGAAAAGGATATTGATAGAAATGCACCAGCGTTTGCAAACGTTGATTGATGTAGGACTTGGTTATCTTACTCTCAATCGCCTCGCCAATTCATTAAGCGGCGGCGAAAGCCAGCGTATTCAATTAACAAGAAGCCTGGGTAGCAATCTCACCAGTTCATTATACATATTAGATGAGCCATCTATCGGGTTGCATTCAAGAGATACACAAAGATTGATTACTGTGTTAAAATCATTACGCGACCTGGGCAATACGGTTGTGATTGTTGAGCATGATGAAATGATGATGCGGCATGCAGATCATATCATAGACATGGGCCCGTTGGCATCTCATCTTGGGGGAGAAGTAGTGGCAGAAGGAAATTATGATGAACTCATCGCTAACCCGAAAAGCCTAACCGGAAAATATTTAAAAGGAGAGTTGGTGATTGAAGTTCCGTCAACCACCCGCAAATGGACACGTTCCATTGTTGTGGAAGGCGCACGACAAAACAACCTAAAAAATATCAGTGTTGAATTCCCCCTGAATGTTTTGTGTGTGGTGAGTGGTGTAAGTGGAAGCGGCAAAACAACTTTAGTAAAACAAATATTATATCCTGCATTAAAAAAACTGAAAGGCGAACCTGCGGAGAAAGTAGGTTTTCATAAAACGATCACGGGCAGCGTGGATGAGATATCACAAATAGAAATGATCGACCAAAACCCGATCGGTAAATCATCGCGCAGCAATCCTGTCACTTATATCAAAGCATTTGATGAGATAAGAAATCTATATGCCAAACAGCCTTTGGCTAAAATGCGTGGTTTCCAGCCAAAACATTTTTCTTTTAATGTGGATGGTGGCAGGTGTGATGGATGCAAAGGTGAGGGCGGACAAGTAGTTGAAATGCAGTTCCTGGCTGATGTGCACCTTGTCTGCGAAGTATGCGGCGGCAAACGTTTCAAAGAAGAGGTGCTTGAAGTACATTATAAAAACAAAAGCATCTATGATGTTCTTGAGATGAGTGTGGATGAGTCTATTGATTTTTTTGCGGAGGAAAAAAGTATCCGCAATGCCATAAAACCTTTGCAGGATGTAGGGCTTGGCTATGTCAAACTGGGGCAGTCGTCTGATACTTTATCCGGCGGTGAAGCGCAAAGGGTAAAGCTCGCCAGTTTTCTTGGCAGGGGAAAAGGGCATGGACATGTATTGTTCATTTTTGATGAGCCAACTACAGGTTTGCATTTCCAGGATATAAAAAAATTGTTGGCTTCCTTTCATGCATTGATAGAACAAGGCCATTCACTCATCGTGATCGAACACAATACAGATGTGATCAAAGTGGCGGATTGGGTAATTGATCTTGGCCCTGAAGCGGGTGATGCGGGTGGTGAACTGGTATATGCGGGTGTTCCAAAAGGGTTGAAGAAAATAAAGGAAAGTTATACGGGGAAGTTCTTATAAACATATTGTGTTACTAATGATTAGTGGCCTTGACAATAATCAAACTCTCTTAGCAAACTTTGCGGAAACATTGCGCTCCTTGCGATACAAAAAATAAAAGCGGTAACGCAAAGGACGCCAGGAATCCTGCCTTTGCCGGCAGGCAGGCGCAAGGTTCGCAAGGCGACACCTTATAGTTAGTATTTAGACTTAGTAATAATCAAGTATTTACAAGAAAAAGATTTGAATTATTTTTGTATAGAAATTAAGGAAAATGGAAGGGATAAAAATATATTGGCCAGATGATGAAGATGATATTCTAATGTATCTTATAAATGAAGATGCTCTTTCAGATTGGCTGACACCAGAAGAAGATAAAGCGTGGGAGAGTTTGTAAGTGAGAAAGTTGGGTTACTAGGATTCGAACCTAGACAAACAGAATCAAAATCTGTTGTGCTACCATTACACCATAACCCAATCCTGCAATCATTTCTGATTTGGCTGCAAAAATAGGCTTGGGGAAAGGATGTTCCAAAAAAAGGTTTCACGCAATCCCGATGTCATCGGGAGCAAAGATTAAAAAAGGCGCAAAGGTGGTGAGAGCCATATAACTCATAACTTATAACTCATCACTCATAACTCCCCATCCTCCTTCTCCTTCAATGCCTTGATCAGATCCAGCGCTTCTGCAATCACATCACACATGATCGTTACCAGGCTTCCCTGCTTGGCGGTATTGTATGCATGCATGATCGCTTCCTTTTCATTGTAAATGATAGTGATGGGTATTTCTTTGGGTTGCGTTTGTTTGATTCCTTCTACCAATAAATTCACAATCTCTTCAGCAGTACGGCCTCTAAGATTTTTATCCTGCCTGATGATGATCTCATCAAAATATTTGCCTGATATCCTTCCCAGCTCCCTGATATCTTCATCGCGCCTGTCGCCCGTACCACTGATGATACCCACTTTGGGTTCGCCATCCATCTTGCTCACGAAATCACATAACAATTCCAATCCGGCAGGATTGTGTGCAAAGTCAACTAAAAATTTAAAATGCCTGAATTCAAACAAATTCAAACGTCCCGGTGTTTGTGCAGGCGATGGAACAAATGAACTCAATGCAGTACGGATATCTTCAATAGTAATGTCTTTAAATAAATAAGTGGCCAGTACAGCGGGTAGTGTGTTCATGATATTGTGAATGGCTTTGCCACCATATGTGATAGGAATATCACTCACTTTCATCACACGTATCTTCCAGGTACCTTTTAAAATGGAAACGTAGCCGTTCTCAAATACTGCCGCATAGCCACCGGTGCTGCAATGTTCTTTAATACGCGGATTCTCTTCATTCATGCTAAAAAAAGCCTTATTGCATTTAAGGTCTTCATGAATTTTATACACCAGGTCATCATCCGCATTTAAGATCGCGAACCCATGTTTGAAAGTAGTTTCAGGTATCACCGCTTTTACCCTTGCCATCTGCTCCAGTGAATCAATACCACCCAATCCTAAATGATCGGCCGTTACATTGGTAACAATACTCACATCACAATTTTGAAAAGCAAGCCCCGATTTTAGTAATCCACCACGTGCGCATTCAAGCACAGCAAAATCAACTGTTGGGTCGCGCAATACAAATTGCGCACTTAATGGGCCAGTACAATCGCCCTTCATCATCATCTGGTTTTGAATGTACACACCATCGCTGGTGGTATATCCCACTTTGCGTCCGGCTGTTTTACAAATATGTGCGGTTAAGCGCGTGGTAGTTGTTTTTCCATTTGTTCCTGTGATCGCAATGATCGGTATCCGCCCATTAATTCCTTTCGGGAATAACATATTGATCACGGGCTCTGCCACATTTCTTGGCAAACCTTCAGAGGGTTCGATGTGCATGCGGAAACCCGGTGCTGCATTTACTTCCAGGATGGCACCACCATTTTCAGTAACAGGCGATCTGAGGTCTGATGCCATGATATCAATTCCACAAATATCCAGTCCAACAATTTTTGCAATACGTTCTGCCATAAAAATATTCACCGGGTGCACTTCATCTGTTACGTCCGAAGATGTACCACCTGTTGAAAGATTGGCAGTAGGTTTCAATAATACGAGTTCATTTTTTGGAGGAATGGTTTCTAGTGTATAACCTTTTTCATCCAGCATTTTTTGTGTGAATTGGTCGATGGTAATTTGTGTCAATACTTTTTCATGTCCATAACCACGTCGTGGATCTTTATTTGTTTCATCTATCAGCCATTGGATATTGTGTTTACCATCACCGATAACACTTGCAGGCGTTCTTAATGCTGCACAGACAAATTTATAGTTGATCACCAGCAGGCGAAAATCAAATCCCGTAATAAATTTCTCAACGATCACCGATCTTGAATAACTCTTCGCTGCTTCAAAAGCTTTTAATGCCTGCTCATATGTTGTGATATTGGTAGTATTGCCTTTTCCGTGATTGCCATCAATTGGTTTAATCACGAGCGGGTAACCAAATTTTTCAACTGCTTCTTTCAAGCCTTCTTCTGTGCGTATCACCGTGCCGCGCGGAACCGGTATCTCTGCAGCTCCCAATAAATTCTTTGTTTCTTCTTTATCACAGGCAATATCAACGGCAATATTGGAAGTGGTACTCGCAATCGTTGCGCGTATTCTTTTTTGATGAACACCATAACCCAATTGTACAAGGCTATGTTTGTTGAGGCGGATAAAAGGGATATCGCGTTTCGCGGCTTCATCTACAATACATCCTGTGGAAGGGCCAAGCCTTGTGTCTTCGCGTATCTCGCGCAACTGCTGTATGTCTTCAGCCAAAGGATATTCAACTCCATCTACAATTGATTGAGTGATCCTGACAGCAGCTTTCGCGGCATATACACCCGCATCTTCTTCCATATAACTGAACACCACATAATATTCACCTTCTGTGCCTGTGCCGCGTGTGCGGCCAAAACCGGTATCCATTCCCGCAAGTGTCTGTAATTCCAATGCAATATGTTCTATTACATGGCCCATCCAGGTTCCTTCATCCACCCTTTGAAAAAAACCACCGGGCTTACCAACACTGCAGCGATGCTCATAAAGTGAGGGGAACATTTTTTCCAACCGTTCCCTGAAACCCGGAATGGAGTTAGTAGGATGTTGCTCCATCTCTTCCAGGTTCAGCTTCATCTGTATCAATTTGGTACGGCGCACACTCCAGTAGTTAGGGCCACGGAGCACTTTTATTTCTTCGATCTTCATAAAAGCAGTTTGACAGTTAAGGCAATGAAAGCAAGGGTTGCTTCATACATTTGGAAGATAAGAAAAATAAACCTGCGGAGGCAGCAATTTCCGGATATTTATTGTGGCTGGTCTGACTTCTTTGGGATCTTTTTCATGATGATGATCTCGTCCCTTAATTTGGCCTCATATTCTATCAGGATAAGCACCCTGCGGTTCTGCGTTTTATCGGCATCAGTGATTCCCAAAGTTTCGGGGTCTTTTTTTCCTTTCCCTTCAACAGAAACGATGATACTATCCTTTATGCCAATGCTTAGCAGGTACTGTTTTACTTCTTTTGCCCTTTTGAGAGAAAGGTTATCCGCATCTTTTTCGGATGGATCGCAATAACCATATATTCTGAACTTTGTGAGAACGGTAAATGTATCAGCGGGTATGATTCCATCCAGGTTTTCCTTCGCCTCTTTGCTGAGCCTCCACTGGTTGGCGTCAAAAGTCACTTCAGCGCTGGTGGTATCGGCCGCAAATGCAGATGCAGAGAAGAAAAATGCCATGATAACGGGAAAAATAAGCCTGCGCATAAGGAACATTTATATAAAGATGTTGAAATAAAGGAATACCATACTCTTTGACCATGAATTTTTACAAAAGATTGTTAACAGTTGTGGAAGAATTAGAAGCGAGATAAAAAAACAGATTCGCTTACATTTGTTAGAACCAGATCGTACTACAGCATGAGTATACCCAAAGGTAAATTGATCGCTATCGGTGGCGCCGAAGACAAAGGCACACACCCCGAGAAAGAAACATTCTATCATGCTACCAATCTTAACTTTTTTGAACGTGGTATTCTGCGCCGTATTGTGGAAGAAGCAGGCGGGCCTTCTGCAAGGATCGAGATCGTTACCACAGCTTCAGTGATCCCTTATGAAGTGGGAGAAAATTATTTAGATGCTTTTGGAAAAATTGGTTGTGTGAATATCGGTGTCATGCACATTCGCACCCGCGATGATGCCATGCAGGAAGAATATATTGAACGCATCAAAACTTGTGATGGTGTGATGTTTAGCGGCGGCAACCAACTTCGGTTAACTGCTGTATTTGGTGGGACAGAGTTTTTGCGGATATGCAAACAACGTTATCAATCTGATGTTTTTGTTATTGCGGGAACCAGTGCAGGCGCCATGGCAATGAGCAATACCATGATCTATGAAGGCAATGCTACCAGGGCGCATTTAAAAGGAGAAGTAAAGATCACTACCGGCCTTGGATTTATGAGCAATGTGATCTTCGATTCCCATTTTGAAAAGCGCGGAAGGTTCGTTCGTTTGGTGCAGGCAGTATCAGCAAACCCGTCAAGTATTGGCATTGGTTTGGGAGAAGATACAGGCATGCTCATCACCGAAGGAAATAAAATGGAAGCGATTGGCAGCGGACTCGTGATCATTGTTGACGGTCATGAGATCAGGCATAGCAACATAGCAGACATTCCCGAAGGCAACCCTATCAGCGTGGAAAACCTGAAAGTTCATTTTTGCGAAAAAGGAAATGGTTATCTTGTCAATGAAAGGAAATTCTTAATAGAATCGGTTGCAGGTGCATTAGTGCAAAAAAGGGTACAGTCCGAATAAAATATTCTCACCTTAAATTTATTGTATGAATTCAAAGATCATCCTCATTGGTTTGTTCGTTGCCGCCATGATATTAATGTCGTGGAAATATGATAAGAAAAAGAAAGTGGTTTTCTTTGGCGACTCTATTACACAACAGGGCGCAAGGCCCGGTGGCTATATCACCCGCATTGATTCTTTGATCAAAATAGAAGGGTTGGGTGATAAGTATGAACTTCTTGGTGCCGGAATAGGTGGTGATAAAGTTTATGATCTTTATTTAAGAATGGAAGAAGATGTACTGGCTAAGTCGCCCGACATTACCATTATTTATATTGGAGTGAATGATGTGTGGCATAAAAAATCATCTCTCACCGGCACCGATTATAATAAGTTCGGCAGGTTCTATGAAGCCATCGTAAAAAAGTTACAGGCAGCCAATAGCAAAGTGATATTGTGCACCCCTGCGGCGATAGGAGAGAAGATGGATAACAGCAATGAACAGGACGGCGACCTGAACCAATACAGTCACTGGATACGTGATTTTGCAGCAAAAAATAATTTGCAATTGATCGACCTAAGAAAATTATTTATTGATTACAATCTCGCTAATAATAAAGACAATAAAGAATTAGGGATACTGACGGTTGACAGGGTGCACTTAAATCCTACAGGAAATGAATTGGTGGCCGAGGAGATGTGGAAGGCAATTAAAAATCAAAAATAGTTATGAGTTATGGGTTATAAGTTATGAGTTG
>CAISDV010000077.1 GCA_903884185.1 uncultured Chitinophagaceae bacterium | reverse complement strand
TCCATACATTTCAAAATCAAAACCCGCAGTAACCAGTTTTTCTTTTAATGGCTTGATAAATTCATTGATATACCTGGTTCTTTCGCGCCTGGTCTCTGACAATCTCCTCGCAATATCTTTATATGCTTCGGGTTCGAGATATTTCATCGAAAGATCCTCGAGCTCTGTTTTGATGATATACAAACCCATGCGGTGTGCCAATGGTGCATATACCCAAACTGTTTCGGATGCGATCTTCAATTGCTTTTCCCTTTTCATAAAATCCAGGGTGCGCATATTGTGTAACCGGTCTGCCAGTTTGATCAGGATCACACGCGGGTCATCAGTGAGGGTCAATAATATCTTTCTAAAATTCTCGGCTTGTTGTGAAGTATTTGTGTCGATGACATTCGAGATCTTGGTAAGCCCGTCAACGATCTTGGCGATCTCGATACCAAATTCTCTTTCTATGTCTTCGAGGGTAAGATCGGTATCCTCAACAGTATCGTGCAGCAATGCGCAAATGGTGCTTCTAACACCCAACCCGATCTCTTCCACACAGATCATTGCCACGGCTAATGGATGAAGTACATAAGGTTCCCCGCTCTTGCGGCGCATGGTCTTGTGGGCTTCTGCCGCCATTTCAAAAGCATGGCGCACGAGTTCCTTATCGCCCTTTTTTAATTTGGGGCGAAGGCTTCTCAGCAAAGCCCGGTATTGCCTGATGATCTCTTTTTTTTCCTGTTCTTCGGTCAGGTTATATACAGGCAGGACGGGGCTTATTTCCAATACTTGCTCTTCTTCCATATCTGTACGAATATAACAAATTTAAGCCGTTCGGAAGTGTGGGATTCGAGATGCGGAATTTGTGATAAGTGATGCGTGATGTGAGATACGGGATTCGAGATACGGGATACGTGATGCAACAATCTTGCTACATTTGCTTTCTATCATGCCCGCAAAAGAAAAGAAATTATTTTTCAATTTTTCATTACTCCGGAGGGTTTTTCATTTTGTAAAGCCATATAAACGGATGTTTTATTCCAGCCTGCTGCTGGCCATTATTATGGCTGCCTTTGCTCCTGTGCGGCCTTACTTGGTTCAGTTGACCGTTGATAAATCCACCGGGAAAGATGTACATGTGCCCGGGTGGTTCGATTCCATTTTCTTTCATGCCAATCTCAACAGTATTGAAAATTTTATTATTGCCGTTACCATCTTCCAGATCGTTTTTTTATTTATTGAAACGGCTGTACGGTTCACTTTTACTTTTATTACTTCGTGGCTTGGGCAAAGTGTTGTGAAGGACCTTCGCGTAACTGTTTATCAAAAGATCATCGGTTTAAATCTTTCGCAATTTGATCAAACCCCTATCGGTACATTGACTACACGCACGATCAATGATATCGAAAGCATCAATGATATTTTTAGTGATGGGCTGATACCGATCATTGCGGACCTGCTTACTATTATTATTACACTGGCGACAATGTTCTGGATTGACTGGAGGTTGACATTGATCAGCCTGATACCATTTCCTATATTGATACTCGCCACTTATTATTTTAAAGAGAGTGTGAATAGAAGTTTTATGCGTGTGCGGAATGCAGTGGCTGCCCTGAATGCTTTTGTGCAGGAGCATATCACTGGAATGCAGGTAGTGCAGGCATTTGCTGCGGAAGAAAAAGAGTCTGGTAAATTTAAAAAGATCAACAGGGAACACCGCAACGCTAATATCAATGCCATCTTCGCATATAGTTTTTTCTTTCCCGTAGTTGAAATTGTACTGGCATTGAGCTCTGCTTTGATCGTTTGGTGGGTTGCCAACCTTGCCATTCATGACCCGGGTTCCAAGATCAATTTTTCGGGTAAGATCGTTGCCTTTATCATGTTCATGAACCAGATATTCCGTCCCCTGCGGGTGATCGCAGACAAGTTCAATGTTTTCCAGATGGGAATGGTGGCTGCTGAAAGAGTATTTAAGGTACTGGATAATAAAAACACCCAGGTTCCTTCTCAAAATGAAATGAAAGAAGCAGAACCAAAGATCAAAGGTGCTATAGAATTTGATCATGTTTGGTTTGCTTACAATGAAGAGCAATATGTATTGAGGGATATCAATTTTGCTGCAAAACCCGGGGAAACAATTGCCTTGGTTGGACATACCGGAAGCGGGAAAACATCCATCATCAGCCTGCTGAATCGTTTATATCAAATTCAGAAAGGCGAAATAAAAATAGATGGAATAAATATTGATAATTATCCACTGGATGCATTACGGAAAAATATTGGTGTAGTGCTGCAGGATGTGTTTTTATTCTCAGGATCGGTGCTGGAGAACATCACCCTTCGCAACCCGGCCATTTCAAGAGAACAGGTGGTAGCCGCAGGCAAAATGATCGGCATGCATGAATTTATCATGGAATTGCCTGGGGATTACGATTATAATGTGATGGAACGTGGCCATACCCTCAGCCTGGGTCAAAGGCAACTCATTTCATTCATTCGCGCGCTCTTGTACAACCCCGCCATCCTGATCCTGGACGAGGCCACTTCCTCGATAGATACTGAAAGTGAGATACTAATCCAGAAGGCCATTGACACCATGATCGCGGGCCGGACATCCATTGTTATTGCACACCGTCTTTCTACTATCCGTAAAGCCAACAAAATCATTGTTTTAGATAAGGGTGAGATCAAAGAGGCTGGTACGCACGAGGAATTATTGTTACACGGAGGCTTCTATGCCAAACTCCATGAAATGCAGTTTGAAAAGCAGAAAAAGGCAGGCGTAGCTATGGGATAAGTTTTTTTCATTTTCCTTTTGGCATTTCCCTTTTTTAAACCCTGTACCCTTATCTTTGCCGCAAATTTAATAACCTGCATGTCGCATAGAAGTCTGAGATCTTTACTGGTAGTGGCTTTCAGCCTTTTTTTAGTGGCCATTTCAGCCAGATTAACTGCACAGGATTCGCTTGTGGGAACTGGCAAAAAAACTGAGCAGCCTGCCAAAGGAAAAGAAGGCAAATTAAAGCCCGGTACCCTTTTGATGGAGCATATCCTGGATGCCCATGAATTTCATTTTTTAAGTATTGGTGAACACCATGTAACGATCCCGCTTCCGGTGATTTTGTATTCTCCGCAGAATGGTTTTTCTTTTTTCATATCCTCTAAGTTCGAACATGGCAACGCTACCTATAATGGCTACAGGCTGGTGAATGAAGCTTACCTCGAAAAATTAAAAGAGGAAGGTGTTGATATAAAGAAAAAAAGATTGAGTGCCGAGAAGATCATTTCAGTAGATAGTGAAGGCAAATGGATTGAAAATGTAAAAGTGTATGACTTCTCCATGACGCGCAATGTTGTACAGATGTTATTGGGATTGATCTTACTGGTATGGTTGTTATTGAACGTTGCAAAAAAGTATAAAAAGAACGGAGCCATGTCTGCGCCAAGTGGTTTTCAAAATGCATTGGAACCAGTTATCACTTTTGTAAGGGATGAAGTGGGCAAATCTTGTTTGGGCAGCAAGTACGAAAAGTACATGCCTTACCTGCTGACTGTTTTCTTTTTTATCTTGATAGGAAATTTAATAGGATTGCTTCCCGGCACAGCTAATGTTACGGGGAATATTGCTTTCACTGCGGTATTAGGTGTGATCTCTTTTATTGTGATCTTAGCCAGTTCCAATAAACATTACTGGGGACATATATTTAATCCGCCCGGAGTGCCGCTTGGTGTAAAATTTATTTTGGTGCCAGTAGAAGTGTTGGGTGTGTTTACAAAACCATTTGCATTGATCATTCGACTTTTTGCCAACATGGTTGCCGGGCACATGATCATTACGTGTTTGGTAATGCTGATATTTATATTTGGCGCATTGAACCAGGGAGTAGGTTACGGGTTTTCGCCCGTATCGGTTGCATTTTGCATATTCATTTATTTTATTGAGATATTGGTTGCTTTTTTACAAGCGTTCATTTTCACTAACCTGACCGCAGTATTTATCGGACAGGCATTTGAAGGTGGCCACTCAGACGAAGCACACGCATAAGTTTTTTTTGATCATTTAAACACAAGTACTATGTCACTGATGACTGTATTATTAGATGGAACGGCCAACGCAGGTGCTGCGATTGGTGCAGGTTTGGCTGCCATTGGCGCCGGTATTGGTATCGGCCAGATTGGTAAAGGCTCTGTAGAAAGCATTGCCCGCCAGCCCGAAGCGTTGAACGACATCCGCCAGAACATGATCCTGACCGCTGCCCTTGTAGAAGGTGCTGCATTGTTTGCGATCATTGCTGCGATCATTGCGATGTTCGTTTAATGCAACAAGTTCCCAAAATCATTGTCGCACCTGCGCACAGGGCAAGGGTGCGGCAATTTTTCCGATGTTTGTGTAACAATGAATATCATTCTTGTCATTAAATACTCCGCCTTGCGGATAATGGAGGACTAACTTATGGATCTGCTCAACCCCAGTTTTGGATTACTGATATGGACGCTCGTAGCGTTCCTCGTCGTGTTTTATATCCTGAAGAAATTTGCATGGAAACCTATCCTTGCTACATTAAAGGAAAGGGAACAGGGCATCGCTGATGCTATTTCCACTGCCGAAAAAGTGAAAGCCGAAATGGCCGAACTCAAAAATGAGAATGAGTTACTGATGGCAAAAGCACGTGAAGAAAGATCGGTTATTTTGAAAGAAGCAAAACTGCATTCCGACAAAATGATCTCTGATGCAAAGGATAAAGCAAAATCTGAATACGACAGGATCGTTGCAGATGCACAACAAGCCATCCAACAGCAAAAAAATGCCGCGCTTACTGATGTGAAGAACCAGGTAGGTGCATTGGTGATAGAAGTATCTGAAAAAATATTAAAAAGAGAATTGAGTAATAAAGGTGAACAGGAAACTTATATCAGGCAATTGGCTGATGGAGTGAAACTCAATTAGAATAACAAAACAATCAAATGCCTAATCCACGTTTAGCCGGAAGATATGCAAAAAGCCTGGTGGACCTTTCAACAGAACAGGGACAACTGGAAACGGTATATGCGGATATGCAATACCTGCAGGCTGTATGTAAGCAGAGCAAGGATTTTGTGAGCATGTTACGCAGCCCGGTAATTCCAGGTGATAAAAAAAAGGCGATCATTGAAGCGATCACAAAAGGAAAAGTAAGTGCAGTAACAAGTTTGTTCAACAACTTACTTGTTACAAAAAGCCGCGAAAGCGACCTGCCGGAAATAGTCAATGCATTTATCGACCAATACAATACTATCAAGGGAATTCATAAAGTAGTATTCACGACTGCAGTTCCAATTAGTGATGAGTTAAAGAAAAGTATTGAAACGAAAGTGAAGAGTGAACAGGGTTTGAGTGGTGTAGAGCTTGAAACCAAAACAGATCCGAGCCTGATAGGTGGTTTTGTTTTAGAATTCAATAACAACCTGATTGATGCAAGCATTTTGCGTGACCTGCGTGATGTGAAGAAACAGTTTGCAAAAAATACGTACGTAAGAAATATCAGATAATACAAGATTCCAATAACTCCTGTTTTAACTGACAGGGTAAAATGTAAATTATGGTAGAGATCAAGCCGGATGAAATATCAGCGATTTTAAGGCAGCAACTCAGCAACGTGAATACTGCCGCTGACCTGGAAGAAGTAGGCACCGTATTGCAGGTGGGTGATGGTATTGCCCGCGTGTATGGCCTCAACAATGTGCGCAGTGGTGAACTGGTTGAATTTGAAAACGGAACACGCGCCATCGCATTGAACCTGGAAGAAGATAATGTGGGTGTGGTATTGATGGGCGAAAGCGGTGATATTAAAGAAGGAGCCAAAGTAAAACGTACAGGCCAGATCGCTTCTATTAAAGTAGGCGAAGGAATGGTAGGCCGTGTAATTAATACATTGGGTGAACCGATTGATGGTAAAGGCCCATTGCAGGGTGAGTTGTATGAAATGCCATTGGAGCGTAAAGCACCGGGTGTAATTTATCGTGAGCCGGTAAAAGAACCTTTGCAGACAGGTATCAAAGCAATCGATGCGATGATCCCTATCGGCCGCGGACAGCGTGAATTGGTAATTGGCGACAGGCAGACTGGTAAAACAGCTATCTGCGTAGATACCATCATCAACCAGAAAGAATTTTACGAAGCAGGAAAACCTGTTTACTGTATATATGTCGCTATCGGGCAGAAAGCATCTACCGTTGCCGGTGTGATGAAAACACTGGAAGACAATGGCGCTATGGCTTATTCAACTATCGTTGCCGCTTCTGCGAGTGACCCTGCTCCACAGCAGTTCTACGCTCCTTTTGCCGGCGCTGCGATCGGTGAATTTTTCCGCGATACCGGCCGTCCAGCGTTAATTATTTATGATGATCTTTCTAAACAAGCTGTGGCTTACCGTGAAGTATCATTATTATTAAGAAGGCCTCCGGGACGTGAAGCATATCCTGGTGATGTATTCTATTTGCATAGCCGTTTACTCGAAAGAGCTGCAAAGGTGATCGCGAATGATGATGTTGCAAAGAATATGAATGACCTGCCTGAATCTATCAAGCATTTGGTAAAAGGTGGAGGATCTTTAACAGCATTGCCGATCATTGAAACACAGGCTGGTGATGTATCTGCTTATATCCCAACAAACGTGATCTCTATCACCGACGGACAGATATTTCTGGAAGGTAACCTGTTCAATGCAGGTATCCGTCCGGCTATTAACGTGGGTATCTCTGTAAGCCGTGTGGGTGGTAATGCGCAGATCAAATCAATGAAAAAAGTAGCGGGTACATTAAAACTCGACCAGGCTTTATACCGTGAGATGGAAGCGTTCTCAAAATTTGGCGGCGACCTGGATGCTGCTACAAAAGTAGTATTGGATAAAGGTGCTCGTAACGTGGAAATCTTGAAACAGTTGCAGTACTCACCTATGTCTGTTGAAAAACAGGTAGCGATCATTTACCTGGGTACGCAAGGTTTGCTGCGCGAAGTAGCGGTGAGAAGGGTGAAGGAATTTGAAGCACATTTCTTATTGGAAATGGAAAACAAGTTACCGGATGTATTGGCAGAATTCAAGAAAGGTAATTTGCCTGATGATGGTATTAAGAAGATGATAGAGTTGGCGAAGGGACTGATGCCATCGTATAATAAATAATCAAAAGGATTTGAGATAACGAAAGCCTCTGCAATTGCGGGGGCTTTTTGGTTTCACGCAAAGGCTTCCTGACAATACTTTGCGCCTTATTTTTCTTTGCGCCTTTGCGTGAAAAGCTGCCTAAGCTTAAAACTTTTGTACATTTATGTAGGGTGATATAACCCACAATATTTCTACGAAACAATTATTTATGCCAACAAACAGGCGTTCATTCCTGGCATCTGCGACATTAGGTGGTATAGCAGCTGCATTGCCATTTTCTTCTCATGCCGCAGTATCATCAACAGACTTTTCCAAACTGGATGAAGCTATGAACCGTCCGGTATTTAAAAAGGAATTCTTTATATCGCCAGTTATCATTGATACCATTGAGTTGCTTCGTTATAAGGACAGTTTTCTCTGCCGGGTAAGATCAAAGGATGGGGCCACAGGTATGTCTGTGGCCAACAGCCAGCAGATGAAATACCTGTATCCCATATTCGTGAACAGGATACAACCTTTTTTTATTGGAAAAGATGCCCGTGAACTTGAATCACTGCTCGAAGAAGTATATGTATATGACAGTAATTATAAACTGCAGAACCTGGCATTCTGGGACCCGCTGGCCACTTTGGAATTCGCCATTCTCGATATGATGGGGCGGATAGTAAGTAAATCTATCGGGCAACTGATCGGTGATAAGATCTACCATACCAGCATAGCCATGTACCAGGCAAACAGTGAACGCGATATTACTGCAGAACTTACAGTCCGTCATTTACAGGAGCAGTTGGCCGGATCAAATGCAAAAGCAATTAAATTTAAATTAGGAGGCCGGATGAGCCACCCGGAATTTCCTGCAAAGCGCTCTGAGCAACTGATCCCTTTGATGCGTAAAACATTTGGCGATGATATGGTGATAGCAGCGGATGCCAATGGGTCGTATGATGTGAAGGAAGCGATCCGTATTGGAAAGATCATGGAGCAATACCAGTATGAATTTTTTGAAGAGCCGGTACCTTTCGACTGGTATGATGAAACAAGGGAAGTGGCCAAAGCGCTGAAAATACCCATTGCCGGCGGGGAGCAGGAGCCCAGCCTTCATAATTTCCGTTGGTTGATCGGAACAGATGCTTTAAAGATCGTGCAGCAGGACCAGTTTTATTTTGGCGGAATGATACGTTCTATGAGAGTAGCGCGTATGGCAGCGGTATCAGGCAAATTATGCGCGCCCCATACAACAGGAGATGGCTTTGGGTATGTATATCTTGCCCACTTTATTTCAGCGGTCCCCAATGCAGCCAGGTTCCACGAATTTAAAGACCTGAGCAAGGGGCTTCCTTTTGAATGTAAGACATCATCGCTCAAAAGCGAGAACGGGATAGTGAAGATCCCCACCGGGCCAGGGCTTGGAGTGGATATTGACCCTGAGTATGTTAAAAAACATGTGGTGATAAAAGAGTAAATATCTCTATGGCCCCTAAGAAAAAAATAAAACACAAACCTCTGCCAGCAGAACTTAAAAAAGGAATCGAAGAATTATCTGGCGTTTCAATGAGTAAAGTAAAAGTGCATTACAGCTCAAGTAAACCTGCACAATTAAATGCATTGGCTTATGCCCAGGGATCAAGTATTCATATTGCTCCAGGACAAGAAGATCATTTGCCACATGAAGCATGGCATGTTGTTCAGCAAAAGCAAGGAAGGGTAAAGCCAACTGTACAAATGCGATCAGGAAAGAAAATTAATGATGATAAAGGGTTGGAAAAGGAGGCTGATAAAATGGGAGCGAAGGCTTTAAAATGAATTCAAAAGATGTTTCAAAGGAGAAAAATAAGAAAGAAGGCCTCTGCTTTGCGTGGGCTTTTTATGGAAATTCATTAATCCTGAGTCTTTTAAGAAAAGACTATGAAGACGATTTATTTTTTGTCCCTCATTCTTTTATTGACAAATTGTACTGTACGGAATCTTGACATTGAAAAAATTACATTTCAAGCTGATCCATGTGAAGGAGAATGTCCGATTTTTACAATGACGATTTTGAATGACGGTACAGCTAAGTATGGTGCGGAAATGTTTAATAAACTGCAAGGAGAGTTTAAAACAATAATTGTAAAAAAACAACTAGACAGTTTGATGAATTCAATTGAGGAAGCGAGTTTTTTTAGTCTAAAAGAGAATTATACTATGCATTTGATGGACAACCCTACTTATACTTTGACAGTAAAGCTAAAAAGCGGTGAGACAAAGACAATAAAGGATTATGGACCAAGCGGACCTGAAAAGCTTAAAGCCGTTTACGAACGAATATTTTCATTAAGAGAAACTCAAGACTGGAAATAAGGAACTCCCCAATATTCTCGGGGAGTTTCTTTAAAATGCCTTTTATTCCTTATCCTTTTTAATGACAGGAGGTGTAAACTTAGTCACTTCTACTTTTGGCGGGGCTGGTGGTGGTGGCGGAGGTTTAGGTGTCCCCTTTTTCTTTTTTGGCGGTGCAGGTGGTGGAGGCGGAGCATCTTTCGTTATTACCGGTGGCGGTGTCTTAACATCACTACCAGCTTTTGTCTGGGCGCTGCAAAACTGGATAATCCCCAGCGCGCAAAGGAGCATCATTGATTTTGTCATCGCGATTGTTTTGCCGAGTGAGAGGCCGGAAGAAGGCATTTCCATAAAAAATGGTGGAAATTTTTAGGGTCCCCTAGTGGGGGACTCTAAAAAAGTATAAATTAAATTTGGTTTATAAAATAAACTACTCTACGTTTGTGTTCTCAAATCGAAATTGTTTATGAAAAAGTTGATGATAGCCCTGGTTTTCATGCTTGCTGCCGGGCTGATACAAGCCCAGGTGAAAGTGAGTGGAATAGTGAAAGACGCGAGGAACCGCATCATTGCGGGAGCAAGTATCACTTTAAAAGGAACCTATGATGGTGCCATCAGCGATTCGTTGGGCAACTATTCCTTCAAAACATTTGAAAAAGGAGATTTCGCACTCGAAGCAAAGATCCTCAATTATAAAACCGTTGAACAGAAACTTACCCTGGCAAAAGATCCTTTGGTGATCAATTTCTCTTTGAAAGAAGAAGTAAACGAATTAACTGCTGTGAGCGTTACTGCAGGTTCTTTTGAAGCAAGCGACAGAAAAAAAGCGGCAGCAGTATTAAACAGGCTGGATGTGCTGACAACCGGCGGCGCCAATGCAGATATTACTGCTGTGGTAAAAACATTACCCGGTGCACAACAGATAGGAGAGCAGGAAGGCCTGTTTGTTCGTGGTGGTGCAGGTTATGAAGCCAAGCAATATATTGATGGCACTGTAGTGAACAATCCTTACTACTCAAGCGTGCCGGATCTTGCACAACGCGGAAGATTTTCTCCCAATTTATTTAAAGGAACTATTTTCAGCACAGGCGGTTATTCAGCTTTATATGGAGAAGCGCTTTCATCTGTATTGATTCTTGAATCTATTGATCTTCCTGAAAAATCTGAAGCCACTGTTTCGCTCTCTACAGTATTTGTTGGTGGAGGATTGCAGGAACTGGCAAAAGATAAAAAATCGTCATGGGGCTTTAACTATGGCTATACCAATTTGCTTCCTTATTTCCAGGTAGTAAAACAGAAACCAGATTATTTCCGCGTACCTGAATTTCATACTGCCGATGCGAACTTCCGCTTCAAAACAAAAAGTGGCGGCATGATAAAATATTATACCACATTCTCACATAATGACCTTGGCTTAAGAAGGGCCAACCTGGACAGCAGTACTTTAAAAAATGCTTTTGGTCTCACCAATACCAACTGGTACAATAACCTTAGCTGGAAAGAATCATTGGGTAATGGCTGGAAAATGAACCTGGGACTGAGTTACAGTACCAACGTAGATGATATCAGCTCACAGATCCAGAATCAATCAAATCAATCTGTAACAACAGGGCTGTATTATATCGACAGTACAAATTTTACTTTGCATAGCAGGCAGGACCTTGCACAAATAAAAACCATCTTCGAAAAAAAGATAAGCGGTATCAGTGCATTCCGTTTTGGCGGCGAATACTGGTATGCTTATACCAACAACAAATTCACTACAAATACTTTATATAGCAGGTTGCTGGAAGATAATTTTACTTCATTGTTTGGTGAGGCAGACCTCTACATCACCACAGGTCTTGCTGCAAAACTGGGCGGCAGGTTTGAACATTCATCATTGGTGAATAGCTCTAATATTGCACCAAGATTATCACTCGCTTATAAGACAGGAAAAGATGCACAGATGAGCCTTGCCTATGGCACATTCTATCAGAAAGCAGAGACCACGCAATCATCTTTCAATCCCAACCTCGGCTATACCAAGGCCACACATTATATCATCAACTTTCAGAAGATGAACAAGGATTATACTTTTCGTGTGGAAGCATTTTATAAAAAATATGAAGACCTTATCAAAACATATCCTACCTACAATAATTATGGAAGTGGTTATGCACAGGGAATTGAATTGTTCTGGAGAGATAGAAAGACGATCACAAATTTTGATTACTGGATCAGCTACTCGTACCTGGATACCAAACGTGATTACCTGAATTACCCTCAGCAATTACAACCATCATTTGCTGCCAATCACACCCTGAGTTTTGTGACCAAGAAGTTTATCCTCCCTATAAAGACTGGTTTCAATTTCACTTATTCTTTTGCAACAGGAAGGCCTTATTACGACTTCATGTATAACACTGCTACCAGCAAATATTATATAGCCGACCAGGGTACTACCAAACCCTTTAGTACACTGGGTTTTAGCCTGAACTATGTGCCAAGTGTGGGCAAGCCAAATGCAAAAACATTTTTGGTGTTGGTTGCCAGCATCACCAATGTATTCAACAACAGCCTTGTATATGGATATAACTATTCTTACAATGGGTTGAAGAAAGAAGCCATCACACCACCCGCCCCGCAATTCTTTTTTATCGGCTGTTTTCTGAGTTGGGGTGTTGACAGAACACAAGATGCCATCAATAATAATTTATAAAACAAACGAACTAAAACAAATTTTATGAATCAATCACAACCTACACAGGAACAAAAAGATGAGATGCTCTGGCGTATCGCAAAAAAAAGAGCCAGCTTCAGAAAAAGCCTTGCCAGTTATTTGGTGATCAACGCTTTTCTTACAGCAGTATGGTATTTCACGGCCCAGACATATTTCTGGCCAATATGGTGCATGTTTGGATGGGGGATCGGTATCCTGTTTCAATATGCAGATGCCTATCACGACAACCATGCTTTCTCTACTCAAAAGGAGTATGAAAAATTAGTAAACGAAAACAAATAAAATCAAACCATAAAAATAAACCATCATGAAAAAAATACTTTTATTATTGTCCGCAGTAGTTGTATTTACTACTACTTCTTTCTCTCAAAGCGACAGGTACGCTCCAGGAATGGGTGCAACACTCCGTGAAATGGCTGCATCAAATGATGCAGATGCCATGGCCGCAGTTGCCGCAAAATTTTAACGTATTGGTGACGCAGAAAAAACACAATGGCTGCCTTATTATTATGCAGCGTTGGTAAAAGCAAGAATGAGTATGGCAGGTTTTGGCGGCGACAAGGATAAGGTGGCTGACGAAGCACAAACACTCATCGACAAAGCAATGGCCATAGAAAAAAGCAGCGAAAACTATTGCGTTGTTTATATGATCGTAACTGCAAAATTACTGGTTGATCCAGCGGGACGTTATATGCAATACATGGGGCCAATGAATGAAGCGCTCGAAAGTGCCAAGAAAGCTGACCCCACTAACCCAAGGCCATTTATGTTACAGGCAATTGGTGCAAAAAATACACCGGAACAATTTGGCGGTGGCTGTGTTGTTGCCAAACCGCTGGCAGTAAAGGCACTGGCATTGTATGATTCCTTTAAACCCGCTTCTGTACTGCATCCTGGCTGGGGCAAGGACCAGGTAGAAGGGATCATGACAGATTGTAAATAAACGGTCACCTATCAAAAAAATCATCACCATGGATAATGAAAAAGAACTTTCGCCGCAGGAAAGCCTGCAGATCATCGAAAGTATGATCAGTAAGGCCAAGAACCAGTTTGCAGAGAATGGGCATCTCTACCTGCTATGGGGTTGGCTGGTATTTATCTGCGGGCTGGCGCAATTCTTTTTGCTTCACGTATTTCATTACCAATATTATTATATAGTGTGGTTCAGTACCTGGATAGCCGTTATTTACCAGGTATGGTATTTACGTAAAAAAATCAAACAGCAAAGAGTACGTACTTATGCAGATGGGGTTATTGGATATGTCTGGCTTGCATTTATTATTATGGCTTTTTTGATCGGATTTATAACAGGGCAAACAACAGGGCAGGAAAAAAATCTCGTTGTTACGCCAGCCATACTCGCCGTTTATGGGATGCCTGCTTTTTTATCGGGGATCATTCTTAGGTTCAAACCATTGATACTTGGTGGAATCGGCTGCTGGGTGTTAGCGTTAGGTGCATCTTTTGTTTCGTATGATTTTCAGTTATTGTTCATACCAGGCGCTATGCTGGTTGCCTGGATCGTACCCGGGTATCTCATGAGGGCTAAATTCAAATCACAGCAATCATAAATCATGGAAGAAAAAAAATTAACCGAACAGGAAAGCCTTAACCTCATCACAGAGATGATCGAGAAGGCTAAAGGCAATATGCACGAACGAGGTACCAGTGCTATCATGTGGGGCACCGTGGTTGCTATTGCGGGTTTTACCGATGCTGCGGAGAGCTATTGGCATTTTCGTATCGGATTTGATATCTGGCTGATCGTATTAGCGGCTATCATTCCGCAGGTATTTCTTTCCATACGCGAAGCGAAAGAACGCAAAGTGCTCACGCACCAGCAATCCTTTTTAAATGCGGTATGGATGGTGTATGGTATCAGCATATTTGCATTGATGTTTTATATG
>CAISDV010000076.1 GCA_903884185.1 uncultured Chitinophagaceae bacterium | reverse complement strand
TTCCAACTTATACATTTGCAATCCATTGGGGGGTTAGCTCAGTTGGCTAGAGCGCTTGCATGGCATGCAAGAGGTCGTCGGTTCGACCCCGATACTCTCCACGCTTTAAGCCCCGAAAGGGGCTTTTCTTATTATATTTAGGGTAATTAATTGTTTATGTCTAACCCATCCTTCTCCCCCCAACTCTACATCCCCAACGGAATCACCAATATTGATTTCTATACCAATGCTTTTGGAGCAGTGGAAAATATGCGTTTTTCAAATGATGATGGAAGCATACATGTTGCTGAGCTATCTATTGATGGCGCTGTATTTTATCTTCATGAAGAAACTGCAAGTACAAATCATTTCAGCCCGGAAAAACATAAGGGCACAACTGTGCTCATAGGATTATTTGTTGATGATGTGCATGCATTTGTAAATAAAGCAATAGCTGCAGGAGCAGAGATCATTTCCCCGGTACAGGATTATGAGTATGGGTACAGGCAGGGAGAACTGAAAGACCCATTTGGGCATCACTGGATGATTCAGAAGAGAATATAGGCTACTAAAGAATAACCGCAGAGACAGGGAGACGGAGAGGTTCGCAGAGTTAAATACACTAATTCTTCTATTTTGGGCGGTTATCTCTGTGCTGCTCCCCGTCTCTGCGACTCTGCAGTGAAAAAAATAATAATATAAAACCTTTAACACTCTTTTCCAGCCTTTCCCGTATATACTCTCAAACATCTAATATGAAAGCGCCTCTTATTATATCTATCCCACTGTTAATGGCACTTGCGTTTTGTACGTCGTATACAAAAAAAGAAACTCCGGCTACCAAACCTGTACCCACTTCATTTGCCATAATAGAATTATTTACCTCAGAAGGATGTTCCAGTTGCCCGGCTGCAGATAAAACTGTAGCAAAACTGGCACAGGAATTTGCAGGTAAAGTATATATTCTCGGTTTCCATGTTGACTACTGGAATTATTTAGGTTGGAAAGATGCCTTTAGCGATAGTAAATACAGCGAGCGGCAGAAAGAATATGCAGCAGTATTCAAACTGGATGGTGTGTACACGCCGCAAGTGGTGGTAAACGGCTCCAGGGAATTGATCGGTTCCAAAGAATCATAACTGCGCAATGTGATCAGTGGTGTATTGAATACAGCGGCACCAAACACTATCACGCTTCATACAAAACTGAACGAAAAAAATGAAGTAGTGGTTTCTTATCAAACAAATAACCAGCCCAAAAATACCGTGCTGAACTTTGCACTTGTAAAATCGGCTACAGAAACAGATGTAAAAAATGGTGAGAACGGCGGAAAAAAATTATCTCATATCAATATTGTAAGAGATTTTAAAACTGTAGAGCTGACAACAAATAACGGAAATCTCGCTCTTACCACTCCTCCAGAATTTAAAGCAAAAGATTACAAAGTGATCGCGTACCTACAGGATAAAAATAGTTTCCGGGTAACAGGAGCTACAGAGATATCTCTATAAAAAAAGTATTAGCATTTCCATTTCTCCTTAGAGCGCAGATACTGTCTCCGTTTGCGAGAATTGAAAATGCTATCTTAAATAATCAACTATTTTTCATCCCGCAATACGCGGGACAAAGCTGAAAAGACGCTATGAGATGGCGAAAATAACTTTGCGCCTTTTTTAACTTTGCGTCTTTGCGTGAAACCTGCGGGCAGTTGGTATTTGTCATTCATATTCCCTATTTTTAATAGCGATAAGGCTCCTCATTGCTTATCCCTGAACCAACCTGATGAAAGAAACTGCCTTAATACTGTTTCTCTTCTTGATTTTTTTCAATAAGAGCAACGGACAGGTCATTGCACCTGTTACTTCGCCTGAACTGGCAAAGATCAAAGTATGTATCGTTAAAGACCTGAATGCCGCCGACCTGAAGGTTTTCCTGGTGGCTAAAGAAAATCTTACCGGAAAAAATGACGGGCTATGGTTTATCTCAGAGAAACCAGATCAAACAAAATATACCATATTCTGGACAACCAATCCGCAGGAAGCCGGTTTGAAAATTATATTGGTAGCTAACAACAAAGAAGCGGGCTGGATCAACAGATCAAAAAAATATCTTCTCAACTAATTGCCGAAAGTGAATTTCCATATTCTATATAGAAATATTACAAGAAGCAAACTCAAATGGGTTGTATGCCTGGTAGCCGCGCTTTTTTTTTGTGCAAAGGATATAAAAGCACAAGTTGGTTGCCCGGTGAATCTTGATTTTGAGAATGGCAACTTATCAGGATGGATCGACAGCGTTGGATTTTACCTGGGTGGTTCCATCCAGGCACTTGTTCCAGCTGCCAATGGTGCATCTACTCATCAAATCATATCTGCGAATTCTATTGACCCAAGATCAAATACAAAATTTGATTACTACGGCGGTTTTCCTATGTTATGCCCGGGTGGAAGTAATTATTCTGTTAAGTTAGGTTTTGATACGCTTGGTGCCATTGCGAGAACGATGTCGTACAAAATAAACATTCCTGCATTGGCAAGTGTGTACAGTATCACTTACCAGTATGCTGTTGTTTTTGAAGACCCCGGCCATGCGGCTTCTGTTCAACCAAAATTCACTGCACGGTTGATAGATCAAAATGGCCAGCCGGTTTCCTGTGCCAGCTTTACTTATGTAGCAACTTCGGGCCTGCCGGGTTTTCATGTATCGAATGCCGCAAACCCGATCAATCCCGGCACCGTGGTTTATTATAAAGACTGGACCCCGGTTACTTTTGATTTGTCGGGGCGACAAGGACAAACAGTTACTCTGGAATTTACCGCAGAGGATTGCGGTCAAGGCGGGCATTTTGGTTATGCTTATGTAGATGTAAACTCAGGTTGTGGCAGCCCCGTGAATGTGAGCTATTGTGCAGGTGCGTCTTCAATCACAGTAAAAGGCCCCGATGGTTACCAGAATTATAATTGGTTTACTTATACCGGCGGAGCTTTTATTAATCCTGTTCTTGGCACTACACAAACACTTGTGATTAGTCCGGCACCAGCACCCGGAAGCCAGTTAGCTATTGACCTTATCCCATACACGGGATTTGGATGCAGGGATACGATCTATTCAACACTCGCGCCTGTTGCACAACCTACTGTTGCACTTAGCGGAAGCGGAACGATCTGCCCGGGTTCAAGCACTAATCTCAATTTTACATTAACCGGTACGGGCCCATGGAATATTAATTACACTGATGGCATTACTGTGGGTACACAATCTTTAGTTATTCCTTCTTCACCTTATACGTTGGCGGTTTCTCCTTCTCAAACAGTAACATACACGATAACGAATATAACGGATGCTTTGTGTGCAAACAGTACCCCCAACGCAAGTGCGATAGTAACTGTTACCCCCTTGACAACATCTTTCAATATTACAGGTGGTGGTAATTATTGCACAGGAGGTAATGGTGTGTCTGTAAAATTGTCGGGCTCCCAGGCAGGATACAAATACCAATTATTATTGAATGGCAGTAATACAGGAAACCCTTTGAATGGTAATGGCGGACAGTTAAATTTTGGTAACCAGGTTGGGGCAGGCACTTATACAGTTTTTGCAAGCAATGCGGGTAACGGCTGTTCAGCAAATATGAGTGGAACTGCTGTTATTAGTATCGATGCATTGCCAACAGCGTATGCAGTAACCGGCGGTGGAAATTATTGTGCTGGCGGCGTTGGTGTTCCAATTATTATATCAAATTCTGATACAGGATTTAATTACCAGTTAGTGCTAGGCAATGCCAATACAGGTGTGCCTTTGGCAGGAACAGGTGCTTCACTTGCTTTCCCCAATCAAAAACCAGCCGGTACTTATACCATCAAAGCATCTAATGCAGCCAACAGTACTTGTATCACAACCATGACCGGTAATGCAGTAGTATCCATCAGTGCTCTGCCAACATTATTTTCTATGTCGGGTGGAGGAAGTTATTGTGCAGGCGGAACTGGCGTACCTGTCAACTTAAAAAATTCACAGGTTGGTTTTAATTACCAATTAATGACTGCAGGCAATGCAGTGGGTAATCCATTGGCTGGTACTGGCGGATTGATTGGTTTCGGTAATCAGCTTGTTGCTGGCACATATACCGTGCAAGGCTCAAATAATAATAATGCTACTTGTTCTTTACCGATGACAGGAAGTGTGCTGGTTAAAATAGATACGTTGCCAAATATCACGATCACAGGTAATACATCTGTTTGTTTTGGACAAAGTGTTTCATTGCATGCCAGTGGTATCAATACTTATAGCTGGAATACAACTCCTGCATTTAATACAGCTACCATTACTTATACGCCTACCATTAGCAATGTTGTTACTGTAACAGGAAAGGGGAATAATGGCTGCGCGAATTCAGCTAGCGCCGCTATTACCGTTAATGCATTGCCTTCTGTAAATATTTCAGCATCCGGCCCGTTACAATTTTGCCAGGGCGATCAGCTTCAACTGAATTCTGTTGTTGCAGCCGGAAGTGGAACAGTTGCTTCATACCAATGGTTTGTCGACACAACTGTAATCCCCGGCGCAACTGATACTTCTTTTACGGTTACACAAACAGGAAAATACTATTTAGCAAGCACCAATAGTAATGGCTGTATCAGTCAATCATCTTCGCTGGCAGTAAATGTTATCCCTTTGCCAACAGGTTTTATTGCTACTCCTTTATCGAACCAGATATGCGACCGAACTTATGTAGTGCTTACTGCGAGTGGAGGTACCACAGGATACCAATGGTTCCTTGACGGAGTGGCGATCAATGGCGCAACTAAATCTACTTACAATGCTTACCAACCTGGTATTTATTCTGTGCAACTTCAAAACCTTATCTGTAGCAGCATCACAACCAATACTATTCCAATAACTATTTTAACAGCACCGGTGGTTGATTTTCTTTATAATGCTTATTGCTCTAACACACCTATACCATTCACCAATATATCTACCACAACCAATAGTGGTGTGGTGACCTGGTTATGGAATTTTGGAGATGGAATTACTTCTACAAATACTAACGAGATCCATACTTACCCTCTTGGCGGCACTTATAAAGTAACCCTGACTGCGAACCCTGTAAGCTGCCCCAACCTGGTAACATCTTCTGTCAAGACACTTACAGTAGAACCAAAGCTCGATGGGATCCGCTATGATGCACAGGATGCTGTGAAGTTGAAACCTTTGCAGTTACAAGCAAGAAATATTGGCGCAACCTATGCATGGGTACCACAATTTGGATTGAGCAGTCCTTCTATTGTTGCACCCGTTTATAATTATAACCTGGAAGAACAATATTTGATCACGATCACATCAGCTGCGGGTTGTGTTACGGTAGATACGCAACTGGTAAGAATTTTTAGCAAGGCAGATATTTTTGTTGCAAAAGCTTTTACGCCAAATAAAGATGGAAAGAATGACCTGCTGTATCCGTATACTGCCGGTATCACGCAATTGCATTATTTCAGAATATACAACCGATGGGGGCAACTCATGTTTGAGACAAAAGAATTGAATAAAGGATGGGATGGAACATTGAATGGTAAACCTCAGCCGGTTGAAACATACACATGGATAGCTGAAGGTATTACAGACGATGGCAAGATCCTTCAACGTGCAGGCAGCACTCTTTTATTGCGATAATATGCAGCAAATAAAAAATTATATATTATTTTTTATCATGCTCTTTGGAGTAAGGAATGCTGTTGCACAGGATCCACTTTTTTCGCAGTTCTTTTCGTCACCGTTTACAATTAACCCTTCGCTGGCGGGACATTTGTATGGCGATTGGCGTGTATTGTGCAATGTACGGAACCAATGGTCGGGCCCTACGGACCCATATACAACAGAGGTCATTTCATTTGATACAAAATTGCTCTCAAAACATATGAGCAAGAATAATGTTCTTGGCTTTGGCGCCATGTTTATCAATGACCAAAGTTTAGGTGGCGCTTTTAAAAGTGATTATGCTTCTTTGAATTTTTCTTATTCCATTACTTTGGATGAGGAAGGGCAGCAGCATATAGGAGCTGGGTTGGGTGCGATCTATGGATACAGGCATGTTGATTTCAGCAGGCTTACTTTTCCGGAGCAATTTGCAAGCGAAGGTTTTAATGCCAATCTCCCCACCGGCGAAACAGGCCTCACAAATATGAAATCATATTTTTCTACTACTGCAGGTTTACTTTATAGTTATACCGGCGACAATACCAATTTTGATATAGGCATTGCAGGGTTTCATTTTAATACACCCCGGCAGACATTTGCGAACAACGTGAACGAATATCTTTCACCACGGTATGTGATCCATAGCAACCTTGAGAGTTTTTTAAATGATCATTTGATCCTGAATGCCAACGCTATCTATCAAACTCAGGCATCAACAAATTTTTGGGTAGTGGGGGGTGCGTTGGGATATATTATTTCAACCGATGCGGATGCAACTATTGTAAATGCAGGATTGTGGTACAGGGGCAATGACGCGATCATACCTTATCTCGGGCTTTCGCACCAGGCATTGCAATTTGGAATTACTTATGATGTAACTACTTCTGCTTTGAATGATGCTGCCATCAGCCCCAAAACTTGGGAACTCTTTTTCATTATCAGATCGCCCAATAAAGCAAATCATACCATTCCTTGTCCGTGGAAATAAAGATCAACTGGTATTTTCAATATACTTTTGCGCATGTCTATTTTAGTTATCGTAAGGCATGGACAATCACAATGGAACCTTGAAAACAGGTTTACAGGCGAAGTGGATATAGACCTTACTCCAAAAGGAAAAGAAGAAGCCGCAAATGCAGGGAAACTTTTAAAGCCTTATCACTTTGATATGGCTTATACTTCTTTACTGCAAAGGGCCATTCATACCCTTGATATTATTCTTCGGGAAACAGGCAATACAGAACTACCGGTTATTAAATCTTCTGCTCTTGACGAACGCAACTATGGCGATCTCCAGGGAGCAAACAAAGCCGAAACTGAGGCTAAATACGGGAAAGACCAGGTGTTTTTATGGCGAAGGGCTTATGCTGCTACTCCACCCGGAGGCGAAAGCCTGGAAGATACCTATAACAGGGTGATTCCGTATTATACCAATGAAATAGAACCCCATCTCCGTGAGAGTAAAAATATCCTCATTGTGGCGCATGGCAATAGTCTCAGGGCCTTGATGATGTATCTCGAGAAGATCAGTCCGGCCCAAATTGAACAAATAGACCTCGCTACAGGTGCCCCCCGGTTATATGAATTAGATGCGTCCCTCAATGTAAGAAACTGCTTTTATATCGTTCCTTAACTCAACCCCGGTAAAAATGGGAACAGAATACCGTTTTTTAACGGTTAGGCGTGCCGATATTATGTTTGAATTTTAACAAGGATTAATACATCGTATTTACAACACATTTTAAATCATTGGCTTGAAAATTGTAAGAACCATACCCATGCAGAAATCTACTTCTACAGGTAATAGTTGGAGGTGCATACCTTACCTGGTATATGTAACTTTTATTATTACCCCATTTATCATCGTTCCTTTTCTCTTGATACACTTAGTGAGAAAGGCTTTTATTGCAGGTTAATAAAAAACCTGTGTAATACCGGTAACTAGGCAGTAATTTCTGGCAGTGGTTCTTCTTTTATATCCTGCCTCCCAATCAATATCACTCCTGCAATAACCAATAAAGTGCCTCCTATCTGTAAAGCAGTGATCTGTTCACCCAATATAAAATGAGCTTGTAATATCGTAGAGACCGGTCCAATACTGGTAATGATAGCTACATTATTGCTTCCAATCTTCTTCATTCCATAACTCATCATAAAAGAAGGTAATACGGTTGCAACGATCGCCAAACCTATTCCATAACCGGTGAGCTTCGTTGAAAAAGAAAAATGTTGCATCCTGCCTGCCAGTAAAAAATGTAAAAAGATAGCGGCGGTTGCGATCAGCATGGCATAAGCTGTATAACGAACAGCTCCCACCTGCACCACCATTTTTCCCGTGCCTACGAGATAGAAAGAATAAGTTATAGCACACAAAAAGATCATGAATGAACCAAAGTAGAAACCGGGTGCAGAAGTAACGGCGCTCAATTCCCCAAAATAAGCAATGCCAATCCCGGCATAAGTTAATCCCAAAGCAATGATCTGTTTACGTGATAATTTGGCCTTGAAAAGCCAGGTATTGATGAGCACAGCAAAAGTGGGATAGAGAAATAAGATCAATCTTTCCAATCCCGCAGAAACATATTGCAAGCCTATAAAATCTGTGAGGCTGCTCAGGTAATAACCCAAAATGCCCATGCTGGCTATCAGCAGCCATTGGCGCAGCGTAATTTTCTTTGCATTTCTTCCGGCATACCATGCAATCACCAAATAAAAAGGAAGTGAGAACAACATCCTCAAACTGAGTAAACTCACTGCATCTACTTTTGTAGATTGAAAGGCAAGCTTTACAAAAATGGCTTTTGTAGAAAAAAAGAGTGCACCTGCCAATGTAATAACAAACCCTGCAGTAAAAGCTTGTTTATTTGTTTGGTTATTTCTCATTGATTGGCTAAGCCGATACATTAAAATCCCTCAACGCATCATTCAGGCTTGTCTTAAGATCCGTGCTGGCCTTGCGTTGCCCGATGATGAGTGCACAGCTTACATGATATTCGCCTGCAGGAAATTTTTTTGGATAAGTGCCCGGTATCACCACACTTCTTGCTGGAACACGGCCTTTATATTCAATTGGCGTAGCTCCACTAACATCAATGATCTTGGTGGATTGTGTCAATACCACATTGGCGCCAAGCACCGCTTCTTTTTCAACCCGAACGCCTTCCACCACAATACAACGGCTGCCAATAAAACAACCGTCTTCCACTATCACCGGACTTGCCTGCAAAGGTTCTAAAACACCACCAATGCCTACGCCACCACTCAGGTGAACGTGTTTGCCTATCTGTGCGCAACTGCCCACAGTGGCCCAGGTATCCACCATTGTGCCTTCATCTACATATGCGCCAATATTTACATAGCTCGGCATCAGCACCACATTTTTTGAAATGTATGCACCATAACGCGCTACTGCATGCGGCACCGCACGCACACCCAGTGAAGCATAATCTTTCTTCAGTAACATCTTATCATAAAACTCAAAAGGAGGGAGGTTCCATGTCTGCATCTGCTGAATGCCAAAATACAACAGGATGGCCTGTTTCACCCATTCATTTACCTGCCAGCCGTCGGTTACCGGGGATGCTGTTCTCAAGCGGCCTTTATCCACTTCTTCAATCACGGCTTTCACCGCATCAGTATATTTTTTATCTTTTAAAAGCTCGCGGTTGCCCCATGCTTCCAGTATCAATTGCTGAAGTTCCATTGTTTCTTTTTTGCAAACATAAAACTTGATGGGCAGAACGGTGCAGGAAAAACATGATTGGTCATTTGCCCCAGAAAACAGTGATCCGCCCGATTAATAAAACACGAAAGGAATTTCATGAATATAATACAGAACTGATGATATGAATAGGCGGCTCCTATGGAGCCTGGTTAATGATTTTTCAACATATCTACAGACAGGGTGCTCCTACGGAGCGGATAAGGGAGATATAATACTATAACCGTTACAATTAAATAAGCAGGTGGCCCAAAGAGGTAATTAAGAAACATCGAAATGATCGATCTCAAGTCTCTTAGGAATCATCTGCATATAGCGTGCTTGCAATTAGGCGTTTCAGGCTCCAGCGGAGCCGCCTGTCTCTAGCAAGATTGGAATAAGACGCCTAGGGCTCCATAGGAGCCACCTAAAAAATGTTATATCAAAACTATTTTCTCAAATCTGACCGTAATTTGTTTTTGCCTTAAACGGCAAACGCTTCTTAGCTTTGAATATGGATATTTTTCAGGAGGATATAGAACGCTGTCTCGAAATACTGCATAGCGGTGGTATTATCTTATATCCTACCGATACGATCTGGGGAATAGGTTGCGATGCAACAAATGCCGCCGCGGTAGAAAAGATCATTGCTTTAAAACAACGCCCTGCCGATAAAAATTTTGTTGTCTTAGTCTCTTCCGAACGTGAAGTGATGCGTTATGCAGCCTCAGTTGACCTGGCAGTATTTGACTACCTGGCACAAGCTCAAAAGCCTACTACCGTTATTTATGAGGGCGCTATTGGATTAGCTGATAATGTAGTAGGAGCAGATGGATCGGCTGCCATGCGTATCACAAATGATGAGTTCTGCAAGCACCTGGTCAAACGTTTTCAAAAACCTTTGGTAAGTACTTCTGCCAATACAAGCGGAAACCCATCCCCAGGCATATTTCCTCAAATTGAGGAAACGATCATTTTAGGTGTTGATTATGTGGTAAAACACAGGCAGGACGATAATTCCCCCACCACTCCTTCTGCTATCATCAGGTGGGGCAAAAATGGGGAACCGATCATTATCAGGCCTTGACAAAAAAGCATGTGCAAAACCTATTTCCCTCACAGCTTACTGTATTTGAATGGTTTATGAGTCATTGGTCAAAAATGGCATGATTATTAGATTGGGATAGGTATTGATTACTTAAAAATCTCAATCATGACACGCATCATATTAGATATCCCTTCAGAAAAAGTAAATCCCTTTATCAAAATAATAAGGCAATTAGGTATTGAAAAGAATGCCATTATTTCTAGTTTATCAGGCCAGGATTCTCCTGAACGGGCAAGAAGAAGAAAGATGTTCCGTTCATTCACAGACAAGCTTCCTTCAATTGGCTGGGACTTTTTTTCCAATGAACTGGAATTTGAATAAAATCCATCGTTACCATCCGTCCTGTTAGTTAGTTTTGCAGCAATGCAAAAGATCCTTGTCATCCAGACTGCGTTTATTGGCGATGCTGTTTTGGCAACCGGCATTGTTGAAAAATTGCATTTGTTCTTCCCCGATGCTGCTATAGATATTTTGGTAAGAAAAGGAAATGAAAGTTTATTTGATGAACATCCTTTTTTGAACCATGTATGGATATGGGATAAAAAACAAAGCAAATACAGCCATCTCTTTGGTTTGCTGGGTGATATTCATTCGCAGAAATTTGACAAGATCATCAATCTCCAAAGATTTGCTGCCACTGGCTTTCTCACTGCTTTCTCAGGCGCTAAAGAAACAATAGGGTTTGATAAAAATCCTTTCAGCGCCTTATTCTCCAATAAAATAAAACATACTGTCAGCAAGACCGGCACTCCAATTCATGAAATTGAACGCAATCATTTCCTGATCCGTTCTTTTACGGATGATACTCCTGCAAAACCTAAATTATATCCATCTGCAAAAAATGAAGCTGCCATCAGCCAATATAAAACCGGGCAATATATCTGCATAGCACCGGCATCTGTTTGGTTCACGAAACAATTTCCCGCAGATAAATGGATCAGTTTTATTAATTCAGTCCCGGCACCTGTTAAAGTATATCTTTTGGGAGCGCCGGGGGATAAGAATTTATGTAATGATATCCGCTTACAAACGGCTCATAATTCTGTTACCGATCTTTCAGGCCAATTGAATTTTCTTGAATCGGCAGCATTGATGAAAGGTGCGGTAATGAATTATGTGAATGATTCTGCTCCTATGCATTTTGCCTCAGCTGTCAACGCACCGGTTACAGCGGTATATTGTTCTACTATTCCTGCATTTGGTTTTGGGCCATTGAGCGATAAAAGTTTTATTGTAGAAACGCCTGTACCTCTTGATTGCCGACCCTGCGGGCTTCATGGCAAAAAAACCTGCCCCCTGGGCCATTTTCATTGTGCTATTTATATTAAAAATGAGCAACTTCTTAGTACACTTTCAACCTAGACCCTTTTAGCCACAGAGCCCGAAACTTCGGGCACAGAAACACAGAGAAAGGCTTTTAGGAATAAAAGTGACCTCTTGGCGCCTCTCCTAACTTGGCGTCTTTGCGTGAAACAAGAAACGCCATTACATTTGCAGCGTAATGGAGATACATTTCACAGATAAGGAAAAAAACATTTTTGACAAGGTTGCGAAAGCCGCAGATGCATTAGGTATGCCTGCTTTCCTGATCGGTGGCTTTGTGCGTGATAAAATACTGGGCCGCCAGGTAAAGGATGCGGATATTGTTTGCCTGGGTGATGGGATAGAGCTGGCAGCAAAAGTCTCGGAACAATTTTCACCTAACCCACCGGTTTCTTATTTTAAAAACTTTGGTACTGCACAGATAAAACTGGATGATTTTGAAATAGAATTTGTAGGGGCGAGGAAAGAAAGTTATCAGTCTGATAGCCGCAAACCGGGTGTAGAACCAGGTTCATTGGAAGACGACCAGAACAGGAGGGACTTTACTATTAATGCACTCGCTGTAGAGCTTGG
>CAISDV010000075.1 GCA_903884185.1 uncultured Chitinophagaceae bacterium | reverse complement strand
GCTCGGCATTTTCCCGCAAATCTTCCTTTATCACGTTTAGGTGTGCATTCTTCAAGTAAAATTATTGAGATTGCACTTAATTTTTCAAAATTAGGGCGCTCAACTGCCCTAATTAATGTAAATTAGGGTACCCTGCTGCCCTAATTATCATTTTTTAATCATTTTTTGTAAATTAGGGCATTCAGATACCCTAATTAATGTAAATTGCGGTACTCAACTGCCCTAATTTACATTTTATGGACATAGACAGGCTGCTGCAACGGCAAATTGAAAAACAAATAGGCAAGCAAAAAGTGATTATGCTGTACGGTACGCGCCGTATAGGCAAGACCACTATTATAGAAAATATAGCCGCAAAATATGGCACTGATGTGCTGCTATTGCAGGGAGAAGACATGCAGGTGGCGGAATTGCTCCAGAAAAGAACTATTGCCAATTATAAGAAAATAACAAGCGGTAAGAAAATAATAATCATCGATGAAGCACAGGCAGTGCCGGAGATAGGTAAAATACTAAAGCTGATGATAGACAATGTGAAGGGCATTACGGTCATTGTTACCGGCAGCAGCAGTTTTGACCTCGTATATAAAACCGGCGAGCCGCTGGTAGGTCGTAATCTCGTTTACCAGTTATACCCTGTTGCCCAATGTGAGCTGGCAAAAACCGAGAACCCTCTCGTTACAATAGGTAACCTGGAGCAACGGCTCATTTACGGCAGCTATCCCGAATTGTGGCAAATGGATACTGCGGATGAGCAACAAAATTATCTGAAGCAACTGGTAAACAGTTACCTGCTCAAGGACCTGCTGATATTCGAAAATGTGAAAGGCGCAGAGGTGCTGTTCAAATTATTGCAGATGCTTGCGTGGCAGGTAGGCAGCCAGGTAAGCACGGTGGAGCTGGGCAACAGTCTTCAGATGAATAAAAAAACGGTGGAGCGTTACCTCGATCTGCTCACTAAAGTGTTCATCATTTATCCATTATCCGGCTATAGTGGCAACCTGCGCAAGGAAGTGACCAAGAGCAAAAAATGGTATTTCCATGATAACGGGATAAGGAATGCGCTGATCAACAATTTCAGTCCGCTGCATGCCCGCAATGATATAGGCCAGTTATGGGAGCAATATGTGATGAGCGAAAGGCTGAAGTACAATAGTTACAAAGGCTACCATCCTCAGTATTTTTTCTGGCGCACCTACGATGGCCAGGAAATAGACCTGCTGGAAATAAACGACCGGCAGCAGATACAGGCTATAGAATGTAAATGGCAAAAGGGGAAAAAAAAACCACCCATAGCCTTTGCAAAAGCATACCCGGATGCTGATTTTGCCATAGTGGATCAGGGCAATTATCTTGACTGGATAACAGATTAGAAAGCAAGCATCAATTGGAATTTATTCTTCAATTGATGCTTTTTATTTATCTTTATTCACCGATAAAACCCTTCCAATGAAAAAAAACATTTACCTCCTGCTTTTAATATTGTTTGGCAGCTCACTTGCCCATGCTCAAAACTACCAATGCCTTCGCTACGACAGTACCATTTATTGGTACATAAATAACATTAACTACCTACGCGCCATTCGCATTGATTCTGTAAAAACTTCAGGCACTGATACTATCTTTTATCCGTACCGCACGATCAGGCAAAACCCCTGGACACACGTCTCGGATACTGCTGGGGGAAGTTGGGTAGGCAAGAAGGTAATAGAAAAACCTGACGGAACGTTTCTTTTTGATAACAACTACAACGATACTTTAGTCATTAAAACATTAGCAAATCTTGGAGATAGCTGGGTTTTCTATAACGATTCAGGAACTACATTTTATAAAGCCACGGTTACAGCATTGGACACCATGACAATACTTGGCGTCCCCGACTCGATAAAAAAAATAACGATTAATGCTTACAATCCCTCTTTAGACCCGACAGATTACGCAAACGGGTGGACTTTTATTTTGAGTAAAAATCACGGATTCGTACAGTTATTTGATTTCTACGAGTTCCCATACCACTTGCCTTTTTCTTCATCTATTGGAGGAGATTTATATTTTACTGCTGCAGGTCCATACGGCTTTTATCCACCAACTCAAATTTTTAACATTGTGTCATTTCATGTTCCATCTCAGTTGGAATTATATAATCTCCATCCCGACGATGTTATTGATTACCAAACCTGGACATATTCCGGATGCTGCTCCTGGCAGATTGACTATGAAGACAATGAGTATGATAGTGTGATATATAGGGTTGACATAGACTCTGCTCATGCTGATTTAGTATTCCTCCGGGCATTTTATAGAAGCGACTATCCCTGCTATTATCCTGATTCTGTAAGAATGCACTGGTATTCAACAGCAGTAGATACGGTTCACTTAGATAACTCACCAGCGATAAATATGGCTACTTTACCGGAGGAACGTGTACCAACATTCCCCGCATATTCTATTGATGGATACGGGTTACTCTATTATTACTATCCTGATGATACTAGTTATTGTTTTAATGCCGCAAAAATGAGATCGACACAAGCATCCGTTTTTGAGAATTGCGACAATACCAAAGAATACAAAACCGGCTTAGGTGTCATAGACTCTGATCGTTGTGTAACAGGTGACTGCGGCTCAGCCAGCGTGGAAACCTATTTGCGGATAACATACAGCAGGAAGGACTCAATGTCCTGTGGCGGACCTGTAGACAGCCATATAACTAATGGAATAAGTAATGTTTTGTCGCCAAACAATAGCTTCACGCTTTACCCT
>CAISDV010000074.1 GCA_903884185.1 uncultured Chitinophagaceae bacterium | reverse complement strand
GGTATTAATTCCGTCGCTCATAAAAATATTAGATGAGAATCCCGGTTTAAGAGCGAAAGTGTTGGATGTATATGGTTTTACAGATACAATTATGCACATGTCTAATGCGGATGTTTCTTCTCTTAGCCTTTTAAGACATTTTACTGGAGGTAACTTCGGAGCATTCATACAGGTTTGTTATTTTGCGGTATTACCAGGCACCAACCGTGTATTTTGATAAATATCCTTCAGCGCTAAAGTGACTCCGATAGTGCGCAGTTCCATGGCCATTTCAATATCATTATACTCCCTTAGCTCCCAAAAACCTGCATCATTTATGCGAAATGCCTCAATATTAACAGCTTCCGGCTCCACAAGTACGTATTCTTTCAGGCTAGGAATATCCCGGTACAGTTTGAACTTGGCATTACGGTTATAGTCCTTTGTAGAATCCGAGAGTACCTCAAATATTACAGATGGATTCAGGAAATTAAAGTCATCATTGTTGAGCGATTTCAAGTCACCACAGAAAACAGAAACATCAGGGTAAGTGAACAGCGTATTTTTCTCTATGTGTACACGCGTCTCACTGTTGTATGGTTGGCAAGGCTTGCCATATAGTTTACTCCATAGGCTCCCATAGATATTTCCTGCCACAACAATATGCTGCGATTTATTGCCGGACATAGCAAATATCTCGCCCTGGTAATACTCATGCTTTTCACTAGCGGCATTTTCAAGCGCCACGTACTCTTCTATTGAATACTTGCTCTTTTCATAAGCAGGCGCAGGCTCATTGATGATCATGGTATAAAGGTAGGAAAAAGCCATGGAACAAGTTCTTTGGTATCTTTGTTCTGTAGAATGGGGTGTAAGACAAATTGCACTTTTTGAAAAATATTTCCAGTTGCCCCGCTTCAGGTCGCATTGCCTTTTTCCAGTGTCCTTAACGCAACATCTCCCTCTCCCTTGGAGAGGGTTGGGGTGAGGCCCGGCGGGGCTTTAGCCCAAACAGACGTTGCGGGAGTGCCTCGTTTAGCATTTAGGCTAAGGCCAGTGAGTATTATGATCTTCACCTCCCTACCTGAAGCGGGGCAACTGGATAAAAGAGTGCAGTTTGTCCTGCACCCGTAGAATGGCAATCGTTTCGGATTATAAGAAAAATCGTAAATTGCGGCTATGGATTACACAGAATATATTGAATCAAATGCTGACATTATGCTTGGAAAACCGGTATTGAAAGGTACAAGGATTACAGTTGCATTAGTACTTCAAAAACTGTCTGAAGGCGCTACTACTGATGATATTATTGGAGCTTATCCAAATCTGACACCGTCTTCTATCAATGCTGTTCTGGCTTATGCTTCAGATGTGGTATCTAATGAAACGATAATAGCTGCCGCATAAACCGTTAATATAGCCGCTCCCATTTATTGCTAAAATAGACAAGGGACGAAACATTAACTTCTGTTAATTGAACGCCCGGAGACGGATTTTATTGTGGTTTCCTGATGCCCTTCGGAATATCTGGAAGAATGGGTAACTTTGTTAAAAATTACAATCATTAGCTCCAATAAACAGCAGCATCCCATGCAAACTGAAAATGTTCTTATAGTTCATCCAAAGACT
>CAISDV010000073.1 GCA_903884185.1 uncultured Chitinophagaceae bacterium | reverse complement strand
GCATCACAAGTACGCATTACAGCCGATATATTGTGCGGATCTTGCACATTCTCCATCACCACAGCCAGCCCGGCCTGCCTCCTGTTCAATACTTTTGAGAGTTTTTCTTTTCTTTCTGGTGTCATGGGTTCAATTGCGCTGCAAATCTATCCTATCCTAAACAATTATAATTACAATTTCAATGATCATTTGCATTTGTTCTATACCAATATTCTTACTACTATTCATTGATCGGTTCGTTTAACGGGTAGCCCCTAAGGGGCATAAAATAATTTGGCATCATTTCTACAAATAGGATGTCCCTATGGGACATGCCAATATCTTTTAATACAATTAGGCTTATTTGATCTAATTACGAAAATGTATATCCCGTAGGGATAACCTATTTGTAACAAAATCGATTGACCGATAACCTTGCCCCAGAGGGGCTACCCATTAATGATCCATTGCCCAGTAATCCTGCATAGTGCTTACCCGCATTTAAAAGATAAACGGGTATAAGCGAATATTTTTTAACTTTAAATTTTCAAAACTACCCAGAATGAAATACACGCCAGTACAGAATTACATCAATGGCAAATTCACAGCCGCTTCTACTGATAAAAAATTAGATGTTATCTCCCCTTTGGATGGAACATTATTGTCTACCGTGCCTATGTCGCCCGCCAAAGACCTCGATACCGAAGTGAAAGCAGCCAAAGCCGCTTTTCCGGGATGGAGCAAAACGCCCATCAAAGAAAGAGTACAGGTTTTCTTTCGCTATAAATATTTACTCGAAAAACATTTGCAGGAATTGGGAGCATTGGTGAGTGAAGAAAATGGTAAGACCTTAGGCGAAGCGATAGCCGAAGTGGAAAAATGTATTGAGCTGACTGAGTTTGCTACTTCCTTGCCGCAATTGGTAACCGGCGAAGTGCTGGAAGTAAGCCGCGGAGTGGAATGCAGAACAGAACATGTTCCGCTGGGTGTGGTAGCATCTATCGTTCCATTTAATTTTCCAAGCATGGTTCCTAACTGGACAATACCCAATGCCATTGCACTCGGTAATTGTATGGTGATGAAACCTTCTGAAAAAGTTCCGCTGAGTGTGGGAAGAATTGCTGAATTATTAAAGGAGGCTGGTTTGCCCGATGGTGTATTCAATGTGGTGCATGGCGACAGTGAAATAGTAAACGCCATCTGTGATCATCCCGGCATTGAAGCCGTTTCATTTGTGGGTTCTACCAAAGTGGCGAAGATTGTTTACCAGCGTTCCACGCATAATTATAAAAGATGCCTTGCATTGGGTGGTGCAAAAAATCATTTGATGGTGTTGCCTGATGCAAAAGCAGATATGACCGCACAAAACGTAGCTGCTTCAATGAGTGGTTGCGCCGGACAGCGTTGTATGGCTGCATCTGCCATGGTTGGAGTTGGAAATATTGATCATATCATTGATAAAATATGTGATGAAGCAAGAAAGATTGTTCCCGGAAAAAATTTAGGCGCTGTCATTAATAAAGAATCACAGGAAAGGATCGAACGATATATCACTGAAGCAGAACAACAGGGTGCTAAAATATTGGTGGACGGAAGGCATACAGTTGTTGCCGGAAAAGAAAAAGGCACTTATGTTGGCCCTACCGTAATAGATCATGTAACACCCGGTATGTCAGTTGCCACTGAAGAAATATTCGGCCCGGTGATCAGCATCATGCGCACCAATACTGTTGATGAAGCATTGGCGATCGAAAATGCAAACCCTTATGGCAATGCAGCTTCCGTATTTACACAAAATGGCGGTATGGCAAGATATATTATTGATCACGCCAGTGCAGGAATGATTGGTGTGAATGTAGGTGTACCCGTTCCGCGTGAACCTTTTTCTTTTGGCGGATGGAATGATAGTAAATTTGGTGTAGGCGATATTACCGGAAAGAGTTCCATTGAATTCTGGACGAAGTTGAAGAAGAGTACCACTAAATGGAACCCGGAAGCGGGAGTGAATTGGATGAGCTGATTCGATGTACGATGTTAGATGTGGGATGTACGATTTTAAAAAGATTAACCGCAGAGACGCCAAGACGCAGAGGATCGCAGAGTTTTTCTCAGCGTAACTCCCCGTCTCTCCGCCTCCGCGGTAAAAAAGAAAAATAATATTTATGTCACAGACACAAACTTTATCGGAAACGCAGGAAATCGTTCTAGACAATCTCGACTACACTCTTTTCTCCTGGAGCAAACAAAGGGGCATCAACCCTATTGCAGTAAAATATGCCGAAGGTGTTTACCTCTACGATTATGATGGCAAACGCTATATAGATTTTTCATCGGGGCTGATGAATGTGAACATCGGCCATGGCGACCAGCGCGTGACCGAAGCCGTAACAAAGCAGATGCAGGAAGTGAGCTATGTTACTCCAAGCTGCGTGACCAAAGCACGCGGTGAACTTGGAAAAAAATTAGCTGAGATAGCACCCGGCGACCTGAACCGCACATTATTTACTGTTGGTGGAGCAGAAGCAATTGAAAATGCGGTGAAGCTTGCCAGGCTTTATACAGGAAGGCATAAAATATTAAGCAGGTACCAATCTTATCATGGTGCTTCTTATGGCGCTGCTTCTGCCGGAGGAGATCCGCGCAAGCTGCCAATGGATTCGCAGCAAGCTCCCAATTTTGTTCATTTCGATATTCCACATGCCTATCGCTGGCAATATGGCGAAGAAAATTTATTAAAAGAAGCTGTTGAGCAACTGGAAAAAGTAATTGCTTTTGAAGGGCCTGGAAATATTGCAGCGATCGTACTCGAAGGAGAATCGGGCACATCCGGTTGTTTTAAATATCCAGCGGGTTACCTGAAAAAAGTAAGAGAGATATGCAACAAACATGGCATCATTTATATTGCCGATGAAGTGATGAGTGGATTTGGACGCACAGGCAAATGGTTTGGAGTTGAGAACCATGGCGTGGTGCCAGATATGATCGCTACAGCAAAAGGTGTTACTGCAGGTTATCTGCCATTGGGCGCATTGATCGTGAGTGAAAAGATCGCCAAAACTTATGATGATAATGTATTGTGGCTCGGACTAACCTATTCTGCACACGCTGTTTGTTGTGCAGCAGGTGTGGCTGTATTGAATATTTATGAAGAAGACAGGCTGATAGAGAATACCGTTGCCATGGGCAAATACATTGACCAGCGCGTGGAAGAACTAAAGAAAAAACATCCCAGTATTGGTGATTTCAGGAATACCGGTTTATTAGGTTGCATTGAAATCGTAAAGAACAGAACCACCAAAGAACCCATGGCGCCATTTAATGCAAAGCCCGATGAAATGGTTGTGATGAATAAAGTGGCAGCCAAACTCAAAGACCTGGGCATGTACACATTTGTGCGCTGGAATTTTATTTTTATCGCTCCCCCATTATGTATTAATAAAGAACAGGTAGATGAAGGACTGGCAATGATCAGCGAAGCTATTGCGATTGCGGATGGGTATGTGAGTTGAACTGAATAATTTGAATTTTCATACAACTCAACCAAATATGAAAATGGCTTATGTTTTAATTGGAATTATACTTGTCACTGCAATTATTTATCTGACAAGTCGTAAGAATAAAGCTCTCGTTTTAGCCGACAACACGCAAGTACAAGAAGATAGCACAACAAAGAAATCAAACTCCTCAGAAAATCCATATAATGGTTTAAGAGAGCTGGCATTTAATATGCCTCAAGAGAAAGTAAGCGTTTCATACATGAAGTAAACAGAAGCAGGTATGCAGAATTCAAAGGCCGCCACGACCAGGAAGTGATCCGCGATAGCCATGAAAGAAAATATTTTGAGAACAAGGGCCATCCACAACATAAAGAATGGAACAATGGGCATGACAACAGAGGGCATGACAAAAATTAATCCCCGTTTTTAATTGAATATATAACAGCCCCGCCAAATTTTGGCGGGGTTTGTTTTTTACTATTATTTACAGAAGAAAGCCCGCAAAGAACTCTGTGTTCCTGCTCCCGAAGTTTCCGGATCTGTGGCTACTGCAACTTTATGCAACTGAATTACAACAATGCAATTCGATATAATTATTATTATATTGTATCCTTAAATATTTTCAATGAATAAAGTACGCTGGGGAATATTAAGTACAGCCAAGATCGGATGGGAAAAAGTGATACCGGCCATGCAGGCAGGAAAATTTTGTGATGTTACAACTATCGCTTCCAGATCAATAGAACAAGCAAAGCAATGGGCGCAAAAATTGAATATCCCCAAAGTATATGGTTCTTATGAAGAATTGCTGGCCGATAAAGAAATAGATGCCATTTATGTTCCTCTCCCCAATCACATGCATATTGAATGGGCCATTAAAGTTCTCGAAGCAGGCAAACATCTTCTCTGTGAAAAACCTGTCGGCCTTTCTTCCGCAGAAGCAAAGCAATTACTCGAAGCCGCCAAAAAGAAACCACATTTAAAAGTGATGGAAGCATTTATGTACCGTTTCCATCCGCAATGGCAGTACGCAAAAAAAGCAGTTATCGAAGGAAAGGTTGGTGAGTTGAGAACAATACAATCATTTTTTTCCTACTACAATACCGATCCAAATAATATTCGTAATAAATTTTCTGCCGGTGGTGGTGG
>CAISDV010000072.1 GCA_903884185.1 uncultured Chitinophagaceae bacterium | reverse complement strand
TTAAAAAAGATAAAAAGAAATAATTTATCTATTATCCCACTAATTTAGTAGGATAATAGTATTTTTGTTTCAAATTCATATCTTCCCATTCTAAAACATACCAATATGAGTTTACGACTTGGGGACATAGCTCCCAATTTCCAGGCAAAAACATCGGCAGGCGATATTGACCTGTACGAATACCTCGGCAGTGGCTGGGGTGTATTATTTTCTCATCCCGCAGATTACACACCTGTTTGCACAACAGAGTTAGGTAAGACTGCATTGCTGAAAGGCGAGTTTGAAAAACGGAACACAAAAGTGTTGGCATTGAGTGTTGACCCGCTTGATAAACACATCGGCTGGATCAATGATATCAATGAAACACAGGGTGTGTCTGTTGATTTTCCCATCATCGCCGATCCTGATAAAAGCATTGCAAATACTTATG
The DNA here is from genome assembly GCA_903884185.1 of uncultured Chitinophagaceae bacterium. Classification (GTDB taxonomy): domain Bacteria; phylum Bacteroidota; class Bacteroidia; order Chitinophagales; family Chitinophagaceae; genus CAISDV01. The sequence continues at coordinate 3,269 of CAISDV010000072.1, read as the reverse complement.
GCATGATTCATCCCAATGCATCTGAAACATTTACCGTGCGTTCATTATTTATAATTGGGCCTGATAAAAAAATAAAATTAACACTTACATACCCCGCTTCAACGGGAAGAAATTTTCATGAAGTGCTGCGTGTGATAGATTCGTTGCAGTTGACTGCCAATCACAGTGTATCAACTCCCGCCGATTGGAAACATGGCGAAGATGTGATCGTTGTTCCGGCAGTAAGCACCGAAGATGCCATTAAGAAATTCCCTAAAGGCGTTAAAGTAGTGAAACCATACCTGCGTTATACACCGCAGCCTAATATTGACTAATCTCGTCCCCGTCTCTGACGGGGATGCTTTGGTCCCCCGACTATGTCGGAATATTTTTAATTTTTTGTACTTGTTTTTTGGTTAAAACATCCTCCGTTCGGGGGATGTTTTTTTATTTAATATCTTTCCCCCAAACAATTCCCATGAAAAAATTATTTTTCCTCTGCCTGCTATTCCCGCTTGGACTGCTTGCACAACGCACCATTATACATTGCGGGCAATTAATAGATCCGCAAAAAATGGAAGTGCAGAAAGAAATGTCCATCATTATTGAAGGCAATAAGATCAGCGATGTGCAGAAAGGATATACTGTTGCCGGTGCCAATGATAAGGTCATCAACCTCGAAAATAAAACCGTGATGCCGGGATTGATAGATACCCATGTTCACATAGAATCGGAACGCACCAATCATGCGTTTGAAGATAAAATGAAAATGAATCCTGCTGATATTGCTTTTCTATCCACCAGGTTTGCGGAAACTACTTTGATGATTGGCTTCACCACTGTTCGCGACTTAGGTGGCAGCGGGGTCAATATCTCATTACGCAATGCCATCAATAAAGGGTTGATAAAAGGGCCGCGTATTTTTTCTGCAGGCAGGACCATATCATCCACCGGTGGACACGGTGATCCAACAAATGGATTGCGTGAGGATATTATGAATGCCCCATCGCTGAATATGGATGTGGTAAATGGAGTGGATGAGTGTATCAAAGCTGTGAGGACAAGGTATAAAGAAGGCTCTGATGTGATAAAGGTAATGGCAACAGGCGGTGTATTAAGTCTTGAGAAAGATGGCACAGGAGCGCAGTTCAGTGAAGAAGAAATGAAAGCGATCGTGAATACGGCAAAGGATTATGGAATGAAAGTAGCGGCGCATGCGCATGGCGCCGAAGGCATCAAACGTGCGGTGCGTGCGGGAGTGTCGTCTATTGAACATGGCACTTATATGGATGCCGAAGCAATGGATCTTATGAAGCAGCACGGTACTTATTATGTGCCCACTATCATTGCAGGAAAATCAGTGGCGGACTCTGCCAAGATACCCGGCTTTTTCCCTGAAGTCATTGCAGGAAAAGCAAGGGCGGTAGGGCCAATCATACAAGGCACATTTGCAAAAGCATACAAGGCGGGAGTTAAGATCGCATTTGGAACAGATGCGGGTGTGTATGCACATGGCAAGAACTGGATGGAATTTATTTATATGAATGAAGTGGGTATGCCAGCATTGGAAACTATCCGTGCAGCAACAGTAAGCGCTGCCGACCTGATAGGCGCGTCTTCAACCATTGGCAGCATTGAAAAAGGAAAGCTGGCAGATATCGTAGCTGTTGATGGTGATCCCACAAAAGATATCAAAGTAATGGGTAAGATGAAATTTGTAATGAAGGATGGGGTGGTATATAAGAATGAGTAAGATTTTCTTTAGCCGCATATAATGCTTACAGCATTGTTTGTTACGTCGTACCATTCAGCATTCTGATTTTATTGCAACTATATTAAGTCGGAAACAATTTATTGTATTATCTATGAAGGGTTTAGTAGCATTTTTCTTATTGACACTTCCATTTTGTTTAATTGGGCAAAAAAAAATTCTCTTATATCACTCAAATTCGATAAAATTATTATTTATGATTATGAACATGGAGAAGATCCTTCAATAATTGATAGCAAGGGGCTATTATCAAAATTGGTCAAAATAAAAAAGCAAATAGAACTTGACAAAGCAACAAGCAATAAGTTGAACTTAAAACTTAGTAAAAAAGAATCATACGGTAACTCTCACGCGGACTGTTTTGAACCCCATTTGGGGATTGTCTATTATTTGAAAAATGCAATTGTCGGAGATGTTTTAATTTGTTTCGACTGTAATCGATTGAACTCAAGTACTGATATTCCAGCCCAAAAGCAAGGTAAACATGGAAAAAGTGAAAATGTATATTATACGTTAGATGGACTTAGCAAATCATTTCGACATTTTATAAATGAGCTATTAAAAAAATATAGCTTTTCTCATCAGATCAAGCTTGGTTCGATGTTCGACAAGTGATTTTCTACTTATTCCACTTCCCAAACTGCTGCAACAATGCCTACAATCGGTAGCCCCGCTGGGGCATGACACCTCCACGATTGTTTTTTCTACAAACAGGACATCCCTCTGGGATGTTTTTCAATTGATTAATAATCGGTTTGACTATTGTTTCTCTGTGAGATACTTGAATTACTTGGACAATGATTTAATCATCATTGTATGATTATTATTATTGCCCCATCGGGCAAACTGTTTGTAGAAAAAAAAATGATAAAATGATTTTCATGCCCCATAGGGGCTACCCCTTTGGCTAATTATTTATTCCACTTCCCCAACTGCTGCAACAAAGCCCTTAAATCCTTTGGTGGCTCGGCTTCCAGCATAATTGTTTCTCCATTCAACTGAAAACTTAATTTCCAGGAATGTAAGGCTAGCCTTGATAAAATCGGCCTTTCTTCATCTTCGGCCTTTGACAATTTAAAACGCTTTTTGATGGACGATAATAGCACCGGCTTTGGATCGCCGTATAACTCATCGCAGACAATGCTATGCCCAATATGTTTCATGTGCAGGCGTATCTGGTGTGTGCGCCCGGTATGTATCTGGAACTGCAGCCAGGAATAAGAACGAAAAGATTCCAGTACTTTATATTCCGTTAAAGAAGGTTTTCCTTTTTGATGTACAACCATAGAACCATTATCCCCCGGATGTTTCATCAAAGGCGCGTCAATACTGCCCTCTGGTTCGGCGGGTTCACCATAAACCAGGCCGAGATAAAATTTCTCTACTTCCCTTCCTTCAAATAATTGTGAGAGCGCTGCGTGTGTGGCTTCATCTTTTGCAAATACAATCACACCGCTGGTGTCTCTGTCTAGACGGTGTACGGTAAATATCTCTCCGTATTTTTCTTTGAGAATATCTT
>CAISDV010000071.1 GCA_903884185.1 uncultured Chitinophagaceae bacterium | reverse complement strand
GAACCACCTACCAGGATCACTTCATCAATATGTGAAGTGGAGTAACCTGCATCTTTCAAAGCAGCTTCACAAGGCTTGAGGCATCTTTCAAATAATTTATCGCTCAGTTGTTCAAACTTTGCCCTTGTTAGTTTTTTTACCAAATGCTTAGGTGCACCGTCAACCGCAGTAATATAAGGCAGGTTGATCTCTGTTTCTGAAGAAGAACTCAATTCCACTTTTGCTTTTTCTGCTGCTTCCTTCAGGCGCTGCAATGCCATTGGGTCTTTGCGAAGATCAATTGCTTCATCTTTTTTAAATTCATCAGCCAGCCAGTCCATCACTACTTTATCAAAATCATCACCGCCAAGATGTGTATCACCATTGGTAGATTTTACTTCAAATACGCCATCTCCGAGGTCGAGTATGGAGATATCAAACGTACCGCCACCGAGGTCAAATACGGCTATCTTCTGTTCTTTACCTGCTTTATCCAAACCATAGGCAAGGGCTGCCGCGGTAGGTTCATTTACTATCCTGCGAACATTTAATCCGGCAATTTCACCGGCTTCTTTTGTAGCCTGGCGCTGTGCATCATTAAAATAAGCCGGTACAGTTATCACCGCTTCAGTTACTTCCTGTCCCAGGTAATCTTCCGCCGTTTTCTTCATTTTCTGAAGTATCATGGCAGAAATTTCCTGTGGAGTGTACATACGGTCATCAATATCCACACGAACCGTATTATTGTCACCTTTTACTACTTTATAGCTCCAATGGCTGATCTCTTCTGTCACTTCATCATACCTGCGTCCCATAAACCGCTTAACGCTGGTAATGGTATTCTGCGGATTGGTAATGGCCTGGCGCTTGGCCGGATCACCCACTTTACGCTCCCCATTCTTCAAAAAACCAACCACAGACGGCGTTGTACGGCGCCCTTCATCATTCGCTATTACAACGGGTTCATTGCCTTCCATAACAGCCACACAGCTGTTGGTGGTTCCTAAATCAATTCCAATAATTTTTCCCATATATTTTATTTTTCTACTTTGATCCCTGTTTGGAATCTCATACGAATGTCAACGATTATGCCATAAGGGTCAAAAATGCAAAATTGTCAGACGGGATTTGCCCGGTTGCCCCGAGTCAGTATAAGTTGTTAAATCGGGGGTTATGCATACGTGTGCGTAATCCACACGCAAATGTGAAGCAATTCTGTGTAAATTACACCCAGTTTTATTGACCCCTGCATAAAATATTAATGAGATTCACACGTAACTGCTTTAGCCTTAAAGTGTCTGCTATCCTGTTGGCAGGAATCATAGTAGCTGGCAGCCTTGCTGCACAGTCAAACTATGTAAAGGGTAAAGTGATCAATCACTTCACCAATGAAGTGATTCCCTTTGCCAGTGTACATTGGAAGAAAGCGGGTACCGGGGGTATTACTGACAGTACTGGCAGTTTCACTCTGAGAAAGACGCCATTTGAGCAGGACACCATTGTTGTTAGTTATGTTGGTTACCAGGACGCACTTCATCCTTATAATCCCAAAAAAGATACCGGTGAACTTATCCTGACCCTGCCTGAAGTGAAAATGACCGGTGGTGTGGAGGTAAAATCAAAATTTAGCAAAGGCCTGCGCTGGTGGAGAAGCATTGTGGCGCACAAAAAAGAAAACGACCCCTACCAGTTCGATACCTATTCTTATGAGCTCTATAACAAACTGGAGCTAGACCTGAATAATATCAACCGGAAATCTTTTGAGACAAGCAAATTGCTGAAACCTTTTGCATTTGTTCTTAAGAACATTGACAACACTTCGGAGGCCAAAGCTTTCCTGCCGATATATCTTACAGAAACATTGTCGGATTATTATTACAGTAATAACCCCGATAAAACCCGCGAAGAGATCAAGGCAACCATAACAAACGGCCTTAAGAATGAAACGGTCATGCAGTTCATGAGTGGTGTAAGCCAGCGGGTGAATGCATATGAAGAGTATATCACCATCTTCAGTAAAGAATTCATCAGCCCATTGAGCAGTATTGGAGATAGGTTTTACAATTATAGAGGTGCAGATACACAGACCATCAACAAGCAGAAATATTTTCATTTGCTTTTTACGCCGAAGCAGGAAGGAAGCAACACTTTTAGTGGTGACTGCTGGGTTCACAGCACTACATGGGCCTTACAAAAGATTACCCTGAATGTATCCGCTACGGCTAATATCAATTTCGTTAACCGGCTGAGTGTGATACAGGAATTTACAGAACTCCCCAGTGGCAAATGGGTATTTGCAAAAGACAAATTCATAGCAGACCTCTCCCCTTTCAAAAAAGAGAAACTAAGTTTTATCGGGCGCAAGACCTCCACATACAAAAATGTGCAGGTAAACCAGGCTTTTATTACAGACAAACTTTCAAGGAATAAAGTCAAGGAAGAAGTGATCATCAGGGATAGCTCACAACTATTTACCAATAATTTCTGGGAAAATAACAGACATGAGCCTTTAACCCTGAATGAGAACAAAGTGTATGCAATGATCGATACACTTAAACAAATGCCTATTTTCAAAAAATACAGCAATGCGCTGCAATTCATTTTTGACGGGCATAAAAAATATGGCGATATAGAAATTGGACCATGGTTCAAATGGATCAGTGGCAACCAGCTTGAAAAAATAAGGTTACGTTTTGACCTTGGTACCACCGAAAAATTCAGCGAACATTTACGATTGAATGGATATCTCGCTTATGGCTTTATGGATACCCGCTTCAAAGGGAAAGTTGGCTTTAGTTATAAGCTGAATCACCATGAGAACTGGACCTTTGCTGCTGCATATATAGACGACCTTGATAATGGCCGTATCCGTTATAATGATGACGATGATGCCACTACGGATAATTTATTCAGTCAACTGATACGCCGGCAGGGAATCCGTCAAAAATTCCTTGGCATCAAAGAATGGAAGGCCAGCATTACAAAAAAATGGGATTACAATATTGCTACCCAGTTAATGTTTACAAGTGCAAGCTTCGAGACCTTTGGCCCGCTTCCTTCGCAAAGCTTTTTCTCGCTAAACGGTAATGGGGTGATCAACAGTGAAGCTGCTTTAAAGATCCGCTGGGCTCCGGGAGAAAAAGAAATTGAAACAAGGCATAAAAAGATCAAGATCAAAGGTTCATTACCTGCCCTTGAATTAAAGTATTCAATGGCATTACCGCATGTTTTTAAAGCAGAGTATTCTTACCACAAAATATCATTCCTGGCCCAGCAAACCTTCCGTATTCCGCGCTGGGGGCATGTTGACTATACGGTATATGGTGGAAAATATTTTGGCGACAGCATTCCATTTATGCTACTCGAAATTCACCCGGGTAATGAAATATATTATTACAGCAAACAATCATTTAACCTGATGAACCGCTTTGAATATTTTAGCGACCAGTATGCAGGTTTTACTATTGAACATAATTTTGAAAAGAAATTATTTAACCTGATCCCTTTCATGCGTAAGACAAAAATGCGCCAGTTCTGGAATATTAAAACGGTTTGGGGTGACCTGGGTAATCCCAACAGCAGGTTTAACCGCCTTGAATTTGGGACCTACCGTTTAAAGATATTGAGAGGCAGGCCTTATACTGAGATCGGAACAGGCATAGATAATATTTTCAAATTCTTCAGGGTAGACCTGGTATGGCGTTTTGCGCCACAGTTCACTCCACCGGTTGTTTCTACTGTTCCCAACAACCCGCAAAACTTTGGCATCTTTGGCAGTTTCCACCTGCAGTTTTAAAATGGAGAATGGAATATTTTATTCAGCAATATCCGATAAATCTTTTCGTGATTAGTTTGTAATTTTATTGCCAAACCCGAATGTATGGCTACGCCCACTGCACAAAAACTGAAGATCAAAGAAAAATATAGCCTTCTTACCATTAATGCACCACGTGAGTTTGCAAAAAGCCTGGGGGCTCTGCCTGCCGGGGTTACTATCTCACCCAAAACAAAAAATTACCAGCAGATACACTGGTTCCTCAATAATAAAGCGCAACTGGAGAAAGAAATGAATGGTGTATTGAAGCTGATAAAAAATGATGTAGTATGCTGGATATATTATCCCAAAGGCAGTTCTAAAATTCAGACAGACCTTACCCGTGACAAAGGGTGGGAAACTTTATTAAAACACGATGAGTTGCAGTGGATCAGCCTGATCTCTTTTGATGATACCTGGTCAACTTTCGGGTGCCGTTTAAAGACCGATACCGATAAGAAAAAAGAAAGCAAGCCAATAGAACGCCCGATACTTGCCTATATTGATTCCGTAAAAAAGACGGTGCGTATTCCAGATGACCTTGCTGCAGCATTGAAAAAAAACATTAAACAGGCAGCCTTCTTCAATTCACTATCCTTTACAAATAAGAAAGAATATGTTGAATGGGTAGTGACCGCAAAAAGAGAAGAGACAAGGGCCGAAAGAGTAAAAGGATCCATTGAACGATTGGGAAAAGGTTGGAAAAATCCTGCAAACAGGTAACCTATGAAACTAACTGCAGACATCTATCAGCGTATTGTAAATGCCAAAGTGTTTATTGACGAGAACTGTCATGAATCGATTGACCTGGATAGCATCGCAAAACAAGCCTTCCTCTCCCGCTTTCATTTTCACAGGCTTTTTACCACAGTATATAAAAAGACACCGCATCAATACCTTACACAAAAAAGGATCGATCTCGCTAAATCATTATTAGAAAAAGAAGGGATCAGCATTTCCGAGGTATGCAACAGCGTTGGATTTGAGAGCCTTGGTTCATTCAGCACACTATTCAAAAAGCAAAATGGTTCTGCACCGCAGTATTACCGGAATGTAGCTTATCTGAAAAAGAAATTATTAAAAGAGGAGCCAAAAAAATTCATCCCACATTGTTTTATTGAAACTTATTCGCTCGATAAGTAAAGCAAGTTTCAAGAAGTGGTTCTGCCTCCTAATCTTTAGTTTTATCTTCTAAAATTATTATCATGATCACTAAGTTATCGCACACTACCATTTTTGTAAACGACCAGGACAAGGCTTTCGATTTTTATGTAAACAAATTGGGCTTTAAAGTGCATACAGATGCAAAAATGGAAAATGGTTTTCGCTGGCTTACTGTTACTGCGCCTGAAGCGCCGGACTTCGAGATCGTTTTATTCCCAGCCACTCATGAAGTAAATGGCTTTGATGAGGAAACAAGAAATGCATTCAAAGTTCTATTAGATAAGGGTGCTATGGGCGGGGGTGTATTCAATACGCCTGATTGCAAAGCCACTTATGAAGAATTGAAAGCAAAAGGAGTTGCTTTCAAATCCGAACCCAAAGAACAGTTCTATGGCATTGAAGCTGTGGTTACAGATGGTTGCGGCAATTGGTTTAGCATGACGCAGCATAAAGAGATGTAACAGTTATAGCCTGTATGATAAACGCAGCGCAATAAAATCTGCTTCATCGGTATGTGCTTTTAATCCAACGCCTGCCTGCCAATGTTGGTCAATGATATAACGCAATGACCATTCGTGATAGATATCTGAAAAAAACGAGGGATGTTTTGTAAGATATGTCCCTATTTGCTGGCTGAAGATCACCTTGCCGAGAAGGAACTCATGCCCAATGTGCACGCCTGCCAATAAAGATGGCTCGCTGTTTCCCAAAGGAGCTTGCTGTGCATCTGTTATTTCGTTGTGATAGATCTCAGTACCCAATGTTAGTGCATCTGTGCGACTAACCTGTTTTGATACTTGTGCAAATATTCCTGCCGCAAATTTTCTTTGTGCCAGCCAATGATAATTATATGATTGTTGTGGCACAAACATCAATCCAATATCAACCTTTGGTGGCAACTTTTTCCAGTCCTTGTTTTTCTTATGCGCATATACCGGAAGCTTGTTATTACCCGGATAATATAACAAAGAACTGGAAGCGGTGATCCAGTTAAGTCCGGCATTAGGCTGATGAAAATCTCCATTAGAAATATGATGGAAGTTGGCGCTTAAATCAAAGCTGATATGCTGATTGATTCTATAAATAAATCCTCCACTTAACTCCAGGTAAGGATTAAAGTGAAGGCTGTAGTTTTTATTGGTTGAATTTTTCAGGGAATCAAATGGATCGGATAAATAAGCCGCACCCACTGTTCCCCTGAATTGAAAATTAAGATGATCACTTAACCTATAAACCGGTTCAAAGAAATAGGCAGCAGTAAATCCATGCCCTAAGATGGGTGTGCCAAAATCAAAATAAGCCAATGAAATTCCATGCAATGGATATCCACGGGATACCTGGAAACTCTCTTCATTGGTTGCCTGTTTAGAAAATTCAAGGGCAAAGCCATTTACCCTTGCACCCTTTACATTCTTCACAGAAGCGGTATGAGCAAACACCCCGCCACTGTAGGCTGTGATTGCCAATACCCTTTGGCTGCTATCTTTCTGCGCGAACAATGAGTTGAAGCTGAAGAAAAGCATTACCCCAATAAAATATCTCATGAGCGATACCATTATTATCAATATGGATAATAAACGGATTATCTATCTGATTGGATTGAAACAGGGATCGTTTCTCAGAAATCGGGCAGTTTCTTGAACGTGTAATTTTTCTGGGTGATGTAGCTGAAGGCCACGACAAAAATTGTGGTGATCATTTTTGAAGGTGTGGCATACCAGTGAAAGACATCTACAAATAATTTCAGGAACCCATAATTGAGAAGCAGGCAGCCAAGTACCACAGTAAAATACCTTCCTAGTTGTTCTCTCTTACGAACAGAGGTTTCCTGGAAAACAACGTACCTGCTTAAATAAAAACCGATAGGAAATGTAACCGCAAATCCAATTAGAAACGCGGCAATATGCGGGCCGATTGTGAGAAAAGATACATGGATAGGTTGCTTCTTTAAGATATAATTATACGACACAAAAAAAAGGCTAATATCCAGGCAGGTGTTAAATCCCCCACAGGCTGCATAGCGGAAAGTTTGTAAAGGCATGACCTTTTTGAACCATGGATAAAAGAGATCTATCAGGCTCAATAGTTGCCTCCTGGTATATTCATGTATCTGCAACATAAAGGCTGCGAAGGTAGGGGATAAATGATTTAGATTTGCAGCCAGAAATGTTAACTATGATTAGTGTTGTTGAACGGATAAAGGAAGTTACTGCATTGGCGATCAAAGAATTGTATGCTGTTGATCTACAGGCTGCTGGCATTCTTGTAAATGCCACCAAGCCTGAATTTGAGGGCGATTATACCGTCGTGCTGTTTTCGTTCCTAAAACAATTGAAGAAAGCACCCGAGGTTCTTGGGAATGAATTAGGCGAACATCTCCTGAAAAATAATGGTGGCCTGTTTTCTTCTTTTAATGTCATCAAGGGATTTCTCAATCTCTCTGTTACAGATATTTACTGGACTGATTTTTTGCAGAAAAATTATAGTGATGCGGGTTATGGTATCAGCAAGAAGAATGGACAAAAGATCATGGTGGAATATTCTTCCCCTAACACCAACAAACCTTTACACCTTGGGCATTTAAGAAATAATTTTTTAGGATGGAGCCTGGCAGAGATACTCAAGGCAAATGGTTATGAGGTAATAAAAACTTGTATCGTCAATGACCGTGGCATACACATCTGCAAAAGCATGATCGCCTGGCAATTATTTGCGAATGGCGCAACACCGGAATCGACTGGCACCAAAGGAGATCATTTTGTGGGAGATTATTATGTGAAATTCAATGACCTGTATAAAAAAGAAGTAGAAGAATTGATTCAACAAGGCAAAGACAAAGAAACTGCCGAAAAAGAAGCACCTATCATGAAAGCAGCACAGCAAATGTTGTTTGATTGGGAAGCCGGGAAGCCTGATATTATTGAATTGTGGAAGAAAATGAATAGTTGGGTTTATGCAGGCTTTGATACTACTTATAAACGCATCGGCAGTGATTTTGATAAAGTATATTATGAAAGCAATACTTATCTCCTAGGAAAAAATATTGTAGAGCAGGGGCTGGAGAAAAATGTTTTTGTCAAAAGGCCTGATGGAAGTGTTTGGATAGATCTTACTTCTGATGGACTCGACGAAAAACTGGTAATGCGGAAAGACGGTACTTCCGTTTACATCACACAGGATATTGGCCTGGCCGAGCAAAAGCAAAAAGAGTTTCATGCCGGGCAAAGTATTTATGTGGTGGGTGATGAACAGAATTATCATTTCAAAGTTTTAAAACTCATCTGCAAAAAATTAGGTTTGCCTTCTGCAGACCAGATACACCATCTCAGTTACGGCATGGTGGAACTTCCTTCGGGAAAGATGAAAAGCCGCGAGGGCACTGTGGTTGATGCTGATGACCTGGTAGATGAGATGATCAATATCTCAAAGCAAAAAACAGAAGAGCTTGGGAAAGTGAAAGATTTTACAGGTGAGGAGTTGAACGAACTCTATGATACCATTGGTTTAGGCGCATTGAAATTTTTTCTTTTAAGGGTTGATCCTAAAAAAAGAATGGTATTCAATCCCGAAGAGAGTATCGATTTTCATGGATTCACCGGGCCGTTTGTACAATATACTCATGCCCGTATCAAAAGCATTTTAAGAAAGATGGAGGGCCCCCTATCCCCTATCTCCGATCTCGCATCCCCCATCTCGCATCCCGTATCCCTTCTCCCTCTTGAAAAAGAAATGATCATTCAACTGGAACAGTTTGGAAGTGTTTTGGAGGAAGCTGGAAAAGAACATGACCCATCCAAAGTGGCTATCTATATTTTCAACCTGGCAAAAACATTCAATTCTTTTTATGCCGAACACTCCATATCCAATGCTGAAACTCCTGAAAAGAAAGCGCTCAGGCTGCAATTGGCGCAGCTTACTGCACAAGTTTTAAAAACCGCGATGAGTTTATTGGGGATTAAGGTGCCGGAGAGAATGTAATTCAGTAGAAATTTTTAGAATGTATTCTTCCACATCATGCTTTCAACTGGCATATTAGGTTGTCCGCTATATTTAGCATTTTTCTTCTGGTTGTATTTCAATTCTATCTCGCCTTCAACAGGAAAGTATATCAATTGACCAATGGGCATTCCTTTGTAAATACGCACAGGTTGTTTGCAGGATATTTCCAATGTCCAGTTTCCACAGAAACCTACATCGCCTTTGCCGGCAGTAGCATGTATATCAATTCCAAGCCTTCCGGTAGATGATTTGCCTTCCAAAAAGGGAACATGTGCATGGGTCTCGGTATATTCATCAGTAACACCCAGGTAAAATTCGTGTGGAAGAAGCACGAAACCCTCATCAGGTATTTCAAAATGCTCTATCTTATTGTGCTTTTTAGCATCTAACTGAGCATCCACATATTTTGCAAGCCACTTCCCCAGGTGCACATCATAGCTATTGCTGCCAAGGTCTTCACGGTTGTAAGGCGATATTTTAATGGTGCCTTTTTCGATTTCTTCGAGTATCCTTTTGTCGCTTAAGATCATAATAAATTCAGTCTGTTGAATAAAATGCAGTGATGCATTGCAATATAAATCGTAAATCTGCAATCGTAAATCTTAAATTAAGATGCCTCTGTTTTATCAACAAGATATTAACGATACCACCCGGCTGGCCATCTGGAAAATAGAGGAGGCCGAATCTTTCTTTTCCTCTACAGTGCCCATCCAGCGAGAGATCACTCACCCGCATAAACGGCTGCAACACTATGCCGGACGCTATTTACTGCGCTACCTTTTTCCTGATTTCCCATACGAAGAGATATTGATCGCAGATACGAAAAAACCTTATTTACCCTATGAACAATATCATTTTTCCATTTCCCATTGTGGCGATTATGCTGCAGCTATTGTAAGCAGCAATAAAAGAGTGGGGATTGATATTGAGATTCCCAAGGATCGCATTTTAAATATCCGCCATAAATTTTTGCATCCGGAAGAGCTAAATAGCCTTCTCTCTCAAACCACATATACATACTCTCAGGTACTTACTATTTTATGGTGTGCTAAAGAAGCTATGTACAAATGGTGGGGCTGGGGACTGGTTGATTTTAAAGAAATGCTCCGCATCGGGGAATTTAATTTGCAAGCAGAAGGAGTGATGAGTACAAGGTTTATCAAAGATTCAATTCAAATACCTCTTCCATTACATTACAAACAATTCGAAAAATTATGCCTTGCCTGGGTGATGAATGAAAATACTCTTTAGATTTTTATTCAATCTCCGGGATATCGGAATCTTCCAGCAAATTCAAGTTTACATCAGACCCTGCGATCCCCTCAATAGAACCTTTGATATGTGCAGCGCTTAATAATACTTTCTCTAATTGTTTTTCACGGGCTTTCCATAATTTTTCCATCGCATCCCTTTCTCTCTGGATAGACAATTTCATGCTCATAAACCCTTCCCGAATGGCTTTCCATTGTTCGCCAAATTCATTACTGATAAGATAATCATAGAGGATCGTCATTTTATCCCCTTTATTATCCTGGCTTGCTTTTGCATCAAAAACTTTTAGTAATGCATCGCGGAGCAACAGCGCAACACTTTTTACTTCAGTAAATGTGCAGACATATACGCCATCTTTTTCACCAAACCGGTCTAATTCCTTTGGCAATGTTTGTGTTACGATCACAGCAATATCAGCACCCAGGCTGCGCATATCTGCTTTTAACTTATCGATCCATTCATTTGAAAAATCTTTTGTGCGCTTGCTTTCATAGATGATCTTTCCCGCTGTATTCCCGAACTTATTCCGGACGGATTGAATACAATCTGCGCCACGAACGCCCTTACCCACTTCTTCTATCAGATCAAAAGGGAAAGCCTCTTTTAATAATTTTTCCAATAATAATTCCTGCACTTCGCCCTGCAATTGCATGCTGCCTTGTTCGGCTTTGCGCTTCATTTCATCTACCAGTTTTTTTTGGTCCTCGATCTGTTTCTCCATTTCTCTCATCCTCAACTGGTATTCCTGTTCTTTCAGGCTCGTTCTTTCTACTTCTTCTTTAAATAGCTGGTCTTTTATTTTTTCCCTTTCTTCCAGTAATTGTCGCTGAAGGCTTAGTTGCAGTTCTTCTTCTTTTATTTTGAGGGATTGCTCTTTTTGCATGAATTCCAATTCCTTTCTCCTGGCTTCTTTTAGTTTCGCATCGTTTTCCACAAGGGATTGTTGTAGCATCTTCATTTGATTCTCATAATCTGTCGCAATGCTTTTACGCAAAGATTCCTGCAAGTCTCTTTGAAGTGTTATTTCTCTTTGTTGAAATTCTTCTTCCTTTTTT
>CAISDV010000070.1 GCA_903884185.1 uncultured Chitinophagaceae bacterium | reverse complement strand
CCTGAATGACGCAGTCGGACAGGGCATAGCCGGGCGGGCAAAGAGGAAAAGTAAAATAAGGCGCAAAGATTTTTCTTCAGTTTTCCTTGGCGACTTTGCCCCTTTGCCTCTTTGCCCGCCCGGCCAAGACGTTCGGACGGGCGTGAAACAAAGGAATATAGTTCAAACTGCATTCAGGTCTTCCATTCATCTGTATAGTATACTTGGATCGGATTTTAAAATAATATCCAACTTCTTCCTGTCTGCCGGGGTATCCATCGGGTGCCAGAAATCAATAGGATAAGCCACCACTTTCAGTTTCCCCTCCTTTAATATCCTTGGCAGTGTATCTATTTCGAATGAGTCTTCTACTGAATGTATATAATCAAATATGCGATGGTCCAGCGTATAAAAACCGGCATTAATAGGAACGGTATAGGTCTTTTCAAAAATACCTTTGACTGTTTGCTGTGGATCAATATCCAGTACGCCGTATTCCAGCGCCTTATAATAAACAGAAGCTACCAGGTCGCTGCCGGTGGTTTCTTTCAGTGTATTACTCTTTGCTATGCTGTAATTGGTGAGGCTGTCGCCATAGGTTAAATAGAAAGGCCCTTCGGGGATTTGCCCCTTTGCCAGTAACAGCCTGCCACCGGTTGGAGTGCCTTCGCCGGTATCTACCACTTTTATATTCAGCCGTTTGTTTTTAATGGTGGAAGCAAACTTTTGCAGTTCATCTATCTTATAACCACCCAGTAGTATAAAATCTCTTACGCCCCCTTTCTGGTAGATGGAGATAATATGCCTTAATACGGCTTTGCCACCCACTTTTAATAAGGGCTTTAGTTTACCCGGCTGGCCATTGTTCATACGTGAACCATATCCACCACAAAATATAAGCGCTATCATTTTCTTAATAAGTTGATTTTAATTGATTTATATTGATTGATTCTTTTTATGGCGCTGCCATCCTGGGTCACAATTAGTGGCAGGATTGAGGGATAAAGATAATCGTTTCATTAGTTATAAGTTATGGGCGATAAGTTATGAGTTGCACGAGGACTCTGCCAGACAGGATGTATGTTTCTTACCAGTAACATACAGTATTTTTTCTTGTATAAAATACCTGTGATTTTTACTTGGCTCAGAAAAATGTAAGGTCTATATTTATCGCAGTGCATTTATTTATCATATTTTCCTCTTTTTGATCAGGGAATGATCTTATAAGGAGCTTATATCATTTTTCATTTAAAATTAATACCATGTCTGACGAAGAAGAAATTGTAACATCCGACAAAGGGATCACCCTGCCAACCCTATCCATGTCTATCTGGGTAGCCACCAATATTCTTTATGGCTTACTGCATTTATTATTTGTAAAAGCTACCGACAATTATTCTACCTGGACATTTGTTATTTCCTTATTGCTTTCTATTGTATGCGGTATATTTCTTATCAGTAAAATGATCAAAGAAAAAACCCAGCCAAAGAAGGCCATTTTTATTATCCTGAATATTGTGATGCTATACACATCTGCCAACGGCATACAGGCAGGGTATTCTGTTATTTCAACCGGCAATCAACCGAAATCAGCAACCAATGATCCAAAGGCCTTGCATTCGGGCTTTTCCATCCCCTTTATCAATTCCCGTCCATGGATACCTGATAAATTCCTGGAAAATGAGAATAAAAACCTGGCATCAGATAAAACCCAATTGCAAACCGAGCTTGATTCTCTTCTTACAAAAAGAAATACTATTGATGTTTCCAATAATAATGCCTCCGGTGAAAACCGTACATTGCTGGAAGAAATCAGCCGGTTGAAAAATGACTATGATAATGCCCAAAAAAAAATTGATATTTTAATGAAGAAAATACAATCGCATAATGATAGCGTAACTATGTATATAAAAAGATCTTCCCGGGTAATGATGAACCGGGCATATAATTTATCACCGGGATCTAAATTTCCATTTGACATCATCGATACATCCTTTAAGTAAAATCTTTTCAAGAAAAAAATTATTCAATCATTTCAATCATCGATAATCATTCCCATCAGTTTAATCATACATAATCATTTAAATCATAGCTAATGAATAACCATATTATCTATTTACTGGCACTGGCAGCCTTCCTTGCCATAGCCATCCTGCTGCATAAGCTGTATTCTTGTATGTCAGACTCCAGCATCGCCTCTCCAAAACCATATAGCTTTTCAAGGGTACAAATGGTATGGTGGAGCTTTATTGTTATTGCCGGTTTTATCAGCATTGTCATAGCTTCAGGACAAGTGCCCACTTTCGACAGGTCAACATTGATCCTGCTGGGCATAGGTACACTCACTACTCTCTCTGCCCGATTGATAGATATCTCTGATAAACAAAACCCGCCTGATTCGGGTAATGATATAAGTGTAAATCATTCCGGCCAGGGCTTCCTGATGGATATCTTATCTGATAATAATGGGGTAAGCATCCACCGGCTACAAGCATTCCTTTTTAATTTTATTTTCGGCCTCTGGTTCATCTACCGCACTTACAAGGGTATCCCGGATGCCACTGTAATGGCAAGCGTTGATAAGATCAGTGGTATCCTACCCATCATCACAGACAATAACCTTGTTTTATTAGGATTGAGCGCCGGTACCTATGTAGCACTGAAAACAACAGAGAATAAATAAGACTATGAAACGAATGGAATCAAGGTTAAGAACATTTCTCACCGGTTTATTGATAGTGATCAGTTTTGCAGGATGCAAACCGCTGATAGCTTTATATGATGCGAGCGCTTATTCACAAGCGGTCTCAATAAAAGTTGACCTGCTAAACCTGCTGGATAAAGCAGCCACTACAGAATTTACAGCCGCCAATGCCGATATCAGCATGGTAACCATCGAAATTCAGAAAGCAATGGAGTATAGCAAAGGCAAAGACTTGAACTCGCTTTCTACCAGTCAGTATGAAATACTTCTTTCGGGCAGCCATTCTTACAAATTTTTTTTACAGCTTTGGGAGAAAGAGAAGAAATTGTCAAAGGGCGCCAGTACTGAATACAAAGAAACCTTTGGAATGATCATGGACAAGATCATCCAACTGGAGAACGGAAAAAACAAAGAAAAAAAGTGATACCTATTTATCAATTTTATTAAATGATCTTATGAGCATCGACATTCAAACCATTATTTCCACTATCGAAGGCAAAGTGGTTGACTATGCCAAAACAAATCTTACGGAACTGGCTACAAACGCTGTCTCAGATGCCCAGGGGTTGTTTGCTACTATTAAAAGTAACCTGGTAAGGCGTACACAAATGTTAGCCGAAGGCCAGTTAACAAAAGATGAATTTGCAGGTTTATTATTGGCAGACGCTGACCTGGTTCAAATGGATGCACTGACACAGGCAGGATTGGCGCTTGCAAAAATTGATGCATTTAAACAAGGTATCTTTCAAGTGATAATAGATTCTGTTACTTCAATGATATAACGATCTTTTATTCTCACGGCAATAAAAATAAAGTATGGCAGATGATCAATGGATAGAGACAAAAAAAGAATTTGAATATGATGCGGAAGGCAAGCCTACCCTTAAGAAACATACAGCAGAACCCAAACCCCCAAGTCATTCTAAGAAGGATAAGATAGACCTGTTCTTCAGGCTGGTGGGGCTTCTGGCAATAGGCATCCCTATCTTTCTTGTGTTCCTGCAGCAAAAAGCTTCACTCAGAAATCAAAAAGCCACACAACAATTTGAAGTGTATTCTGCCAGTTATATGGAACTCAATTCCATTATGAACAGGCCATCCACCAGCACTGAATTTGAAAAGGCCTGCAATAAATTTAATAATGAACTGGTACCCAAGATCTGTTTTATTTATCATGAAGATATTTGCAGTGCAGCCGAAGAAGTAACTACTACCATCCCATTATATTCTATGGCAGCCGGTATCTCGGCATTGGGTAAAACCATTTATGACCTGGGGAATAGTGGCGGCAGCGCCCTGAATTCATTAAAGTATTCTGATGAAATACCTGTATTTGACCGTGAATATTCTTTAAAATTAAAATTGGGCGATTCGCTGCGCCAGGAACTGATCTACCAGATGACCACATTAAAAAAGGTGCTGGAAACAGCAGACAAAAACTCGGCTGTATTTGCCGGTTTGAAAAGTGTTGCAGATTCGTGCCAGCGAATGAATGAAGTATTCTCCGATTATTTTGATCAATGCGCACAAACCGAAGAGCTGTTAAAAAAGAAACATTTCCCTTTTGGTGCAGAAGAGAAAAAATCGTTTGATGAGCTGGGGAAAGTAAAAGAGAAATTTGGCAAACTTGCAAAGATAAATGTCCAGGCAGAGGCTGTCAGCAACGAACTAAAAAAATATTTGATTGATAAGATCAAATTGTTAATTTCACAGATGCGCAAGACCAATAGCTGGCTGGATTAGCGTATGACCAAAATACCCTCTCATGAGAAAATTGTTATTCATCTTTTTGGTGTTTGCAGCTCCGCTACTTTCAGTTGCGCAAACAAATATGCCAAGCATTCCATTTGTTGGTTCAAAAATTTCGCTGGGTACCAACGGTGTTGCCATGGCAGAAGCTGCAGCATCAATTGTAAGGTCAAATGCCGATATGAATGTGATCGTACAGAGCTATGGCAACGAGAATAAGAAGGCGCAGCAACTTAGCTGGGACAGAACAAATGCTGTAAAAAGATACCTGGTGGATAAAGAAGGGATCAATGAAGACAGGATCATCTTTCAATATGGCGGAGAAGGGGATGGTAACATGGTTGACCTAAAACTAACAAAAGAGGAAGGCCCAAATGCAGTTCCTCCACCAAGCCCCAACCTTAGGAGAAAGAATTGAAGAATAGTTATGAGTGATAAGTTATAAGGTATGAGTTAAGCCGGTCAAAAATTGACCGGCTTCTTTATTTTCAGGAATGATGAATAAGGACTTAATCTCACTCAACTTTCCGGGGAGGAGAGGGTTCCGGGCTCTAACGTCCCTCTCCTTTGGAGAGGGAATGAGGGTGAGGTCCGATACCCGCAAACTCATACCAAAGAATGTATGAACAGCCGTACATTCGTTCCAGAATAACATAACATGGATGTAAAGATCGAAGCAAGCTGGAAAAAGGTATTGGAACACGAGTTCACCAAACCCTATTTCCTCCAAATAGCTATTCACCTAAAAACAGAAAGGGCTACGGGCAAAACGATCTACCCACCGGGGCCACTGATCTTTAATGCCTTTGATAAAACACCTTTTGATAAAGTGAAAGTGGTGATACTTGGGCAGGACCCTTATCATGGGCCTGGACAAGCCATGGGATTGAGTTTTAGCGTACCCGATGGCATTCCACCCCCACCCTCATTAGTGAATATCTATAAAGAATTAAAAAATGATATTGGCATGCCCATCCCTAAAACAGGCAACCTTACCAAATGGGCAGAGCATGGGGTATTACTGTTGAATGCAGTATTAACTGTTCGTGCCAATGAACCCGCAAGCCTTAGTAAGATAGGCTGGATGGATTTTACTGATGCTGTGATCAAAAAAATATCGGAAGAAAAAAAAGGAGTGGTATTCTTGCTGTGGGGAAGATTTGCACAGGAGAAACAGGTACTGATAGATGAGATGAAACACCATGTTTTAAAAGCAGCACACCCCTCTCCTTTCAGCGCAGACAAAGGTTTCTTTGGATGTAAACATTTTAGCCGGGCAAATGAATGGCTGATGAAAAAGGGAATAGAGCCGGTTGACTGGACGATTAATTGAAAGAAAAATTTGCCACAGAGACCCGTCCGAATGGCTTAGCCGGGCGGGCACAGAAACACAGAGAATAAGAAGGAGGGATTGAAATAGCCTCTGTGTTTCTGTGGCTATCATTTCTAGTTAGATTTAATAATGAATATGCCAATTATTTATGAAGATCATTAAAGACATATTTGCACGTATATGGGCGCTATGGGGCATATTAAGTTTTGCTGCTACCTTTTTAATCATTTTTATTCCATCGATGTGTTGTTATCTCATACCCGAACCAAAGAGTTCAGTTGTATTCCGCAATATTGCTAAAATATGGATGGATGTATGGTTGTTCTTAATTGGTTGCCCTGTTAAGATAAAAGGTGCAGAAAATTTTGCTGTGAGCAAAGCATATATCGTTACCTGTAACCACAATGCATTACTGGATATACCATTATCTGCACCGTATATTCCAGGCCCTAATAAAACAATTGCAAAAGCATCATTTGCAAAAGCGCCTCTCTTTGGATGGTTTTACAGGAAGGGTTCCGTATTGCTTGACAGGAACAGCGATAAGAGCCGCAGGAAAAGTTATGATGCCATGAAAAAAGTATTGCAAATGGGTATGCACATGTGTATCTATCCCGAAGGAACCCGTAACCGTACCAAAGAGCCATTGAAAATATTTTATGACGGCGCTTTTAAACTGGCAGTAGATACACAAACATCCATTATACCCGCAGTGATCTTTCATACAAAAGAAGCCATGCCTATTGACCGTTCATTTTACCTGCTTCCCATACGACTAGAAATGCATTTTCTTGCACCTGTTTCTTCAGCGGGCATCTCATCAAAGGAGTTGAAGGAAAAAGTGTTTATTCTGATGCGAGATCATTATTTAGCAAATCAATAGTATTTTTTTTCACGCAAAGACGCAAAGAAAAAATAAGGCGCAAAGAAATTTCTAAACCCTTTGCCCCTTTGCGTCTTTGCCCGCCCGGCTATGCCCTGCCCGACTGCGTCATTAAGGCGGGCGTTCGGACGGGCGTGAAACAATCAATAATTAGAGAAAGTTCTTGTTCGATTGATCTTCAAATCTCGCAATATCCCTGATTTAGGGCTAAGGGTAATACTGAATGTATGATACAATCCAATAGGTGTAATATTAATAGCCAGTTGCCAGCAATGCATTTCCCTCGAAATAAACATACTGAACTGTTGCAGTTTGCCTGAATTCATGTCGTAATAACCATTACCTCCTATCTTCCATTTATCAGTGAGGCTGAAGTCGCCACTAAAATTGATATTGGAATAAGTTTGTGTAACATAAGAATAAGCACCTGTACTATCTGGCCTCAAAGATTTAGAGAAACTGAGTGAATACGATAGAGATAATGTCCACGGGATATTAAAATCAGTGAACTCTGCAGGATTGCTTCTTGCATATTGTAACTGGCGCTGCTGTTCATCAGGCGTCATAAAAGGATCATCGGGTAATTTTTCACTGTCCTTCTTCGGGTCTTTTGATTTGCTTTTAAAGGAAGTGGAAATGGCAACACTTCCATTGGTAATGGTTCCCAGGCTAAAGTGTTTGGGATCGTTCCATTGCAGCTTATTCACCCTGTAACCAAACTTGTCAACTTCATAGGGATCCATTGTAGCATTGGCTGAGATGTTTACGTTGCCAAATAAAGTACTTCGGGCATATAAATTAAAAGGGGAAAGCGCAAAACTATCTGCCATCAGGTTATATGAGGAAGTGAACCCAAAACCCTCTATGAGCTTTACCTTTTTATATGCCGTAGCCGAGGTATCGCTTTTATCTTTCACTTTCATTTCAAGGCTGTTATCAATTCCAAAACCAACACCTCCAAAAGATCCTTCTCCGAATGCTCCTGGTACCACTCCATCAAACTGCGAAAAACGAAGCGTATGTTTTAATGAATCTACTTGTATTGTACGATAGAACTGGCTATTCATATCAGGCTGGTAACTCATTGAGATACTTGGACGCATCACATGGCGGATAGTTGCATGCTTTAATTTGAATGTACCAAAAACCGCTGTATTGGCACTGATACCAAAACTCATTTGCCTTGCTGCATAAAAACCTTTCGAGATCAAAGTATCTACTTTGTTTCTTGCGCTATCCCAACTGCGTGATATTTTCTGTCCGTACCAGTGTTCATTATAAGACACAGACGGCGCCAGCGTTACCACACCCAGCGAGGGAAGTGTTAATGAGATAGGAATGCTGTGCGTTACTCCCCATTGTGCAGTATCCAGCAGGCGCCTCAAACTAAAGGCAGTGTCATAAAAATTGATCTGGTTGGTAAAATTGCCACTATAACCAATACCAATATTCTCGTACCATTTAGGGGTGCCCACTTTATCTTTTTTCTGGAATGGATATAAGGTGTTGAGTGTATAAGTTCCTGTAGGCAGGCTCATACTTACTAATCTTGTAACACTATTCTGGCTATGGTTGATATTGAGTGTGAGGTTTGCTTTTCCATTCCAGGTCTTGCTATAACTGATAGAAGAACTTAACTGGTTCTGGAAATTTTGCATCGGGTTGTTCAGTAGCGACTGGTTAAAACGTGTACTACCGAAATTTACACTGGCAGAAAAACTGGTACCTGGCCTGGAGCGGGTGTCCTGCGAATGTGACCAGTTGATCATGAAAGATTTAGTGGTATTATATTCATCTTTGGATATGAAATTGCGGTTGAGCAATTTATTATTCTGGAAAGTGATGCTGAAACGCCCATTGTACTTATACCGTTTAATGTATTCGGGGCTAATATTGAGGCTCCACCCACCATAGGAATAAATATTGGAGCGGATGGTAACATCCGAATAATCATTCAACACTTTATAAAACCCTAATCCTTCCAGCCCTAATCCAAAATCTTCGCTCTGGGTAAATTGTGGTGGTAAGATACCCGAATGCCTTCCTGTGTTCAAAGGGTAAATACCAAAAGGGATACCTATCGGGATAGGCACTCCTTCAAATTCTACAGAAGTAGGGCCGCTGATACCCAATTTGTTTGAGATCATTTTCATCCTTCGTGTCCGGAAGGCAAAATGCGGTGTATCAAGATTGCAGGTAGTGAATCTTGCACGGTAGGCATAATAAGTATTGCTATCAATTTTCTTCAGCCTTTCTGCGTTGATGTATATTTCTCCCTGCTGGACATACGTATTCTTTGTAAGCCCCTTGAAATTCTTCATATTGAAAATGATACTGTCGCTCATTGACTTCAAATCGCCCTGGTCCATTTTCGCTTTATCCAGTATACTACTGTTGCTGTCAACCTTATTATAAGCCTTGATGAGTTGTGTTTCCTGGTTGTAATCGATCGTTCCTGCTTTCAGGTTCATCCCTTTACTGTCTGCGGTGGCTTTGCCATAAAGGATAAATTGCCGGGTAGGAATGATCAATACCCCCGAATCCTGGGCTGTATAACTTACGGGGGAGGTCAATGAGTCTCTGGAAACATTGATGGTGTCGGTTTTTCTTATCCTGCCCGTATCCTTTCCTTTGATGATATCCCCCACTATTTTGATCTTTGAAGCAGTGGTGTCCTTTGTGGCTGTTAATGATCTGCGAAAAGAGCTGTCCTGGGCTGTTAATTGAAGTGAAAATATGAGCAGGCAGGCCGCGGCCATAATACCCGCACTGGTTTTTACGTTAATTTTACCGGTATAGCTCATATTATATGGGCAAAAATAGGCGCTTCGCTGTAAATAGTACGATAACTATAACCCTTTAACTAATTGATATGACGCGAGGAAAGAATGCTGCATCGCTTTTGTTAACCTTTATTGCACTTGCAATCTGTTCTTTTGCGCCTGTCAGTTCCCTTAGATCACAGAAACAATCTTTGAGAAGAGTGGTGATTGATGCAGGCCATGGGGGGAAGGATTTTGGCGCTGGAGGTGCTTATTCGCATGAAAAAGATGTGGCGCTGGCAGTAGCATTGAAATTACAGAAAACGATCAATAATGAGATGTCAGAAGTAGATGTAGTAATGACACGGGTTACGGATGTATTCGATAACCCACGCATAAAGGCTGAAAAAGCCAACGATGCAAAAGGCGACCTTTTTATATCAATTCACTGTAACGATGCAGGCCGGTTTGTTCAGCACAAAGAACCTATAGGATATAAAACAATTACATATAAAAGAAAGGGCAAGACCTTAACCAAGAAAGTGATGCAGTATAAATATTGGACAACCCCCAGCACTGCAAAAGGAACGGAAACATACATATGGGGAATAGGTAAGGATGAAGACAAAGAAAAAGCCCTGAAAGAGAATGAAGATTTGTATATGGACAGCTCTATGGCAAAACAAATGAGAGAGATTGAATCAGGTGATCCTGCCAAAGTGCTTTTATATTCTTTAAAGACACAGCAATATGCAGAGCGCAGCCGTAACCTGGCACTGACAGTTGAAGATGAGTTTGTAAAAGTGGGCCGTGTTAGCCGTGAAGCCAAGCAAAGGCCGGTAGGTATTTGGGTATTACAGGCGGTGGCTATGCCCGCTATTTTAGTGGAAACGGGTTTTATCTCCAACCCTGAAGAAGAAGATTACCTGAACAGTGAGAAAGGCCAACAGGAGATCGCAGATGTGATAGTAAAGGCCCTGAAGCGGTATAAATATTCATTGGACAAGAAGACTGCGGGTAATACAGCCCATCCCTGAAAACCTTAGTTTTGTAACTTATGAAGATATCGAACGAAACAAAAGTGGGGGCATTGACCGCGATAGCCATCACTTTTATGATACTTGGCTTTAACTTTCTGAAAGGCAGGAGTATCTTAAAGACGGGGAACTTTCTTTGCGCCGAATATCCCGATGCAAAGGGATTGATGGTATCTAACCCCGTTTATATTAATGGTTTCCAGGTGGGAAGTGTGTATGAAATTGAGAATGAAGATGCCAGCCTGAAAAAGATACTCATTACTATTAAGCTGAAGAGCGCTTATAATATTCCACATAGTTCTATTGCTTCCATCAAAGACAATCCATTAGGTACACCCAGTATCAGTATTGCTTTGGGTAAAGACAGTAATTTTATGCATTCCGGCGATACATTGCTTACTTCTGCTTCCCCGGGATTGCTGGATGGGCTCACAGATAAAGTGGCGCCTGTAGCAGATCAGTTAAAAAACACCCTTCATTCATTAGACAGCGTACTCAAAAATGTAGGTTCCATCTTCGATCCCAATACCAAACACAATTTGCAGGAAACAATATTGAATATGAACCAGACCACTGCTGCACTGGCAGCATCATCTGTTTCCATTCAAAAGATGCTGAACGAACAAAGTGGCTCAATTGCCCAATCAATGAGTAACATGAGCAGTTTTACCAAAAATCTTTCTGATAATAATGATAAGGTAACACAGACATTGAATAATCTTCAGAAGACAACTGATCATTTGGCAAAAGCAGATATCGCCGGAACGGTTGACAGCCTGAAAAGCGCTGTATCAAGAATGAATGGTATTCTTGGAAAGCTGAATTCAACTGATGGTTCCATTGGTTTGCTGATGAATGATAAAGCATTATACAATAACCTCACAAATACCATCCGCAGCGCCAATATATTAATGGACGACCTGCGTGCACACCCCAAACGTTATGTAAATATTTCTGTTTTTGGAAAGAAAGACAAGACAGGCCCTCTGATGGCGCCTTTGAATGACAGTACCAAGCATTAACAATGAATTTTGTAAAAAAGATCGCCTGTTTTTTATTGTTGCTCACCGCATCAAAGTGTAGCCTTGCACAAAATGCAACAGATACTACCGGTGGCAAGGGTATCAACATCATTCACGCGGATAAATATAATTTTCAGAACAGGGATTCTGCAGGGCAGTTTGTTTCATTGGTTGGGCATGCCATTGTACAACAGGGTAAGACAATATTTTATGCCGATAGTATGGTGGTTGACCAGAAAACCAATGTGATTGAGGCTTTCGGGAATATTCATATTAACGATGCCGACAGTGTACAGATCTATTCAGACTATTTGAAATACCTGGGCAAAGAGAAAAAAGCTTTCCTGAACAAACATGTAAAACTATCAGACGGGAAGGGTATACTCACAACTGATATCCTGGAATATGATACTCAGACCAAGATAGGCACCTACTTCAAGGGCGGTAAAGTAGTAAATGGCAAAACAACCTTAACCAGCACCGAAGGCTATTATTATGGGGAAACAAGAGATGTATATTTTAAGAAGAAAGTTGTTTTGATTGATCCGCAAAATAAAGTCTATACCGATACACTTTTATACAATACTAATACAAACATTGCAACGTTTGTGGTGCCTACCACTATATATAATGGTAAAAGTAAAATTATAACAAGCGATGGGTTTTACGACCTGAACAAAAAGAAAGCAGAACTGCACAAACGGGCTATTATTGAAGACAGTACCTATACTTTTACTGCGGATGATATATCGATCAACGACAGTACACATCTTGGCTCATACCGCGGCCATGCGATATACAGAAGCAAAGATTCTGTTGGAGGGTTTGACCTGACAGCAGGTATTATCATGGATAACAGGAAGACAAATTCATTTCTTGCAATAGACTCTCCTGTGTTATACATCAAGCAGCAAGGCGATACTATTTTAATTGGGGCTGATACACTTCGTTCAGAAAGATTATCAGAATTAATGAAAACAACCTTTGTGCCTTTTATACGCGATACAACAAAAGGGAAATACCATATTGGTACAGACAGCAGTGGTGACAGGTATTTTCAGGCATACTCGCATGTAAAAGTATTTTCTGATTCATTGCAGGCAATTGGCGACAGTATGTTCTATTCATTGCGGGATTCTGTTTTCAGGTTGTTCAAACATCCCATAGCATGGGCAGAAGGCAACCAAATAACAGGTGATACGATCTATCTCTTCACACAAAATAAAAAGCCTGAACGTTTATATGTTTTTGAGAATGCAATGGCCATCAGTGATGTAGGCGGTGGATTTTTTAACCAGGTAAGGGGAACAACCATCAATGGTTATTTCACCAATGGCAAGATCAGTTTTCTGCGAACCAAGGGAAGCCCTGCAGAGAATGTTTATTATGCACAGGATGATGATAAGAAGTTTGTAGGGGTGAACCAATCCGCCTCAGATGTGATCAATGCCTATTTCGAGAATAGTAAGCCTCAGAAAGTGGTGTTTGTAAATAATTTGAATGGAGTAATGTCTCCTATGCGCCAGGTAGATCATAAAGCCATACGGGTTCGTAAATTTGAGTGGCTGGAAGAGAAGCGACCTAAGTCGAGAAATGATATTTTACCAGGGAAATAGGGTGATTTATTAGTAAATAGCTAATTAATTTACGATTTAGGATATACGATTTACGATTTCTTTAAATTCGCGACTCCCTCTTTCCTTCATATGTGCACTTAGTGAAATACCCACAACTCATAACTTATCACTTATAACTCCTAACCCTTTCAATGTACGATGTTAGATCTCGTATCTCCGATCTCACATCCCGTATCTCGTATCACGGATCCCACAACTCATAAACTTTAGTAATTTCATGCTGCCTCCCAACCCCTAAACTTGTTTCAAATGAAAAAGCTGCTGCTCTCAACCTTAATGTTCATTTCGCTTATTGCAAATGGGCAGGACTCACTTTTTATACGGAAGATGGTGGATACACTTACTTCACCATATTTCTGGGGACGTGGCTACACAAACAATGGGATGGAAAAAGCTGCAGGATTTATCAATACTCAATTTAAACAATTTGGACTGCAGCCATTGGATGGAAAAGACCTCATGCAACCTTTTACATATCCGGTCAATACATTTCCGGGTAAAATGGAACTATACATAAATGGCTCTAAGTTAGAACCAGGTAAAGATTTTATTGTTTTCCCTGAAAGCCAGGCTGTGAATGGTTCGGGCAAGCTCTTACAAAAAGACAGCACACAGTTTGTAGACCAGGTTAACAGGATCATCGTAAAGGTTGAAAGGAAATTAACATGGGATGTGGCACCTGAAGTACAGAATTTTACCGGTATCAGTATTGATGCGAAAAGCCTGAATGGTATTCCCAAAGACATTAAAGTAACTATTGAAAATAAGTTCATTAAGAGTTTTAAAACAGCCAATATTTGCGGGTATGTGAAAGGGACACTTGTGCCTGATTCTTTTATTTTCATCACTGCGCACTATGATCATTTGGGCGGTATGGGCAGTGAAACATATTTCCCCGGTGCAAACGATAATGCAAGCGGAACAAGCCTTCTATTGAACTTGGTAAAATATTACGGAGAACATCCACAACCCTTTTCTATTGCCTTTATTTCTTTTGCAGGGGAAGAAGCAGGCCTGTTGGGTTCAAAATACTACACTGAGCACCCGTTGGTCCCTTTAAAGAACATCTCTTTTCTTATCAATCTTGACCTGGAAGGAACTGGTGAAGAAGGTATCACTGTTGTGAATGCAACTGAATTCCCGAAGCAGTTTCAGTGGATGCAGGATATCAATAACCAGCACCATTACCTGGCTGCGATAAATGCACGGGGAAAGGCCGCCAATAGTGATCACTACTTATTTACAGAGAAAGGGGTGCCTGCTTTTTTCTTTTATACATTGGGAGGGATCAAAGCTTACCATGATGTGTTCGACCGCTCAGCAACACTTCCTTTGAATAAGGTGAATGACCTGTCTAAGTTTCTGAAGGAATTTATACAGAAGTTGATGAATAAGGTTTGATTTACGATTTCTTTAATCGCGTATCCCTCCACTCATAACTTATAACTCATAATTTATAACGAACATCCCCTATCACGAATCCCACATCTCCAATCACGTATCCCCCATCCCCTATCCCGCATCACTCTCCTTCTCCATCATCAGGTACGCTTTAATAAAACCATCTAACTCTCCATCCATTATCGGTTGCACATTGCCAACTTCATAATCTGTGCGGTGGTCTTTGATCATTTTATAGGGATGGAAAACATAACTCCTGATCTGGCTCCCCCACTCTATTTTTTTCTTATTGGCATTAGATGCATTT
>CAISDV010000069.1 GCA_903884185.1 uncultured Chitinophagaceae bacterium | reverse complement strand
CCGCGTAATTGACGATGCATTTGATCGACTGGTAATCACGAAAGGCAAGAACAATGCATTTGATTTTACCATTGAATCAGAAATACCCAATGAGTTCGGCTATGTACCTGGAATGGTGATAAGCGACATTTACGGCTACGGAGAAACGATGGACAGCGCATTAAGCCCATCAGTAGAACTGCTGAATAGCTATATGTTCAGCGTGGGTACTTACAACCTCGCTTATGCACGGCAGGCGTTTCCAAAAGAATGGATGCAGCTAAGTCCATGCCCTACATGCAGCGGTGAAAAGGAAATAAAAGGCAATCCATGCCCTGAATGTAATGGGAGTGGACATTTACCATTCTTACGGCAGGCAGATGTGGTAGCGGTTGATTACAGGGCAGAAGATGGAAAGAACGTACCAAACCCGCCAATGGGTATAGTAGCCCCGGCAGTTGAGGCTTTACAATTCATGCACGATAACAGCATGACATTGGAAGATTACTTTGAATACACTACTTGGGGAGTAAGTCGGGTACAAAAAAATGGCCTGCAAGTTAAACCGGCCGGAAAAGGTGGAAACGTGAGCAGTACTGCTTACGAAGCGCAAATGAATGAGCAACCAAAACATGATGCACTAAAGAAATTCAGTGAGTGGATGTGTAGTTGCATGAAATTCATAGCTGATACTTGTGGGTGGTACATATACCGAGATGCTTATGACGGATGCGCTATCCTTGGTGGTGATCGCTACATGATTGAAAGCCCTGATGCCACTTGGGACAGATACACGAAAGCCGTTGCATCATTCGCGCCAATGTCAATACTGGACAGCCTGCTACAAGAGTACATAGAAAACAAATACAATAATAATCCATTGCTTTCGCGTAAGTTTAATCTGTTAATTCAAGTTGAACCGTTCGTACATGAGCAGGTAGGTGTTATTTGGATCGACCAAACACTACCAATGGTAAGCCGCCTGGAGAAGAAATACTTTGACGAGTGGACCAGCACATTAGACGATTATGATATTGCAAGTGTGCCGGATGAAGGTGGGGCGGATATATTACGGGCAAAATTGCGCGACTATGTTACAGGTAAGTACGTAGCCGATGCTATGCAGAGTAACCAGCTCATTACCAATACAGGTGATATTTTGAATGTAGATGACAGCGTAAAGATTGTTAAAGGCC
Source organism: uncultured Chitinophagaceae bacterium (assembly GCA_903884185.1). Taxonomy (GTDB): domain Bacteria; phylum Bacteroidota; class Bacteroidia; order Chitinophagales; family Chitinophagaceae; genus CAISDV01. The sequence goes on along the minus strand of CAISDV010000069.1, from coordinate 4,029 downwards.
GAGAAAAGAAGCCAGAACACGCAGGGCAAACGTTCACAGTTACCGACATTAACGGCGAGGATATTACATTGAAAGGTGGAGGCTCCGATGGGGTGTTTGGATATACTCGAGCCGATGTAATGAAAGCAGAAAGTACCAAAATGATACAGGCAGCATGATAAATATCGACAATAAATTTCCATTAGGTCAAATTATTTATCTCAAAACAGATAAAGAGCAAATGCCACGTATAGTAACTGCTATCAAGATAACACCGCATGAACTTGTTTATGAAGTATATGCAGGAACTATATGTTCTAATCATTTTGACATTGAAATGTCGGAAACGGCAGATATTTTAATGAATACATAGCCAGCCCTTATAAATTCTATCAATCTGAATACCAATGAGCAAAATTAAAATCAAGTCCCGCCAACGGCGCAAGGCTAAACGTAAAGTTTATCAGAAGTTGGGTAAACAAATGAAAAAGATTTCTTAACCAAAACCAATTATATGGCACGTCCAAAAAATACAGACAGAAAGGAGCAACCATTAAAGCCACCAATGGATGAAACCGAAATAGCCGAGGAAAGGCAGATGAAAGACTTTGACTTGTACATGGTGCGTGTAAAGCGTTACATGAATGATGACAATGGCCTACCAGATACCGAAAGCGTGGAAGTAGGTAAATTCATCCGCAAAGTGAACACAAGCACATTGAGTGCAAACGCACTAAATGCGACACAGGATTGGCGCAATGACGGACAGGAAGGGCAACCTGTTATACAATGGTTCTTCCCTGCTGAACATGAAGTTAAAGCAGGCCTGACATTCAAGGCACACGACACTTTCAAAAAGAGTATGGGTAAAAGTGTAGCAACCGGACTTGTTATTGATTCATCTAAAGCCATTTAAGGGGCTTATTTACTAATCCATTAAATTTATTTTATGCTCAATAAAGCAGCACAGGAAAAACTATTGAAGGCGTTGAACTTCGCGCCTGATGCCATTACCGAACTATTGAAAGATGGAGAGGTAGACGTTGAAATACCAAAGATGCATGTGTTTGACGATGCAGGCTTGGATGAACTGAAAAGCAATGTCCGTAAAACCAACACAGCCGCCGAAGTGGAAATCTGGGGAAAGAAAATGAACGCAGATCATAAACTTGGTTTAAGCGCAACCGATGCCAAAGACAGGGATAAGGTTATTGCTGCCCTCAATGCAAAGGCTGTTAAAGATGCCGGAGTAGTGCCAGATGATGCCGCGATAAAAGCAAAGGACGATAAGATAACCGCTTTGCAGGCAACAATCGACACAAAGGATGCAGAGGTTATCTCATTTAAAAACCAGTTGAAAGACAGGGAAATAAATGACGAATATCGTTCTTATCTGCATCCTGACCGCAATCCAGCCCTCGATGATGCTGAATGGATAGAACGTATCAAACGCAACTTTGAGATAGTGGAAGAAGGTGGTATCAAGGCTTTAAAAGACAAAGCCACGGGTAAGATATTCAATGATGCCAAAGAGAACCCGCTGTCGGCAAAGGATGTGCTTGCTAAAACGTTCGCGGAGAAAGAAGGATGGCTGAAACCAAAAGCCGCTGAACCCGTAACACCAGCGGGACCGAAACCTACCCACAACCCCGCTAAAGCCGTTGGTAATAAGAAGTTCAAGACCACAGACGATGTAATGAAGGAAGTGGACAGGAAACTGCCAACCGGAACAGCAAAGGAAAAAAAGGAAATGTTTAAGGTACTTTCCGCAGAAATTGCATAAGTTTGTTCTCACAGGTTTATTTTTCATAGGGCTATCGGTTTCTACCGATGGCTTTTTTGTTTAACTTTGAGGTATGATAATTTCACTTATTCTAATCATTATCGCATTGTGGGTTGTTATACTTTGGCTATTTTTGAACGATAATAATGGCGGGTCAAATGGGAATAGCGGTTTTGGTTTCTCTTTTACAATGAGGCCTTTTAATAAAAATAAATGACATTCACCAACACATAGAACAATGTCACCAACAATACTAACAGAGGAACAAGCATTTGAGAAATGGGCTAAATGTGTAGTTCGCTTATTGACTAACCACGAAATAAGATTACACCCTGAACTGACCCGCGACGTTCACCCTTATTCGATTGAAAAATTAGATGCAGAATGAAGATACATACAGGAGAAATACTCAATACAGGTGCAGGTAAGCGTAAGTCAAAGGTAGAACAATGGCAAATTAATCTCAAAGCCTTTCCAACTTATAGAAGTGGGAAAAACAAAGGTAAAGTTAGGTTAATATCTTATAACTTTTTAGGTAGTGATGCAATTTATGTATGCGCTTTACTCCCATGACATTCAGTAATACAATAGAACGTGCTCGCGCTAAACTTGCATTTGAATGAAAACTAGAACGGAAGGTTATTTAATACCACATATTGAATTTCAGATAGTACCACTCCCCACATCACCAAGTGCTTTCATATTTTTATCGAATTTATATCCATATGCAGTATGCACGATAGATAAAATTCAGTTGACTGAAAGACATATTGCCGTCTATCGACACAAAATTTACATTGATTCCTTTATAGCTAATTAGCCTGCCGAAAAATAAATTTGGACATTTAATAAAAAGAATTATACCTTTGTATTGTTAAAGGCAATACAAGCATCCTTCCTTTAATAAACAGAACATCCACGAAGCCGCGCTTCACTTTCTGTTTCGGGTTGCACCCAATGCGCCGCAGTTGCACTGCAAATCACACTTTTTTAGGCGTATAAATTTAACTACAACCTATCATGACAAATTATTATGACTCAACCCTCTTTGGTTATCAGGGCCGTGTAAATCCTGACTACAATAAGGCAGAACTTCGCGAACTGGAAACGGAGGTACTAACCGTTGGTTTGGAAAACCAAAAATACCTCATGGGTGTTTCTGAAATCCAGCGCATCAAAGAAAGCACACTACGCCCCGTATATGGATATCAGTTCGTCCGTAAGCCATCAACTAATGGCACGGCGATGGTAGCTTTCAATACGGGTATTCAGGGCGCATCCGCACAGGTGCCACTTACGTGGATAGCCTTTACCGAGGAATTTTTCACATACACCACCACGGGCTTCGATAACGTGATGGATCACCAAATGATATGGGACAATGAAATGTCACAGGCACAGCGTAACCTTCGTGAACGCTTGCGCATATCGTTGACCAATAACCTGTTTACGAGCCGTACTACCTATAATCCGGGAGGCATTTCAAATGCCACATGGAACGGTAGTACAAACGCATGGCAGCTTACCGATAGTTCGCAGATATGGAGCGACATTTCCAGCGTAATGCGCCAGAATAAATATGGCTACTCAAAGTATGATGTGTTTGCTTCACCGCAGATGTACACCAACTTCCAGTATTCAGTAGCGCAGGGTGCAATGAACGCCACAAACCTCGCTTACCAGTTTGATAAAACTGCTGTGCAGCCGGGAGCCGGTGGACGGATGGACAACATTTGGGAGGATATTATCCTCGGAAACGAAGTGCCAGTACAAGGCGCATATACCAATGGTGTAGCACTTGTATTACCACAAAATGCTTTCGCTTACATACCGTGGATGCCAAAGATTTATTCCGATGGCAGCGGTAATTTCGATGACTATGCAGGTGGTTATGGTATCGTTGATGACGATATGATTCCGGGCCTTGAGTACATGGTACACGGATGGCGCACACAGATAGATGCTTCTGCAAATCACGGCTTTACGCAGGATAGCGTAATTCAATGGCAGATAGGTATTTATGTATGCTTCCAGACAGCAGTAATCAGCAATGCAGGTGAAACCCCAATTTATCAGTTCGCATTAACAGCATAATTCCTCACTAAATAGCTAAAAACAAAAACAGAAAACATGAAAAAGATAATTTCATTAATAGCTTTTATAGCGATAGGATTTTGCGCAAGCGCACAGACCGGCCGGGGTATCTATGGTACGGTACAGCCGTTTACCTTTCAGGGTGTTTCCACATACAGCGTGGTCACTGGCGT
>CAISDV010000068.1 GCA_903884185.1 uncultured Chitinophagaceae bacterium | reverse complement strand
CCAACCATTACTTCCAATAAATATGCGCCATCATGTTCGAGCATTGTTTTTAAAGCGCCTTCTAATTTTTCGCGCTCAGAAACAGATTGCCCGTTGATATGGTATCCTTTTGCTACCTGCACATAATCAGGACTGGCAATATCTACAAACGAATAGCGCTTGTCGTGAAACAGTTGCTGCCACTGGCGTACCATACCCAGGAAGCGGTTATTGAGAATAAGAATTTTGACATTTACTTCTGCTTGCATGATGGTGCCTAATTCCTGTATTGTCATCTGTATACCGCCATCACCAATGATCGCAACTACTGTGCGGTGTGGTGCACCAAATTTTGCACCGATAGCAGCAGGCAACGCGAACCCCATGGTGCCGGCACCTCCGGAAGTGATATTGCTTTTAGTTTCATTGAATTTTGCATAACGACAGGCAACCATCTGGTGCTGGCCAACATCTGTCACTATAATAGCATCGCCATTGGTGAGTTCATTTAATATCCGGATCACTTCACCCATGGTTAACTCTTCACTTGTTGGATTGAGTTCATCTTTTATGACAACCTCTGTTTCCTTTTGAGTGAATGATCTGAACTTATTCAGCCACTCTTCATGTTGTTTGGCTTCAATGGCTTTTGTAAGAAGCGGCAATGTTTCCTTACAATCACCCCAAACAGCCACCGTTGTTTTTACATTTTTATCTATTTCGGAGGGATCGATATCAAGATGAATGATCTTGGCTTGTTTTGCATATTTATCAAGTCGCCCAGTAACCCTGTCGTCAAAACGCATCCCCACTGCTATTAATACATCACATTCATTTGTCAAAACGTTAGGGCCATAATTTCCATGCATACCCAGCATACCCACGTTCAACGGATGTTCTGTAGGCAATGCGCTTAAACCCAGTATGGTCCATGCGGCAGGCAATCCACCTTTTTCAATAAATTTTTCAAATTCTTTTTCTGCTTTGCCAAGTATCACACCCTGACCGAATATTACAAAAGGTTTTTTTGCTTCATTGATGAGTTGTGCTGCTTGTTCAATATATTTTTTTCGAACGATTGGTTTTGGGCGATAACTGCGGATATGTTCACAAGGAGTATAGCCAGCATAATCAAATTTCTGTAGCTGCGCATTTTTTGTGATATCGATCAACACTGGTCCGGGCCTTCCTGTGCGTGCTATATAAAATGCTTTGGCAAGTACATGAGGTATTTCAGTAGCATCTGTAACCTGATAATTCCATTTGGTGACTGGTGTGGTAATATTGATTACATCCACTTCCTGGAAAGCATCAGTACCTAATAAATGTGCATACACTTGTCCGGTGATGCATACCAATGGCGTGCTGTCGATCATGGCATCTGCGAGACCTGTAACAAGATTGGTAGCGCCTGGGCCACTGGTAGCAAATACTACTCCCACTTTGCCCGAACTTCTTGCAAAACCTTGAGCAGCGTGTATTCCACCCTGTTCATGTCTTACAAGAATATGTTTGAGATGGTCATGATAATCGTATAAAGCATCATAGATAGGCATGATGGCGCCACCGGGATAGCCAAAGATGGTCTCAACACCTTCCGCAATAAAAGCATCCAGTACTGCACGTGATCCTGTTGATTCTTTTGTCTCCGCAACTTCATGAAGAGGCAATTCAACAACTGCCTTTTCTTCTTCTAATATTGTTGACATAGTTTTTTATTTAAATGTTACGCCTCGTCAGTTACACATCCTTCTGCGGCCGTTTTTACAAGTTTTGCATATTTATACAATACACCGTTTGTTGCTTTTAAGGATGGCTGTTTCCAATTTTGTTTTCTTTTTTCGATAATTGCTTCACTTACTTTCAGGTTGATGGTATTTTTCACTGCATCGATTTCAATGATATCATCATCTTCTACTAACCCGATCAACCCGCCATCATGCGCTTCAGGGGTTATATGCCCTACCACAAAACCATGTGTACCGCCGCTAAATCTTCCGTCAGTAATTAGAGCAACAGATTTGCCGAGTCCCGCGCCAATAATGGCCGACGTAGGTTTTAGCATTTCAGGCATTCCCGGTGCACCTCTTGGGCCTATATATCTTATCACCACAACATCACCTTCTTTTACTTTGCCACTTTGAATACCTGCAATCAGGTCATGCTCACCATTAAATACTCTTGCAGCCCCTTCAAAACGATTGCCTTCTTTGCCACTGATCTTTGCTACGCTGCCACCTTCGGCGAGATTGCCATACAGAATCTGCAAATGCCCCGTAGCTTTTAACGGCGATTCAAGTGGCATAATTATTTTCTGTTTCTCAAAGTCAAGATCAGGAACAGCAGCTAAATTTTCTGCAAGTGGGTTACCCGTCACTGTTATTCGGTTGCCATGCAACAATCCCTTTTGCAATAAATATTTCATCACAGCAGGTACACCACCATATTGATGCAAATCCTCCATCAAATATTTTCCACTTGGCTTGAAATCGGCAAGCACGGGAATTTTATTGCTGATGGCCTGAAAATCATCTTGTGATAATTTCACTCCTACACTTTTCGCTATCGCTATCAAATGCAATACAGCGTTGGTAGATCCGCCCAAAACCATCACCACAACGATCGCATCTTCAAATGCTTCGCGTGTCATGATATCCTTTGGTTTAATATCTTTTTCAAGTAGCAGCAATATTGCTTTGCCCGCTGTCTCACATTCTTTTTTCTTCTCCTCACTCAAAGCGGGGTTGGAAGAAGAATAAGGTAAGCTCATACCCAATGCTTCAATGGCGGCAGCCATCGTATTGGCGGTGTACATACCACCGCATGCGCCTGCACCCGGACAAGAATTCATAACGATGCCTTTAAAATCTGCATCATTCAAATTACCTGCGATCTTTTGTCCCAACGCTTCAAACGCAGAAACAATATTGAGGTCTTGTCCTTTATAATGTCCCGGTGCAATGGTGCCTCCGTATAACATGATAGAAGGGCGGTTCAATCTTCCCATCGCCATCACAGAGCCGGGCATATTTTTATCGCAACCGGGGACGGTGATCAATGCGTCATAATATTGTGCGCCACAAACTGTTTCAATACTATCAGCGATCAGGTCGCGGCTCACCAAAGAATAACGCATGCCATCTGTGCCCATGCTAATGCCATCACTCACACCGATCGTATTAAATATCAAACCTACCATATCATTGTCCCACACACTTTGCTTCACCACTTTTGCAAGATCATTCAAGTGCATATTGCATGTGTTGCCATCCCAGCCCATGCTCGCAATTCCCACTTGTGGTTTTGCCAGGTCTGCATCGGTAAGTCCAATACCATACAGCATAGCCTGTGCGGCAGGTTGCGTAGTATCTTGTGTGATCGTGGCGGAATATTTATTTAAGTTCTTCAACATTCGTATTTATTTTTTTCCTTTACTCAACTCCCAATATCTCATTTAATAAAACTTTTTGATTTTCTCTTACTTTGTCGGCATAAGCATCCTGCAACATTTTGCTGAAAGTTTCATTCCATTCAAGACAGAAGGCATTGTCGTCCAATGATTGTATCCCAATCACTTCAGCTCCTGTACCACAGAAAAAAGCAGCATCAGCCTCATACATCTCAGCCGGAGTAAAATGTTTTTCTTCAAGAGGGATATTCATTTCGTCACATAATTCTATCAGCGTATCGCGGGTAATTCCTGGTAAAATATTTCCAGGAGGTGGGGTGAACATCTTTCCACCCTTTTCATAAAACACATTTGCTCCAGGGCCTTCGGCCACATAACCATGCATATCCAATAATAAAGCCTCATCAAAACCTGCGGCTTTTGCTTCCTGGCTGGCGAGAATGGAGTTTACATAATGCCCTGTTGCCTTTACTTCTATTTTAAATGCTTTGGGATTTGGGCGTTGGAAAGAGGAAGTACGAACCCGCAATAATTTTTTTCCAAGAAAAGGTTCCATCTTCCAGGCTTCTATCACGATAAAAGATTCATGATTCAGGTTAAAACTCATATTGGCCGGGGCATAGACCAGTGGCCTGATATACGCATCCTTTAAATTATTTTTTTCTAATAATGTATATGTTGCATCGATCAATTCGCGTGTGGTATAATCATAAGGCATATTCAGCGACAATGCAGATGCACGCAATCTTTCAAAATGAGCAATAGCTTTGAATATCTTTGTTTCACCTTTCACCGTTTCATAAGAACGGATGCCTTCAAATACACCGTAGCCATAGTGCAGCGACTGGCTGTAAAAATCCGCTTTAGCTTCAGAAGCTTTTACAAATTCCCCATTCAGGTAGAGGATCGTGTTTTCGTTGTAATACATGATTTTAATTTTTAAATAATAGTTGATTTACGCAACTCAACATTTTCTTTATTTACATCGCCACCGATCTTGTCATTGATATAATCACTCACCAGTTCGCCAATTGTAGAAGTGAAATAAAAATTGATAGGGTCTATATCTTTTGTGACAAATGCATTTTGAATGGTCCAGTCAACTGCCTCTCTTACTTTGGTGGCCTCTTTGGGCATTCCGAGATAATCGAGCATCATGGCAGTAGATAGGATAGAGCCCAGCGGATTGGCGATATCTTTTCCTGCTGCCTGCGGATAAGAACCATGAATAGGTTCAAACAAAGCAGTGCAAACACCATAAGAGGCAGAAGGAAGCATACCCAATGAACCACTGAGTACACTGGCTTCATCGCTCAGGATATCACCAAACATGTTCTCAGTAAGGATCACATCAAATTGTTTGGGACTGAGGATAAGCTGCATGGCGGCATTATCTACGAACATATAATCAACTGCTACATCTGCATATTCTGTAGCAATAGCCTGAACCGTCCTTCTCCATAAACGGGAAGTCTCCAGTACATTGGCTTTATCTACCAGCGTCAGTTTCTTTCTTCTCTGCTGCGCGCTTTTAAAAGCGAGGTGTGCAATACGTTCTATTTCTGCAACTGTATAAGTGCATTCATCCAACGCCTGTGTTTTATCTTCACTCAATTCTTTCTTTCCAAAATAAATGCCGCCTGTCAGTTCACGGAAGATCACACAATCAACTCCATCCAGTTGTTTTGCCTTCAATGGTGAAAGATGATGCAATGAACGATAAGTAGTGACAGGGCGGATATTGGCGAAGAGTTGTAATGATTTCCTCAATTTCAGCAAACCCTGTTCAGGCCTTACTTTGGCATTGGGATCATTATCATATTTCGGGTGGCCAATTGCACCAAATAAGATGGCATCGCTGTTGATGCATATTTCAATGGTTTCATCGGGCAATGGGTTACCAGTCTTGTCAATGGCATCTGCGCCCATGAGACAATAAGTATAATGGAATTGATGCTGGAATTTATGCGCAATGGTATCCAGTACACGGATCGACTGTGCTGTTACTTCGGGGCCAATCCCATCTCCATTAATAATTGCAATGTTCTTCTTCATGATTTTATCGTTCTTGTGTTTCGAATTTTTCTATGTCTGGTTTGATGCTGAGTAGAAAATCAATATCATCATAGCCATTCAACAGGCAGGTCTTTTTGTAATGATTGATCTCGAAACTTTCGTGCTCACCTGTTGCCATGATCCTGATATACTGATCGGCAAGATTTATTTCCAATAACGAAGTAGGATCAGCTTCCACGGCGGCAAATATTTTTTGCAGGAAGGTGTCACTCACCTGCACCGGCAATAAAAAATTATTGAGTGCATTGCTTTTGAAGATATCGGCAAAAAAACTGCTCACCACTACATCAAACCCTGCGTCTTTTAAAGCCCATGCAGCATGCTCTCTCGAAGAACCGCAGCCAAAATTTTTCCCGGCAACTAATATCTTTCCATGAAAAGAAGGATTGTTGAGTATGAAATCTTTCTTAGGTTGGGCCTCATCATTGTTTTCATAACGCCAGTCGCGGAAGAGATTTTTTCCAAAACCATCACGGCTTGTTCCTTTCAAGAAACGTGCAGGGATGATCTGGTCAGTATCCACGTTTTCATTACGAAGCGGAACGCAGGTGTTTTTAATAATATTGATCGCTTTGCTCATTTTATTTAGGCGGCTCCTATGGAGCCTTGTTTTTTTTATTATGTCTTTTTCTAGAGACAGGTGACCGCTACGCGGTCTTTGGTTATTATTTATTTATGTCATTTTTATAGAAAGACAGCAACTAAGCAGCCTTTTTTATATATAACAGCACTCACAATTATTATCGGTTTTATAAAAATCTTTGCGCCTTATTTTCCTTTGCCTCTTGCAGCCTGTCCCGCAATATGCGGGATGAAATCATAGCCAATCTCTCACATCACTCACCTCACCCGTGATCGCTGCAACAGCTGCTGTGAGTGGGCTTGCGAGAAATGTTCTTGCATTCGGCCCCTGTCTTCCTTCAAAATTCCTGTTGCTGGTAGAGATGCAATATTTACCGGCAGGGATCTTATCTTCATTCATTCCCAAACAGGCGCTGCATCCGGGCTGGCGCAATTGAAAACCTGCTGCTTCAAATATTTTGTCGAGCCCTTCTTCTCTTGCCTGCAATTCTACCTGCCTGCTTCCTGGGACGATCCACACCTCCACATCTTTTGCTTTTTGTTTTCCTTTTACAAAAGATGCTACCATCCGCAGATCTTCCATGCGCGAATTGGTGCAGCTGCCTATAAAAACATAATCTACTTTTCTTCCTTTGATCTTTGTGCCTGCACCTAGATTCATATATTGTATGGACTTTAAATAAGAAGGCCTTTCTGATTCTATGATCTCATTGGTTTCCGGAAGATGTCCGGTAACGCCAACACCCATACCAGGATTGGTACCATAGGTGATCATGGGCTCAATAGTTGCCGCATCAATATTTATTTCCCTGTCGAATTTTGCATCTGTATCAGAATATAATTTTTTCCATTCAACCAAAGCCTTATCCCATTCTTCGCCTTTAGGAGCCATTGCCTTTCCTTTCAAATAAGCATAAGTCGTTTCATCAGGAGCTATCATTCCGCCCCTGGCACCCATTTCAATACTCATATTGCAAATGGTCATTCTTGCTTCCATTGACAAACCACGGATCGTGCTTCCTGCATATTCTACAAAATATCCCGTAGCGCCGCTGGCAGATATTTTTGAAATGATATATAAAATAATGTCCTTGCTTACTACGCCTTTATTTAATTCGCCTTCAATATTGATGCGCATCAATTTGGGTTTTGATTGCAGTAAACATTGAGTGGCCATTACCATTTCCACTTCACTTGTTCCAATACCAAACGCAATAGCGCCAAAAGCTCCGTGAGTAGAAGTGTGGCTGTCGCCGCAAACGATTGTCATGCCAGGTTGTGTTACACCCAACTCAGGGCCTATCACATGTACAATTCCCTGGTAAGGATGCCCCAATCCATATAATTCAACACCATGGTTCGCACAATTCTTTGTCAATGCTTCTACTTGCAACCTTGATAATTCTTCTTTGATCGGCAAATGCTGGTCAAGCGTTGGTACATTATGATCAGCCGTTGCAACGATTTGCTTTGGACGAAAAACTTTCAATCCTCTTTTCTCTAACCCCGCAAACGCCTGCGGACTGGTTACTTCATGAATAAAGTGCCTGTCGATATACAACACCGAAGGACCGTCAGGTATTTGCTGAACGATGTGTTTTTGCCAAACTTTTTCGAACAATGATTTCATTTGTGTTATTTACGAAATACGATTTCAGATTTACGATTTGTTTTTTGTGCCGGCACTCTATCCCGCATCTCGAATCCCCCATCCCATCACGCCACCACACTCACATGCGCTTCGGCTAATTTTACGAGGTCATTATTATCTACTTCTTTCTTACTATCAGCTACTTTTAAAAATTTATCATACAGTACATCAATATCATTACGGGTAAACTGATAGCCGATTTTTTGAAAACGATGAGCGAGTGCACTGCGGCCACTTCTTGCAGTGAGCACGATCTTTGAAGTATCTGCACCCACTTCTTCTGGATCAATGATCTCGTAAGTGATGGCGCTTTTCAAAAAACCGTCCTGGTGAATACCTGAAGAATGCGAAAATGCATTGCTTCCTACAATGGCTTTATTCGGTTGTACCGGCATGCGCATGGTCTCGGAAACCAGCCTGCTCAAAGGATTTAATAGTTTTGAATTGACGTTTGTATGATAGCCCAAATCTTTATGCTGTTTCATTACCATCACCACTTCTTCGAGTGAAGTGTTACCTGCGCGCTCACCCAGACCGTTGATGGTACACTCAATTTGTCTTGCACCACTGATAACACCTGCAATGGAATTTGCTGTTGCAAGTCCGAGGTCGTTATGGCAATGACAAGAAATAATCGCCTTATCAATATTGGGAACATTATTTACCAGGTATGCGATCTTATCTCCGTATTGATAGGGTAAACAATAACCGGTTGTATCGGGAATATTGACCACAGTGGCACCGGCTTTTATCACAGCCTCAATTACTCTTGCCAGGTATTCATTGCGTGTACGGCCCGCATCTTCGGCATAAAACTCCACATCATCTACAAAATTCTTTGCCCACTTTACACATTGAATGGCGCGTTGCAGTATCTCATCTTCTGTAGAATTGAATTTGCCTTTGATATGATATTCCGAAGTGCCAATGCCGGTATGTATCCTTGGGCGTTTGGCATAGTGCAATGCCTGTGCTGCCACTTCAATATCTTTCTCCACTGCCCGGGTGAGCCCGCACACAGAAACTTTTTTGAGAATTTTTGATAACTCCGTCACCGATTCAAAATCACCGGGAGAGGAGATGGGAAAGCCCGCTTCAATAATATCAACCCCCAATTCTTCCAGCGCCAATGCCAGTTCTACTTTTTCTTTGGTATTGAGCTTGCAGCCCGGAACCTGTTCTCCATCCCTGAGCGTGGTATCAAAAATGTGTACCTGTTTTTGTGACATGATCAAAGATTGAGCGTTAAAAATGGGCCGGTTGTTTATACATTTGGGTATCCCGGAAACCTGCAACCATCGAATATACCCAGCAACGCATCCAGACAGAAATCAAAACAGGGGGTGTTTTACATTGTGTAACAGGGTATGATGCGGCTGAAATGCATTGTGGATAAGGGATTTGCAACAAATTAATTACGATGCCCAACAGCAGTACAGACAGCCTTTTTCAACTCATTAAATCACTCGAAAAGAGCGAGAAGAGGAACTTTAAGCTCTTTGTCACCCGCAACTCCTCCTCGGATGAGTTGAAGACCGTGCAATTATTTGATGCACTGGACAAGATGGATATGTACGGTGAAGAGGCATTGCTGAAGAAAAACGAGAGCATAAAAAAGCCCCAGTTATCCAATATCAAGGCGCAATTATACAAGCAGGTATTGTCGAGCATGCGGGTATTGAGCGATGAGGATAATATTGATATACAGTTGCATGAGCAGATGGATTTTGCACGCATACTCTATAATAAGGGCCTTTACCACCAGAGCCTAAGATTACTTGATAGGTTAAAAGAAACTGCAAAAGCAAATCACCAGATAAGCTTTCAGTTGCAGGCCGTCAATTTTGAAAAAAAGATTGAAGCATTGCATATCACGAGAAGTATGGCCAACAGGGCAGAGGAGTTGAGTAAAGAATCGGATCATATCATCTGTCATCTTTCATTAGTTAGCAAACTCTCAAACCTTTCACTCGAATTGTATAGCTGGTACATTAAGAACGGGCATGCAAGGGATGAGAAAGATGTGGAAGCGGTAAAACTTTTCTTTGAGACCAACCTTCCTTCCTTTGATATTCAGCAACTGGGCTTTTATGAAAAATTATATCTCTATCAATCTTATTGCTGGTATGGTTTTATCCTGCAGGATCTTTTGGTGTATTACCGTTATACACAGAAATGGGTAGGATTGTTTGAGGAGACAGAACTGATGAAAACCATTGAGACCGGGCAATACATCAGGGGCATGCATAATTTGATCAGTGCACATTTTAACCTGAATAATTATGATAAGTTTAGTGAGGACCTGCAATTGTTTGAAGCGTTTGCACTTTCATATGCAGGCACTATGAATGCCAATGTGCGCATACAGACATTTGTGTATCTGCATATTGCCAAGATCAATAAACATTTTTTGGAAGGAAGTTTTACAGAAGGGTTGGAGCTGGTTCCTTATATACAAGAAAAACTGGAAGAATATAAGCTGCATCTCGACAGGCACCGGGTTCTAGTTTTTTATTATAAGATCGCGTGTCTCTATTTTGGAAGCGGTGATAATGAAAAGACAATTGACTACCTGAATAAGATCATTCACCTGAAGATGGACCTGCGTACCGACCTGCAATGTTATGCGCGTTTGCTGCATTTGATAGCGCATTATGAATTGGGAAATGATAGCCTCCTTGAACATCTTACGCGTTCCGTGTATCGTTTTATGGCCAAGATGAAAAATCTCAGTACGGCAGAAGAAGAAGTGTTCCGTTTTTTACGAAAGGCATTTTCATTGTCACCAAATGAGCTGGTTCCCACATTTACAGGGCTGAAAGAAAAACTGGAAAAACTCGAAGGCAATCCACTGGAAGGCCGTTCTTTTATGTATCTCGATATCATTGCCTGGCTCGAAAGCAAGATCCAACAGGTGCCAGTGCAGCAGGTGAGGAAGCAAAGATTTTTGCAGGGGAGAAAGGGGAATGGGTAGGTGATTACTTCAAAGATTTCACAAATGACAACTAAAGAAATAATTATAGCAATAGTAATTCACCTGCTTGTTCCATTGACTGGCCTTGTCTACTTCTTGCGGCTTAGAAAAAAAATGAACAATGAAAATATTGTTAATGCACCTATCATTGAGTTTCTTATAATTTTTGTAACGTATGGGGGTCTTCTGCTTGTGACTTTGACAACATTATTTTGGTATTGGTCTGCAGAAGCCTCGATTGGAAGTGGTTACCTGATATTAGTTGCGCCGATTGTTATGGGAATCATAGCATATCTAAACAGGCAAAAAAGAATAAATTCAAAATACCATAACTGGGTATACTTATCAGGGCTTTTGTATTTTGTTATTGCACCCCTAATATTTTTGATTTTGTATTTAGTGAATGAAAGCCCACATATAAAATAGTTATCTCAAATCTCAACCCACCATCTCTATCACGTCCTCAACCTCGCATCCTGTATCTCATATCCCCTATCCCATATCCCGCATTCCCCCCTCATTTCCTCAAAAACAAATACAACATCGACAACAGGTTTGCCCTGAGATCCTTAACAGTGAAAGGCTTGCTCAAAAATGATGAAGCGCCCAATTCCTGGCTTTCCTGTATAGCTTTTTCACTCCCCGGTTCTGCGCAAATAATAACAGGTGTGGAACGGTACCGCACCATGTGGCGGATATGTTTCAGGCAATCGCGTCCGCAGATCTTTGGCATGTTAAGGTCAAGGAAGATCAGGTCGGGCGATTGATTAGTTTCTGTTTCTAACTGTTCAATTGCAGATTCACTATTGGTTTGCAAAAGACAATGAATGCTACGGTCAATGCCTTTAACAGCACGATAAAAAACGGAAAGATTGTGATGATCCTGATCGATAAATAGCAGGGTGGGGGGCATGGCATATTGGTTTGCCCATGTAGCACAAAATTGAAGCCTGCTGTATGGCGGCAGAGAGTATTAGGAAATTTTTAGGGTTTTAAAACCAAGGCAAGTACGTAATGTAACCGGCAACAGATTATTGAACTAGTTTTTCTACATGTATCAATTTTCTACCTTTAGCCACATTGACTTCATGCGAGATAATAACCGGGTTAAAAAGAAACAGCATCCCCGTCAGCGTATTTTTTGAGATAAGTATTCATTTTTAGAAGGTTTTACTGTGTAACGGTACAAATACCATACAATGCTACAAATTTCTATTAGGAATGATTTATGGGAATGGTGTCTAATCTTTCCCCATAGCAAAATTTATGCTTCTCTTTAATTATTCCCTCGTTAGGAAATTTCATAACGAATCTATCGGCCAATCCTGTTAGGCCATGCCTGACAGTAAGCCTGAATTCTAAGAAAGTATCTTTTTTTACCAATTCACTCATTAGATCATCGGTAGACATTAAAGTTACTGCAAATAATGAATATGGATCCTTTTCGGAAGATTTTTTCCGATACCTGTTTATACTTGTCATTTTAGATATCCCAAGTTTAACAGTTTTCATATTTAAATTGGATTTTCCATCCGTATGTGGATGAGGTGTCATAATAAAAAGTTCTACGCTTATATCAAAGGCATGATAAATAGATTTATTTACAACCTTAAATCTATAAAACCCATTTTCAAAACAAATAAACGGTGATATATCAAACTTTGGCCTAAGAAAATAAAGTAAAACAATTAAAAAACTAAAAGACACAATTCCCCCGGCAAGTACGCTTACGCAAAATGATTTGACTTGTATGATCTTGTCATTGCCTAACAATAAAAATAATATGAGGCCCGACAACAATATTATCAGCATTATCCCCATGGATATTTTCCGGGCATCTTTTGTATTAGATTGAATTGGTTGCATACTGGCACTTTTCACTTTTTCTGGGGTAATGTATGCATCACAATTATTCAGGAACTACTCTATCACCTTCTCCACGTGTATCAACCTTCCATCTTCGGCAACACCTTCTAAAACAATGCGCATGCTTTTACTGGTATCATTATTATAGAAATCCAGTTTTATTTTTCTGTGCTCTGCATCTGTTTGTATAAACGGGTTCCAGTATAGCGTAATTCTTGTATCCGGAACACCGGGGTTGCTTTTTGAATAATCGGGGCTATAAAATTCTTTTGCCCAGGTATAGCCAGAAACCAAGCCATGCGCCAGTTTGCTGCTATCTGGGCCATCGCCATGACGTGTATAAACAAATAAGGCAGCATGTTCATCGGTATAAGCCAAAGAACCGCTGCGATAAAATTTAATATAAGCTACATCAGATAAAAGGATCGACTGCAGTTCCTGGTAATCGATCTCAAGTTCATTCACGTAAATGGATACAAGTCCCGATGCGCTGTAAGTGCCTGTACGCATATCAATGCGCGGCCTGTAATAATAGCCTGGTCCAGGGCCGCCTGTTGCCAGCCCGGGGATTCGCTGGTCAATATATCTTGAAATATTCTGTACGCCCTTGGATCCCGGGTCTTCCTGCACATCAAACATATAAGGAGAATTTTGCGTGCCCCTGAATAATGCAGAAGTATATTCATCATTCACCTGCTGTAAGTGTGTTTTTATTTTTGTATTTACGGTTACAGGAGTAAGATCGGCCGTCTTCATTGAATCAAACTTGTGATTGTACGAAACAGAAGCTGCTGCATATAAAAGGCTGTCGGCATACTTTGCTTTTTCAGGGTCTGGCGAAAAATGAAGGCTGCGCGGGCCAGTCAGCAAACCATTATCAAAGAATACAGAACTTTTTTTCCTGTCTAGTAAGAGCTTGTGATAAATGGCAGCGGTATCATATATTAAAAGGTCCTTCACAATAAAATGGCCATCTGCATTTACGGGTACCAGCATCCAGCTTTTGGTGGTGTCTTTGGGATCTTTTGAACGAATGATCAGGTAAAGTTGTTCTCCCGGTTTTAATGTTGATTTGCCGGGGAGTATCACTCTTCCTGTTACCTGCATATAATTTGTTTCGCGGGGGTAAGTGAGCGCCGGCAATTTTCCCTGTGCGATCTGTTCCCATTGATAACGGCGCCAGCCATTGGTCAGTAAGACAAGATCCAAATGAGAGCGTACACTATCTGATTGATTTGAAAAGTAGTAAGCAGGATGATATACATATCCTTTTACTTCACTTGAAAGCAGGAGATGAGAATAAATATTATCGCTGCTATCATATTGCAAACCACCATCTGTGACAGAAACAGATAAATTAAAATTCAACGTATCGGGCAGGCTTATTTCGACCTGATTCTTTTTTCTTCTGTTGAGGTCTGATATGGGGGTTGTAAGTGTTGCTGCCACGCTGTATTCATGGTTATTTACAAAAACGATCCGCTCTGCAACAGGTAATCCTCTTGTATCAAATAATGTCAATTGCAAAATGCCCGTGTTTAATTGATCAGTAGGCAAAGAGCCTGAAGTGGCAGTTTGTTTTGTAAGATCAATAGAAGCTTTGCTTACCTGCTGCCGTAACATGGTAGCGATCAATGTTAGTTTTTGTAATTCAGGCGGACAATCTTTTGTGCGTTCGATCCAGAAATTTGTTTTGCCTTTATAAGGAATTGCTTTTAATACAATTCCATTTGCAGCGGCTGTTGGAATGATTGTTCTGCCAACATTGCCCGTATTATCCTTCCATGAAAAATAATAACTCTTGCCGGCTTCAGGTATCATTACAAACCTGCCCATTCCATCATGAAGCGACCTCAATGAATCAGTAATAGTTGCTTCGCCATCGGTAACAATACCTTCAATGGAAACGGGAATTCCAAAACGGTCGGTTGCTTTAAATGCTACCACTGATGCAATGCCATTTACCAGGTTACCGCCTTCAGGAAAAACAGTTACCTGCACTTTAGAAGAATTATTATTTGCAGGCGATGTATTTTTTTGCTGGATGACCGAAATATCTTTTTCATAATAAAAAGCAGAATCAAAATTCAGCATCCATTTAGTGTATGCCCTGATATGAAATAATTTATTCTTATAATCTTCCGGGATCACAAACTGCCCATACGCTGAAGAAACAGTAATAGGAGCAACAGAATGAAGCAACAATTTTCCATCCTCGCTGATAAAATCGGCATAAAAATTTTTACTGATATTGGAAGGGGTGGCATCGGCCATTAAATAGGCTTTATACCAAACTGTATCTCCAGGCAGGTACACCGATCTGTCGAAGTGAATATATATTTTCTCCTGGCGGTATTGTTCCGCATAAGTTTTAATGAATGCATCTGTTGTTTGCGATTGTGCTGAAACAATATGGCAGAACGATAATAATAAGATGCAAAGGCAGGCAATTTTTCTCTTCATATAACTATAGCATAAGACGGCGCAAATATAGTACCCACCTATGATATAAATGTTTTTAATCTGTGTGGATGAGGAACGATTTATACTCAGTATTAATTCATAGATAAAAAGGCATTCATTGAAATGTAATTATGAAAAAAAGGAATTAATTTTGTAATCAAATAGATTGTTATGGGTGTTGTGTCGATTACGAGATTGTACGATCTTCTTACAATAAAAGTAGGTAGAGAAACTGCTGAAAACCTTACTTGTTTTATTGAAGAAAAGATAAAAGAAGAATCAAATAATAGAAACCTTGGTCTTGCTACAAAAGAAGACCTATCTAATACTAAAGCAGATACTATTAAGTGGATGTTTATTTTCTGGATCGGCCAGATGGTTGCCACTTTTGGATTTATTTCATTCTTTTTAAAAAAAATAATTTCATTCCCCCGGCCTATTCAACTTCTTTATTCGGCGTAAATAGTGTAGATTAGGAAAAAAAACATGCGCCGTATCCTCCTCGTTTGCATTGTAATATTCTTCTTTTTTACTACTGCCTGGTCTCAGTCCGAAAATCTTCAAAAGCAGATCAACGAGCAAGTTTGGAAACCCTTTATCAAATCATTTAATAGTGACGACCAGAAAGCGTTTAAAGCTGTTCACAGTAAGGACCTGGCGAGAGTGATACAGGACAATAACCAGGTGATCGGGTATAAAGAATATTTCCGGGCAACCCCGGATAGTGTGAAGGCAAAATGGGGCGACTGGAAAAAGAATATTGAGTTACGTTTTATAGAGCGTATAGCCGATGATGGAAAGGCTTTTGAAGTAGGATATTATAAAACCACCAATACAAATACTGCTACCGGAAAATCAAATGCAGGCTATGGAAAATTTCATGTGTTGTTGCGGAAGGAACACGGTACCTGGAAAATACTCATGGATGCCGATGCGGGAGAAGGAGTGAATGAGGCTATCTTTCTTACCGGCAAATCAATGGAGTAGATCCAAAAGTTCAAAAGGTTTAAGAAGTTCAATAGGTTTGTTTATAACGAATCGTTACTCACTCAATTCTTTCAAAATATTCTCGGCGGCAGATGCTGATTTGATATAACATTTTTTCACCCATCGTGCAAAGAAATAATAGAAAGGAAACCCTACAGCATACCAAAGCCATAGCCTGGTTTCTGCAAAAAGATCTTTTCCGTTTATTAATTGCCCCACTACCGGTAGGATCGTGAGCATGAGTACTGACCCCAAAACAAAGTTCAGTTTCTGAATAAATACAAATTGTATTTTGGCTTTTGAATATTCCAGTAATGATTGTTTGTAATTGTTGCCGGAGATATGTAAGGACCTGAGCTTACACACGGCTTTAATAGACAGGATGGGCATTAAAAACAAAATGAATGCCGAAGCAATACCACAAACCAATAGTGGGGCAGTATGTAGTTTTTCCAGGTTGATAATGATAAATAAAACCATCGCGAAGCAACCCACTAAGCCAACAGCTTCGGGTATCAGTACACTATTTAGCCTGCCTTTGTAGCGCGCGTGTGTCATTTTAATCACCAATGTATCGGTTATCCTTTTTTGTTTTTTTATCTCTGCGGACATTTCATTCCATTGTGTTTTCATTTCTTCTAATTCCATAATTTATTTTTATTAATTAATTTGAGATATTAGTTTTTGTTTGATCCTTTCTAAACGGGTGCCCACATTGCTGGCGGTAAAGCCGGTAATGGCTGCTATTTCTTCATAACTTTTTCCCTCGAGATATAACAGGATGATACCCTTTTCTATATCGCTTAATTTTTTAATAAGGCCGAACAACATTTCGCTTCGTTCATCCATTATTGTGTCGCTGTGGTCTGTCTTGTTTAATAGCCCTTCGTCGATCTCTACATGGCCCCGTTTCTTTTTCTCCTTATTTAAATGAGCGATGGATGTATTCAATGCAATGCGGTACATCCAGGTGCTGATCTTAGACTCATTGCGGAAAGTGCCAAACGACTTCCAAAGTTGGTAAACGATCTCCTGGTAAAGGTCCTGCGCATCTTCCCGGCTATTGGTGTACACCTTAGTGACCTTATAAATAAGGCCTTCATTCTCCTGTATGATCGCGATAAATTCGGTTTTATCAGGCATTTAATAAGGGCTACGATTGATTAGTGTGAGAAAGGAAGAAAAAATCACAAAAAGGGCGATTTTTTTTTAACCAATGTTTATTCTATTCAGCAATTGCCTACAAATACACGCATCTTTTCCAATGTATGAAATATGATTATCGGGGCGTAACAAAATATAAAAATCTGTTTCGTTCCCAAATAAAGTGCGGGGTATCTCTGTAAAATTGTGCGAGGCTATTTTGATTGATGTGTCATTAATCGTGCTTCCGTTTTTATCACCAAAGAATAAAATTTTAAAAGCAGGCTTTGATAAATAATCATAGATCTGTTTTCCATCAGCAAAAACAAAATATGGCATTCTCATTCCTGCCTTAATTTTTCCAATGGAACTTTTTAAGGTCAAATCACTATCCGGGTATGCGATACCAATTTGCGATAGCAGGGGAAATATCCTCTTTTTGATAAAGTCATATTTGGTAATGATCCCGCTGAGTGGTGGGAACAAATTCAATCTTATAAAATTCCAAACTGGATTGGTGCCCGCCATCATATCAAATATCCTATCCGTTGTCTGCAAAAGATGTTTTGCATTTCCCATTCTCTCGGAGGTATAAGTTTCTAAAACTCCCGGGTTAACTTCTCCTTTTAAAACAAAAGCCATTTTCCAGGCCAGGTTATATGCATCCTGTATGCCCGTATTCATTCCTTGTCCTCCTGCAGGTGTATGTATATGCGCGGCATCTCCTGCTATAAAACATCTTTCACCCTGAAATGAACCTGCTTTGCGGCTATGCACTTTATAACTCGAAAACCATAACACCTCTTCAAAATCAAGCGGACAAACAACCTCTTGCTTGATATAATTTTTAATACTAATAAAAGTAACCGGTGGGTCTGTGTCTTTATGATCGGGTAAAATACCAATCACACGGTAATGGCCTTTCCCTTCCATCGGGAAGAAAAGAATAAATCCTTTTTTTATCATGAACATGAACAATTCATTCTTGTTGATGACGGGGCTACTCAGCTTAACATCGGCTACATAAAAGAGCTTGGGGTCTGTATCGCCTTCAAACGCAAAACCCAATTGATGCCTGACCAGGCTGCTGGCTCCATCGCAACCAACCAGGTATTGCGCTTCTATTTTTTGTTCATTCCCTTTATCATCAGTATAAAACGCCGAAACACCATTTTCACCCTGTTCAAAATGAGAGAATGCCGATCCCCATTGAATCTTTTTTCCATTTTCTGATAGATGATCAACAAGCAATTTTTCTGTTTTACTTTGTTCCAATGAAAGTGCAAAAGGGAACTGGCTCATGCCTTCCCCTAACCCTTGTATATCTACAGCAGTTTTTTGTTTCCCTTTATAAAATAGATTCATTGCGGTTGTGACTTGTCCTATAGCTATTGCTTTTTCAGCTATTCCCAATTCCTGGAATATCTCAAGTGTTCTTGCTTGAACAACCAGCGCTTTGGAAAGATGTGTGGTTTGTTCGTTTTTTTCTATGATGATAAAATCAATGCCATAACGCAGCAATTGTGCAGCCATACTTAATCCTGTGGGACCTGCGCCAATGATGATGACCTGCGTTTTGGTGGTATTGTTTTGCATATTGGCAGATGATGATCTTTAACCAAATTTTTCCATGCTTACATTTCGTGTAAGCGCGTGATCAATAGCCTGCCGTACAAAATCATTAAGTGAAATATTACTTGCCGCTGAAAAGAGTGCTGCCTGCCTGTGAAGTTCAGAGGGAATGCGTACATTAAAACTTCCTTTATACGTTTTATCAGGAGTTTTATTTATTTCTGAACAAGTTTGCAAATAATCATTAACAGCATCTTTAAAAGCTGCTTTAAGCTCTTTTACAGAATTGCCTTCAAAACTCACGAGATCATTAATGCCGATGACCTTTCCATAAAATACTTCATCTGCCGAGCTGTAATGAACGGTAGCATAATAATCCTTGTATTGTAAGATATCATTCATTGATCTTTCTTTTTTCAATTAAGTGTG
>CAISDV010000067.1 GCA_903884185.1 uncultured Chitinophagaceae bacterium | reverse complement strand
TGATTGATGAACCTGGAGACTGCGAATAGTACTACCGCAAATGCAAATAGAAAATATATCCAGTTCTTCTTAATCGTTTGCATTGTAATCCTGGTAAGGAAACCATTGATTCAGGTCATCAAAATCCTGTGAGTTGCTTTTTCCTGTAGTGACAAAACTTTGCCCCTGTAAAGTAAACGCTATGCTATTGCTGCGGCCTGATTTTTCGAAATTTGTTTTACGGAACCAGGTATCATGAACGAAATCATATCCCCAGGTCTTTAAACTATACCCGCCATTATTGCCGAGAGTGATATAAGCTGAATCTCCCAATACAAAACCAACACCATGATCCCTAACGATATCTGTATAGTCATCATCATAGCTGTCGCTACTGTAATTATTGATATTCCTGAGTGATTTCCATGGAGTAGTTGTGTTAGTTGGGTCAAATACAGTAAAGTCAAAAGCCAGTACACCATTGTCAGTACCGGTTACTATATATGCTTTATTCTTGTAAACCCAGACAATGCCTCCCTGCCTTTTGCCGCCGTTAAACGAAGGGCTTACTGCTTTCCATTGGGTACCTGCGGCCAATGTTGGATCAAAAGAATAAGCATCCTTCTTGTTACCACCCCCATCAAATCCGCACATTACATATCCCAAAGTATTTATGCTGAAACCCATAGCATCGATACGGGCAGTGGCATTAGGGCCAGCCACTGTAAAGTTGTCTTTTTGTGACCAGGAATTTGTTATCGTGTTATACTGCCAGGTATCAGCCAGGTAATTGTTGCTATTATCCTGTCCTAAAGCGATATACCCATTGGTACCGATCGAGAAGGCTACGGCATTGCTGCGTGGTGTGAAACCTGCAGGAGCAGAAACAAGTTGTAGCCATCCCACAGTTGGATTAAATGAAAACAAGTCAGAATATCTCACATTTTTCCCCTGGTTATAACCTGTACCTACATAAGCGTTATTTCCGACAACAAAAGAAACAGCTGAGTTGCGCTGGTCGCCAAGTATAGAATTATTCAAATAAACCCAGTTGCCACTTGTTAATGGATTGGGATTGTTTTGACTGCAGGATAGTAAGATCAAAACGAAACTAGCCGGTAAAAGAAATGCGTACTTTAATTGCTTCATTGCCTTGAAATTTTTGCTGAAATTATTCGTGTGGGGTTTTGATAAATCGTTAAAATGGACTTTCGAGCCTTTTTCAAAGATGAATGAATAAATTTTGTCTGCCAATATTTTTTAGTGTTTATTCAAAATATTTGAAAAGCGTGCAAAGATAAGGGATATCGGGGTTTTATGTTTGATGGATTTCTGCGAACCGGAAAGCAGTCTTTTGTACTCATACACCACAAAAAATATAACGCAAAGGCTAGCAAAGAGCAGATTCCCTCAATTTCAATGTTGGCAGATGAATTTATGGCTATAGTAGTTGTATATTTGCTGTTTATCCATACTAACAATTTTCTAACAGGGGGTCTGTCTATTATTGTGCCTCTTTCAAAACCAGATTCGCTTTTAATTTGCCGATAAGTTATATGATGTTCAAGAAATTACCCCCATACATTTTACTGCTTGCCATTATCATTTTCACTGCGGGAGCGTGCACTAAATCGGACATTAATTTTGGAAGCCAATATGTCGACAATAGTTTTACCCAGGTAGTGAAAGTAGATAGTTTTCCTGCCAATCTTTCGACAGTATATATTGACTCTTTTCCCACCTCAGGAAAAGGAGTAACATTAGTGGGAGGATATGCAGACCCTTATTTCGGCCGCATAGATACAAAAACCTATTTTGAAATTACACCCCCGGGAACAACTGCAACTGATTTCACGAAAGCGATCTATGATTCCCTCTACCTCACACTCAAACTTAACAAAAGTTACTACGGCGATACCACCAAGACAATTCATATTGATGTTTCTCAATTAGCAGAACTGATCACGCCACCAAGCAGCTATGGCGTTACAGGCTTTTCACT
>CAISDV010000066.1 GCA_903884185.1 uncultured Chitinophagaceae bacterium | reverse complement strand
GTTTCTAAGAATGTTTTTCTTTTTTACAGAATTGTAGTGTCAATATATAGCCTAGTATTGGAATCAGTAGAGATATATAAATTAGACTAAATCTGACCAAAGAACTGATCTTTTTCTCTTTATAAGAGTTGTTTATTTTTTCAATAGACAATACAATTAAAAAAAAGGATATGATAGCAATTAAAACTAAAAGGATCATTTTAAACATGTGTTAATTTTTAGGCTGCAAAAGTGAAGTGGAGGTGTTAATTAAAAAAGGGTGAAAACACCCATTTTTTTCTTCCGTTTTCGTTGAATTAATTCAACAAAAAATCTATGCTTCCGGCGATAAGGTTTTATTTCACCAGACCCTTTGGAATTTTTAGAACCCCCTGTGTGTTTCTGTTCCCGAAACTTCGGGATCTGTGGCTAAATCCCATGTTCAAAAAAATAACTTCCCCAATTTCACCCAAAATGTACATTTGCACAATTCACTGAAATGAGCACAACCCTTAATTCCAACGAATCCATCCCCTCTAAGAAAAAGAAGATCATTGTTTTGGGCAGCGGCCCTAACAGGATCGGCCAGGGCATTGAGTTTGACTATTGCTGCGTACATGGCCTTTTAGCCATTAAAGAATGCGGTTACGAAGCCATTATGGTGAACTGTAACCCCGAAACGGTTTCCACGGATTTTGATATGGCCGATAAACTCTATTTCGAGCCGGTATATTGGGAGCATTTATGGGAGATCATTGAACTGGAAAAACCGGAAGGAGTGATCGTGCAACTGGGTGGGCAAACCGCTTTGAAATTGTCGAGGCGCCTTCACGCCAAAGGCATTCCCATCATAGGTACCAGCTTTGATAATATGGATATTGCTGAGGACCGCGGCCGTTTCAGCGACCTGTTGAAAGAACTCTCGATCCCATATCCTGAATATGGCACAGCCTTCACAGCGGATGAAGCGATTGATGTGGCGAACAAAGTGGGTTATCCCGTATTGGTTCGCCCCAGCTATGTATTGGGCGGGCAGCGTATGCGGATAGTGATCAATGATGCAGATGTAGAGAAAGCGGTGATCAGTTTATTAAAACATCTTCCCGGCAATAAAATACTCATCGATCATTTCCTCGACAGGTGCCAGGAAGCGGAAGTAGATGCCATCTTTGATGGTGAGAATTTTCATGTGATGGGTGTGATGGAGCATATTGAGCCCGCAGGTATACATAGCGGCGACAGCAATGCGGTTTTGCCGGCATTCAACCTCACACCATTGATCGTTGAAACGATGGAATATTATAGTGAAAAGATAGCAAGGGCTTTAAATATAAAAGGCCTGATCAATATCCAGTTTGCTATCAAGGATACAAAGGTGTTTGTGATAGAAGCCAATCCACGTGCATCAAGAACCACTCCATTTATAGCAAAAGCATATGGCATCCCTTATTTGAATATTGCTACAAAAGTGATGCTGGGTGCAGCCAAACTCACTGAATTTAATATGGAGAAGAAGCTGGAAGGGTATGCTATCAAAGAACCTGTTTTCAGTTTTGATAAATTCCCGGGAGTAAGTAAAGAATTGGGGCCCGAAATGAAAAGCACCGGCGAAGCCATCAGGTTTATCAAAGACCTGAGAGATCCTTATTTCAGGACGCTCTATAAAGAAAGGAGCATGAATCTCAGTAAATAAAAAATGGGCTAAACCTCTACCAGCCTGTTTTTGATCGCGTACAATGCAAGCCCCATGCGGGTATGCACTTTCAGTTTTTCAAATAGTGTGTTGCGGTAATCATCCACTGAGCGTGGGCTGACAAACATTTTTTCAGCGATATCCTTATAAGTAAGTTCTGTGCAGGTATAACGTAGGAATTCTTTTTCTTTATCACTAAGCTGAACAGGCTCTAAAGGTTTATCCATATCCATGTGCAAGCCGCTGATCACTTTACCGGAGATGGCTTCGGATAAATAAAAATCTTTTTTAATAACGGAATCCAGTGCAAGGTTCAACTCTTCAGGATTTACATTTTTCATGACATAACCCTTCGCACCAAGCCGTAACATACGGATGATGCTTCCTTCATCGCTTTGCATGGAGAGCGCCAGTATTTTTACCTGGGGATAATGTTTGTACAACCACTTTGCAGTTTCATAACCATCCATTTCAGGCATGTTGATATCGAGAAGTACAATATCCGGAACCAGGTGCTGGTCAACTTTCTCGATCAATTCCTTACCATTGCCTGCCTCAAACAGGACCGCATAATTGTTAAATGAAGCGATCAGTCGAGCAAGAGCACTGCGCATAAGCGTGTGATCATCTACTACAGCTACCTGGTAATTTTTCTTTGAGTCTGCGATGCCCATGATTGTGGTCCTTTAGGTATTTTTTCCTTGTGACAAAGGTAAGGTTATCATCACACTTGTACCAACACCTTCCTTGCTGTTGATGATAAAATCGCACCCGATGAGTTTTGCACGGTTGATCATGCTTTTCAGTCCCACCCCGCCTGAAGCAGAGGGCTTGTTCTTTTTTTCTTCCACATTGAATCCCACACCATTATCCTCCAGTTTCAACTCAAAAATATGGTCCAGCCTGAAATTAATGGCCACATTGATCTGCTTCGCTTTAGAGTGTTTAAGGGTGTTATTGAGTATTTCCTGGAACATCCTGAAAAGGAAGATCGATTTCTGGTCATCAAGGTGTTCTTCTTCCCCGCTGGATGAGAAATTGATGTTTACAAGGCCTGTCTTTTTAATAATATCTACTTCAAATCTTACCGCTTCCAGCAGGCCGATCTGTGCAATCCTGTCGGTATGCAAACTTTTAGTAAGATTGGCTACATCTATGATGGCGCGGTTCAATATATCCCTTGAGTTTTCGATGCTGGCGTGGGCAGGGTGATCTTTGGCGATACCTAAACCTGCCATAGACAGCTTGACGACCGATAGCATCTGCCCGATGTTGTCGTGAAGTTCCTGGGCAATGGTCTTTAAGGTACTTTCCTGTATTTCTAATTGGCTGCGCAGTAATTCCTGGTCGTATTCTTCTTTGAGTTTTACCAGTTGTTCTTCATGTTTGTGTTGTCTTTTCTGGTATAGAAAAAGGACAATCACAATAAAGAACAGTAAAGCCAAAGCCAGTACGCCACCGATGATTATGACTGAGAGGATTTCTTTATTTTGATCCGGCATAAAAAAGCAATAGTAAACATTGAATATAAGAAAGCGTTCATCCAACTGATGATATCCTGAAGATTCAGAACGATCACCCTTGGTAAACTCTTTACAAAATTACTTAGCCCAAAAATCAGGAAACTACAGCAATAAAAAAATAACAATCCCGAACATATCCAAAAAGCAGGCTGGGTAAGTAACCTGGCAGATTTTGCTCCAAGGAATAATTCAAAAAAATAATAGATTGACATAGGAACTACCAGTAAGCATCCTATTGCATAAGTAACCGTATGAAAACCATGTGTTCCCTGAGCAAAGAGAATATTATAAGCCGCCGCTAAGGGGTATGCCAACAGGATATACAAGAAAACACGTTTCGCCAGTTTCTTATTGGCCACCTCCCTAAGCAGCCAGATATAAAAAGTAAACTCGAAGGAAGTAAACCAATTATACAATACAGTTGTATCGCGGCGGCTATTATGTTGAAGATTTATTTTCCTTCCGATAAGTTCAACGATCAGTGTAACCAATAAAAAAATCGTAAGACCGATCAGGTAATAGTTCGATCTCTTTTTAAAGTAGATAAGCGCCCCGGCAATTAATCCCGCAATTAATACATAGTAATAAGGAGGTAAATCTTTCATTGTGATACAATAAGGGGTTAATCCATGTTGAAGCTACAAAAAAACCCCCAAATTACTGGGGGTTTTTATATTACTTATTTCATTTATTTATTAAATAACTACGAACCCTTTTTCACCTTTATCAATGATGGTAACACCAACACCATCTCCTGGGATACCGCTGTCATCACCGCAGAACGGAGGACATAAATTAGCAGCATTATATGCCAAGATCTGGCTGCCTTTATCTGTACTTACATAAATATCTTTATTCCTCACACTACCGTTTGCACCTTCTTTTTGTTTAGTAGCAACCATTACCAAAGTCTGCCTTCCAGCATATTCTGGTCTATCCTGGTAGTCAGCAGCATAAGCACCAAAATAGAATTTCACACCATCTGCTCCATTATCCTTAGCGTTAGCCAGGAAATTTTCCAGTTCTTCTACACTCCACCAGGCACTTAATGAATCTTCTTTGCCGATCCTTTCACTATTATGAACCCATCTTTCTTGTTTGTAGTTTTTGATTACTGTATCAACATGTGAAGTGGTAACATATTTACCAACCTGTAAGGATTTTTTTTCGGTAGTTGTTATAGTTTGCATAGTAGGGGGTTTTTGTTTGTTATCGTTTAACGTTTACTCCGTAAAAGTAGTGACCCCACGAAAGTTTTTAGACAAAAAAACTATGATTTTCAACCGATTATAAATTAACACTATCCATAACTGGTTAAAAAAGACTGTGTTATGATATAAAAATAGGGAAAAAAACCGTGAAAAGACGGATATAGAAACCGTGAAAAGAACAGGAAATATACCGTGAAAAGAGGGGACGAATTCACCGTTAAAACATCACAAAAAGAGCCACTGCACTTTTTTGCCTGTCTTTTTCACGCATTTGGTAGTTATAGGGAATATTGGCTTAAAGCCACGAACAGTCCCGTTTCTAACACATCCAAGATTCACTAAAATTCTACATAACGAACTTACAAAAAAAAATTGATTTAAAAAAACGGCAAGGCAAGCCTTTTGCGTATTTTAGCCACCTCATTCCTGCATCCATTTCCCTCTCCGAATTATATTGACAATCAACAAATTAAGGCCTAGCCTGACAGTTTTTAACTGCAAATCCTATGATTTTGCCTGCCATTTCCATATGGAGATCTGTGCCTTTCCTGCGCCATTTACTACCACTTATGGCAGGCATCCTACTGCAATATCAGCTCCATATTCAACCTGATTTATTGCTGGTAACAGCTATTATCGCCCTTATTTCCCTTATTGGATTCGGGATTACCCCAAACTCAGCGATATATATATACGGCTGGTGGAGAGGCATTGCTTTTTTATTGGTATTTATGGCTACCGGCGGCGGGCTGAGCTATATTAATAATATACAGAACCGGCCGGACTGGATCGGTACCCGTTATATGGAGCAAGCCCCTGTATTGGCTACTATTATTGAACCGCCTATTGAAAAGGAAAGATCCTTTAAAGCAAGGGCAAGAGCAGAATCCGTATTGCTGGATGGCAGATGGCAACCAGTAAAGGGCGATATTCTTGTATATTTTAAGAAGGGCCGGGAACGCCCGGGGATCAATTATGGTTCCCAGGTCATTATTACCAAAACATTGCAGCCTATCCGTAATTCCGGCAACCCCGGGACATTTAATTATGAGCAATATTGCTCCTTCCAGGGTATTTATTACCAGGCTTTCCTGCAACCATCCGATTTCCGGGTATTACAAAGCACTTCCATTTTTTTCCTGGATGACTGGCTGATACAGGCAAGAAATAAAATATTGGGGCTGCTGCGTGAGAAGATCCACGATGAGAAACAACTCGGACTTGCCGAAGCGCTGTTGATCGGTTACCGGGACGACCTGGATAAAGCGCTGGTAAGATCCTACAGCAATACCGGTGTAGTTCATATTATAGCCATCAGCGGCATGCATCTCGCCCTGATCTATGGATTATTGGTATTACTTTTTAGGCCTTTTCAAAAACAACGTTGGGTGAGATGGGTAAAGCCTGTAACCATATTATTTGTTTTATGGGGATTTAGTTTTATTGCGGGTGCTGCACCATCTATTCTTCGCAGTACCGTGATGTTCAGTTTTATTGTTCTGGGCAATAGTATTGGCAAACGGGGCAATATTTATAATAACCTTGCCGCCTCTGCATTTGTTATCCTCGTTTTTGACCCCTTCAGCCTTTGGGATGCCGGCTTTCAACTGAGCTATGCTGCAGTATTGAGTATTGTTATCTTCTCAGGCCCCATACGCAAATGGTTTTATTTTAATAACAGGATACTGAAAGCTGCATGGGATTTAAGTTCAGTTACCTTATCAGCCCAAATTCTCACCCTGCCAATTGTCCTGTACCATTTTCACCGCATCCCAACAATGTTCTTACTTGCGAATCTTTTTGCGGTCCCTTTTTCAGGATGGATATTATATAGTGAGCTGTTATTACTGGCAGTAGCAAAGATCCCGTGGATCGGAACCCTTGCAGGCAGTATAACGGGTTGGGGCATAGGTTTCATGAATTCATTTATTGAGCGGGTTGACCAATTGCCCTTATCATCCCTTGACAGCATATATATTACCATTCCACAGTCGGTACTATTATATATGGCAATTGCAGGAGTGGCGTGGTGGCTAATGAAAAAATATGCAGGGGGATTGTTATTTGGATTGGCCTGCCTTGTTTCTTTCTTCGCAATAAGGAGTATTGACTTCATTCAACACAACCGGCAACAGAAACTGGTGGTGTATAATGTGCCTCAACACAGTGCAATAGATATCATTGAAGGAAGAAACTATCAATTTACTGGCGACAGTAATATTCAGATGGAAACGTTTACAAACGATTTTTACCTGCAACCTTCAAGGATACTGCACAGGATATCAGAGAAGGATACTTTAGCTTCAATTCAGTTCCAAAATAACCTTATTTCCTCTTCTCATAAGAATATCCTGGTGATCGATGCAGCTACTCAAAAAATCATTCCGGCAAAAAGAATACAACTGGATGCCATCATCCTTACAAAAAATCCAAAGATCAACCTTACCCGGCTTTCAGAGCAATTCAATTGCTCACTTTATATCTTCGACGCAAGCAATTCATTGTGGAAAATCAACAAGTGGAAAAAAGAGGCTGACAGCCTACATTTGCGGCATTATTCCGTTCATGAGCAAGGTGCTTTGATCATGGATCTTTAAAATCAACCCCAATAGCTATCTAAGATATTTTTATCATGAGTAAAAAAATAAAGTCTGCACTGATCTCGGTCTTTTATAAAGATGGCCTGGCACCCATCGCCAAAACATTACACGAGTTAGGTATCATCATTTATTCTACCGGCGGAACGCAAAAATTCCTGGAAGATGCAGACATTCCATGTGTTGCAGTTGAAACGCTTACTACTTACCCATCTATTCTTGGAGGCCGCGTAAAAACATTGCACCCGGTTTTGTTTGGTGGCATTTTAGGAAGAAGACATGAAACGCAGGATCAGGCTGAAATGAAAGAATACAATATCCCGGAGATCGACCTTGTGATTGTTGATCTTTATCCCTTTGAAGAAACACTTCGCAATACAACAGAAGAAAAACTGATCATTGAAAAGATC
>CAISDV010000065.1 GCA_903884185.1 uncultured Chitinophagaceae bacterium | reverse complement strand
AGCAACCACAGCAAAATTGAATGACCAAAGGATATCAACAATACTGGCATTATTGATACGTGTAGCAGCTATCCATGTAAGCCACATAATAAAACATACTACAACTAATGCGGTCAGTGGAAGTGTAAAAGTTAAACTCATCTGCTTAGTGTCTTTACAGTATGATCATTTATTTTCTCAGCTTAATAATATGTACCCTGTTCAACAAAAGTATAAGAGGATAAGTTGGATCAATCTCATACCATTTCTTTGCAAAATTGCTGTCGTTCGGGCTTTTGTGGTGATTGTTCTGCATCAGTTCACCCATTAAAAAAATATCTATAGGCAAACTGTTCTTGCTGTGGTCGGCATTATCATAATTGGAATAACCATATTTATGCCCGCACCAGTTTACAATAGCGCCGTGTATGGGGCCCATGAAAAAATGTATCGGTAGCAATAAGAACATCCACCAGGCGGTAGCAAATTTTATATAAAACAAGATATATAAGAGAGTAAAAAAGATACGTGTTGCCCAGAGATCACCGATCTTATCTATAGGTTTCCATTCAGGGTAATTTCCGCGAAAAGCTTTCTCAGGTTCTATTTTGAATTTCGCATAGTTCAGGTATATGTCTTTTGTCTGAATCGTCATCTGCCAAACATCTCTGAAAAAGTGCGGTGAATGGGGATCTTTTTCGGTATCACTATATGCATGGTGCATCCGGTGCATGATAGCATAAGCGCGGGGGTTCAGGAACGAAGAACCTTGTGTAATAAAGGTTAGCCCATAAAAGAAACGCTCCCAAAACTTGTTCATCGCAAACATTTTATGAGAAGAATACCTGTGAAGGAAAAATGTCTGGCAGAAAAGAGAAAGGAACCAGTGCGCCAGGAAAAATATTAAAATGGGCATAAAGAGGTAATTGTATCACCCAAAATTAACGTAAAAATCGGCATAGGGGACAGTTTTTTTAGCGAACAAGCCACAAATACCATGCAAGGGCTGCTTTTAACTACCATTATAGAAAATGCTACATATACATTTAACAAGAATTA
Source organism: uncultured Chitinophagaceae bacterium (assembly GCA_903884185.1). Lineage (GTDB taxonomy): Bacteria > Bacteroidota > Bacteroidia > Chitinophagales > Chitinophagaceae > CAISDV01. The sequence goes on along the minus strand of CAISDV010000065.1, from coordinate 1,621 downwards.
CATTTGCACCGCTATGAAATATTCTCAATTTACCGGTATCGTTGCAGCATTGGCCCTGATAGCCATTTGCTTTTTGCCATGGATTGAAGTGCCCTCACTTCATAAAGAATTCAACGGCCTTAATGGCTATGTAAATCCCGACTTGAATTTCGGGAGGCAATATATTCCGCATTGTTTTTTTGGGGTGATCATGATCGCTTTCTTCAGCATTACCAGGATATGGGCCAAGCGCACAAATATATTCATCGCTTTTATTAACCTGGGATGGGCCATCAAGAACTATCTCATTTTCTCTATGTGCCGTTCAGGTGATTGCCCCTCAGTGAAACCTGCATTATACTTGTTGATTATACTATCCGTGATCATTCAGGTAATGACCTTTCTCCCGAAGATGGAGATGAAGGATAAATAATTGGAAAGAATTACCGCTTGAAAGAATTACCGCAGAGCCGCAGAGTCGGAGAGAATCGGGGAGATAACTCTGCGAACCTCCCTGTCTACGAGCCTGCCCCGCTAAATGCGGGGTCTCTGCGGTGAAAAAAAATTAAACTATTTACCTTCTACCAACTTGGCAATAACAAACGCAGCCGTTGCAGCAGCAGCGCCTATCAGCATTACTTTCAATCCGCCTATCCATGGATTCACACCCGTGATCTTGCTCTTGAAGAAACCGAATGCATACAAACAGATAAGTGTGATGACCGCTGATATTTCTAAACCGGTAACAGAATCATGTACAAAAAAGTAGGGGGATAGCGGGACCAATCCACCCACTACATAAGATAAGCCAATATTAAAAGCGCTTTTCCTGGCACGTTTGGGATCTGGTTTATCAAGCCCCAGTTCATGTTTCATCATAAAGTCAACCCAGCGGTCCTTGTCTTTGATGATCTCTTGTGTAGCTTTTTCCTGTACGTCATTGCTTAGGCCCCAATCGCGGAATACTTTTCTTACTTCTTCTATTTCTACTTCGGTTTTTGTTTCTATCTCTTCGTACTCAACTTTTAATTCGCTGTTATAATGATCCTGTTCTGTTTTTCCAGCCAGGTAGCCTCCTAATCCCATGGCAATAGAGCCTGCGGCAATTTCAGCGATGCCTGCAATAATGATCACACCCGTACTATCCACAGCACCACTCAAGCCCGCAGCCAATGCAAAAGGAACGGTAAGCCCGTCGCTCATGCCAATAACAATATCTGTGAGCAATCCTGAACTAATGAAATGATGCTCGTGGTGAAGGTGGGTGTTGGGCATGAAATGAATTTGTGATAAAAATAGTTAAAAAATAACCTATTGCCACAGATCCCGAAATTTCGGGATCTGTGGCTAAAAAAAATCATGAAAGGATTTGCAAAGAAATATTAATGATATCAACCGATTCCAGTATTTGCTTTTTATTAATGATCAATGGTGGTGCAAAACGGATCTTATCACCGTGCGTGGGCTTAGCAAGCAATCCATTTTCTTTTAATGACAAGCATAAGTTCCATGCTGCTTCATCTTTATCGGGATGATCGATCACTATTGCATTCAATAAACCTTTACCACGAATGGTTTTTATAAATGGTGATTGAAGTTTCTGTAATTCAGTTCTGAATAATTCTCCCATGACTGCTGCATT
>CAISDV010000064.1 GCA_903884185.1 uncultured Chitinophagaceae bacterium | reverse complement strand
TCTGTAGATAAGAAGTTCCGGATCGTGCTGGAAAGAGAAGTAAATATTATCTAATAATATCTGTTTTGATTGCCACAGAGGCACAGAAACACAGAAAATTATATTGTTCCTCCTCTGTGTTTCGGTTCCCGAAACTTCGGGATCTGTGGCTAAAAAATTACCTGTAATCATGCTCATCCGGATCATCCTCCTCTCCCATATCCATCGCGCCCAGGTTCATCATACTTCCCATCAAATCTTTAAACTCTATCCTGCCTTCGATCATTTTTTTACTGATAAGTGAATAAGATGCCAGTCCATGTAATACAAACTCCATCAGTAAAGCCATTTCTTTTTCATTTGTATTGCTTTTAGAGGCGGCGTGTTTTTTTACAAAAGCATATAAACCGTCTACAGTATAGAGTGCAGCGATTTTATCTGCATCTGTACTATCCGCCAAAAGATCCAGGTGATTGCCCGCATCAAACCAGCGCGTGATTTGCTTATAGGGGTTCTCGGGTTCCTTTTCATTGGCCGATCTTTTACCAGCGCTTCTTCTTTTCTTGGATAGTTCAGGATCAGGAAAATATTGACTGAATTGTGAGCGGATGGCTTTATCCACCAGGTTCACAGCTACCTGGTATGGGCCTTCCTGCTCACCTTCATACACTAACTCGATCTTACCTGTTATGGATGGAATCACACCTACCAGGTCGCTGATCCAAACCTGTGTTTGTTTTTCATTGTGCATGATGGCACGCCTTTCAGCACTGCTCATGGCGTTTTCAAAAGCAGCAATAGTAAGCCTGGCACTTACTCCACTTTTCTTGTCAACATATTCATTGGTTCTTGCTTCAAAAGCAATTTGTTCCACTAAATTTTTGATAAGGCTACCCACCACTACTTTCTGTTTCTGTTCTTCGGGAATACGCGATTCCTGTTCAGTGATAGCAAGTGATGTTTCTATATTCTTTGGGTAATGAGTTAGTATCTGGCTGCCTATCCTGTCTTTTAATGGTGTAACAATACTCCCCCTATTGGTATAATCTTCGGGGTTGGCAGTGAAGACAAATAAAATATCCAAAGGCATTCGCAGTTTAAATCCGCGTATCTGTATATCACCTTCCTGCAAAATATTAAACAATGCCACTTGTATGCGTGCCTGCAAGTCGGGCAGTTCATTGATGACAAATATGCCTCGGTTACTGCGTGGAATGATGCCATAGTGAATTACTCTTTCATCTGCAAAACTCAGTTTCAGGTTGGATGCTTTGATAGGATCTATATCACCCACCAGGTCAGCCACACTCACATCCGGAGTAGCTAGTTTTTCTCCATAACGTTCACTTCGGTGTATCCATTGAACAGGAGTATCGTCACCATATTCAGCAATGGTATCTTTTGCAAATTTGCTCAATGGTTTTAGCGGGTCATCATTTACTTCTGAACCTGCAACTACCGGGATATATTCATCCAGCAGGTCCACCATCTGTCTTGCCATTCTTGTCTTTGCCTGTCCACGTAAACCAAGAAATAAAATATTATGCCTGCTGAGTATTGCTCTTTCTGTATCGGGGATTACTGTATCCTCATAGCCCAAAATACCCGGGAAGGCATTTTCTTTAGCACTAATTTTTACAATAAGATTTTTTCTTAATTCTTCTTTTACGGTTTGTGATGTGTAACCGCTTTTCTTTAATTCGCCGAGTGTTTTGATCTTTTGAATGTTCATGTTTTATCCGTTCCTAGGTTTTAATACTTATTATTTTTACCGGGGAGACAGGGAGACGGAGAGGTTCGCAGAGTTTAAGACTCGATATATCTGTAAATATCTCTGCGACACTCTCCGCCTCTCGGACTCTGCGGTGAAAAAAATTCTAATATACCGTCTTTCGCTTTCCACTTTCAAAATCCTTAAAAATAAATGCCCCCAGTTTATCCAGTGAAGCAAAGAATGCTTTTCCATTATTAGTTTCAGTGAATTCCTGCACAAATTTCTGGAGATATGGATCTGATGCGATCATAAAAGTGGTGATAGGTATCTTCAGTTTTTTACACTGTGCTGCCAGGTTGGTACATCGGTTCATGATCTTTCTATCAATACCAAAAGCATTTTTATAATAACGTTTACCAATCTTCAGACAGGTTGGCTTCCCATCTGTGATCATGAATATCTGCTTATTCGCATTCTTTCTTCTGCGAAGCAGGTCCATCGCCAGTTCCAGCCCAGCCACAGTATTGGTATGATAGGGACCCACTTCCAGGTAAGGAAGGTCTTTTACTTCAATGGTCCATGCATCATTGCCAAATACCAGTATATCTAATGTGTCTTTGGGATATTTTGTGCGGATGAGTTCACTCAATGCCATTGCCACTTTTTTTGCAGGTGTTATCCTGTCCTCACCATACAAGATCATGGAATGTGAGATATCGATCATCAATACCGTGGATGTCTGTGTTTTGAAATCCATTTCCCTGATCTGAAGATCATCTTCTTGCATCGAAAAATTTTCCATACCATGGTTCACCTGTGCCTGGCGGATACTTTCTGTAAAATCTATTTGTTCAATCATATCACCAAAACGGTAAGGCCTTGTTCCGGGATTGATCTCATCTCCCTGCCCTGGTTTAAATGTCTGGTGATTGCCCTGCCTGGTCTTTTTTAGTTTTCCGAATATTTCTTCCAGGCTTCTTTTGCGAATAGTTTGTTCGCTCTTTGCGGTTATTTTAATACTGCCATCCTGCGGATTTTCCTGGAGATAGCCATTGTTCTTCAGGTCATCAATAAAATCACCCATTCCATATTCATCATCTGTGAATGGGCGTTGTTTATCCAGTTCATTCATCCAACTCAAAGCTTCTGCTGCATCGCCACTGGTATAGTTCAGCATTTCCATGAAGAGGTCGAGCATCTGCTCAAACTTGCTCTTATTATTTGCACCTGGGATGAATGGAATGAACCGATGACCGATCATGTATGTAATTTACGTAAAAACTAAAAACCTATAAGGAATATAACTTCCTTATAGGTTTAATTATTCTAGTTGCCAGTTAAGGAAAACTCACGACCGATAACGGATATTTCAATTTTCCCGTGATTAAACCTGCAACTGGAAACCAGTAACCGGCAACCAATATTATTTTTTCGCCTTATTAGTATCTCCTCCTATAACCTTCCCTGTTTCAGGAATAACCGGTTTCTTAGTTGCATAAGATTGCTCCATCTGTTCTATGCCTCTCAAATAACTTTCTGCAATACTTCTCTCCTGTGCCATACGCCCCGCCCTTGCCTCATCCAGCGAGTTATAATATTTTATCTGCTGTTGAAGGTCTTTCTTCACTGCCTCTTTTACTTTGCCGGCAAGTGTTGTATCGCCCGCACGGTAACAAGCATCCAGGAACATCAATGAAGTTTGATCATGCATATTATAAATACTTGTCATGCCATAAGGGAAATTTTCATCCAGCATCATCTTATCTGCTTTCTCCAATACCTGGCGTGCAGAATCTTTCTTGCCTTTATCAGCCAGGTACCTGCCCAATTCAGCATAAGCGCTCCTGATAGAAAGCAGGTGGCGGCGGTTTTCTTCATCATAATACACACCTTTCACATTGGCATTGCCAAAGCCAAATTTGTTCATCATGTTATTATATGCCCAATCGCCGTTCACATCATCATTTGCTACAGGCACCAGGCGATAACTCAAACCATCCCTACGCAGGTAATTATCAAATCCAAGGTTAGCAGCCTGTCTTGGGCCACCTGTAAAATAAATAGGCCTTTGCCATTTATTGGCAGCATTGGCTGCTATGATATTCAGTACAGCCAGGTCATTTTTGAAGAGGCTGCGTGCAGGTATTTCAAAACGAACTTCATCCACCACACTATCTTTTGCACTCGCTGTTCCATTCTTACGCACCGCATCCTTATCCACCGGAAGAGATACTCTTCTTACAGGCAGTACATTCAAAGCTTCCCCTCTTGAATTATCCATTTTAGCAGGGTCATCGCTTCCCACATAATTCTTCATGATATCATACAGGTCATAAAACCTGTTTTCAGGAATATTGGGCTGAGAGTGATAAATAACAAAATTCCTTTTATCTCCTTCGATCTGGTCTGCTGTCCAGATAACATCAATAGGATCACTGTTATTGACCTTATACCGTAATTGATTGATATACCAATCGATCCCTAATAAACTAAAATTGATCACACGGATATCCGGCCTTATGCCTTCTACTTCCTGTGCATACCAAAGAGGGTAAGTATCGTTGTCTCCAAATGAAAAGAGGATGGCATTTGGTGCGCAACTTTCCAGGTAATCTTTTGCAAGGTCGCGAGGCAATACTTTTTTACTGCGGTCATGATCATCCCATTCCTGTTGTGCCATTAGTACAGGTACAGCAAGCAGGCAAATGCCCGTTGCCAGTGAAGCAGCCGTAATACCTGTCAGTTTTTTACTCAGCCATTCGGTCACCTTCATCACACCCAAACCTATCCACACAGCAAAGGCATAAAAACTTCCCGTATACGCATAGTCACGCTCACGTGGCTGGTTACCTGCCTGGTTAAGGTAGAGTATGATAGCAATACCTGTCCAGAAGAAAAGAAGGAAATTCGATAATCCATCATCACCCCTTCTCTTGAAATGATAGAACATACCTATCAATCCCAAAATAAATGGCAATGCAAACAAAGTATTGTGTGCTTTATTATTCTTTAAAGAATCGGGCATCTGGCTTTGGTCGCCAAGGAAAATACTATCAATAAATGGTATGCCCGTTATCCAGTTACCATCTCTGGGGTTACCATCCGACTTGCCTTGCAGGTCATTTTGTTTACCACTGAAATTCCACATGAAGTAGCGGAAATACATCCAGTAGAACTGGTATTGGAAGAAGAAATGAAAATTATCAACCTGCGTGGGTGGTGTAACGTCAAAAGTCCCATCTCTTTTTCTTGGTATCCCAAAAAACTCCGCATAATAATCAGCATGGTTCTGTTCATTATTAGGGTCCCATACACGCGGGAAGATCATTTTATCTTCAGGAGCGTAGATATAGTGCTGGTCCTTTCCTATCTCTACATATTTGCCCCTCCCTTTCTGATATCTCATGGAACCTGTTTTCACATCAGCACCCTGGGAAGTATATTTCTGCCCGTATAGCAATGGGAAATCACCATACTGGTCGCGTCCAAGGTATCCAACAAGGCTAAGCGGATTATCCACATTATACATATCCACTGCAGGATCGGCATTACTGCGGATCATGGTAGTGAGGTATGTGCTATAACCGATCAATACAAAAGTAAAGCACCAGATAGCGAGGCGTAAATAATGCCAGGCTTTTCTTTGTGCAACGCGCAGTCCCCACCAGATCAATACTGCAACCAGTACAAAGAAGAAAGTAAATCCGCTAAAGAATGGGAGGCCCATATCATTCACAAAAAACCTGTCGAACCTTCCTGCAAAACCGATGGAATATTGTATTACGCCGATTTGTACTACACCGATCAGAATGGCACCTATAATAAAGAAGATGTATACGCCTCCATAATATTCTTTTTTATCCTTGTTGATAGCCTCTACCAGGAAAAGCAATCCAATGGCTGCAAGAGCCCCGAAGATCATGAGCCCGGCTACAGTAGCGTCCAGTGGTATGTGTTCAGCTTCGCCATAAGCGCTGATCAAAGCGCCAATGAATGCCAATACTCCTCCAATCAATGTTAACCTGATAAACCATTTGCGGATCTTTTTATAATCAAATGTTTCCCTTCTCCTGAAATAATACACCATTACCACGGCAGGGATATCGAGTAAACATAATAAATGCACACCGATGGAAAGGCCTATCAAAAAGAAAATAAATACCAGCCATTTATCTGCGCCCGGTTTATCAGCTTCTGCGTCCCATTTCAAAATGGCCCAGAAAACGATGGCACTGAAAAAAGAACTCATAGCATAAACTTCACCTTCTACAGCGCTATACCAAAATGAATCGCTGAAAGTATAAGCCAGTGCACCTACTGCACCTGCGCCCATGATAGCCCATGCCTGAGCCCTGGTCATAGTTCCATCTACACTCACTTTAGAGATCTTACGTGCAAAATGGGTGATAGTCCAGAATAAAAACAGGATAGTGAACCCGCTGCCAAGTGCACTCATGATATTCACCGCTTTGGCGGCTGTCAAAGGATTATTGCCAAATAGAATAATGAAGAAACGGCCCAGCATTACAAACAAGGGTGCGCCCGGCGGATGCGGTATCTGCACTTTAAAACAGCTGCTCACAAATTCGCCGCAATCCCAGAAACTGCCATTGGCTTCGGTAGTCAGAATGTACACGGTACAGGCAATTAAACAAACCGCCCAGCCCGTGAGATTATTGATCTTCTTAAAATTCATAGGTTATCGTTTTATAAAGAGTGTCGCAAACATACTTGATTAATGGGAAAATGGGAAAAGGGGAATGAATTATAGGGAATTTTTAGGTGAATTCCGGTTGCCAGTTACCCCCGCCTGGTTCGCATTCGGGCAGGAGTTACCGGTTTCTGGTTTGATCCCAAAAACTAACTGGCAACCAAAAATATGTAAATTGTATTCCCTAAACTTATCATATGAAAACAATAACCCTTCCCGCTATAGCAGCCCTGTTTATTATAACAGGCTGCTCATCCACCAAAAAATTAGTGGACCCTCCTCCAGAGGTCAAACCAGTCGAAAAAGTTATTGAAAAAGTAGGGGCTGATGGTTCCTCTTTCCTAAAAGCCATTTTCATTACAGAAAAGGGCGAGATAGCCGGTGTACGCGCAGAATATGCCTGGCTAAAAGAAAAATATCCTGGTTATAAAAGGGTCTCGCAAAGATTAGTAAATAATGATAAGAAGCCTTATGATGTGGTCTCTATTGAAACTACTGATGGCGTGAAGAAGGATGTGTATTTTGATATTTCAGGGTTCTATGGCAAATTTTAATTCCGCTTTGGGTAATTGACAATAGTTTTCAAATTGAAAACTATTGCTTATCTTTACCACATGAATATTATAGCTAAAGGAACTATACTTTACTATATCAATAAATATCCAAAGGCGAAAACATCCTTGTTGACCTGGTTCTATGAATTTTCGAAATTGGAATTTGCGAATTTTAATGCGTTAAAAGCAGTCTATGGGAATGCAAGTATAGTAGCTGGGAACAGAGTTATTTTTAATATTAAGGGGAATGATTACCGGTTGGTAGTTTCAGTTAATTTCAGGCAGTCTGCGGCCTATGTTATTTGGTTTGGGACACACAAAGAATACGATAAAATAGATACTGTAACAATTAGTTTTGATACCGGTATTTTAAACTATAAAACGAAATAATATGAACTGGAAAGTAATAAAAACGGAACCACAATATAAAAAATCGATCAAGCGAACAATGAAAATATTCCAGGCAGCTCCTGGCACAACAGAAGCTGATGAACTTGATCTATTATTAGTGCTGGTAAAAGATTACGAGGATAAACACATTGTTATGCCGGAATTAGACCCCTTAGATGCTATCAAACTAAAAATGGAAGAAAGGGGGTTGAAGGCTAAAGACCTTGAACCATTTATCGGAACAAAAGGGCATGTATCTTCAATCCTTTCCGGCCGCAGGGAATTAACTTTAAAAATGGCACAGAAACTCAAGGATTATCTGCAATTACCGGCCGATGTGTTTATGCAATCGCCAGCATAATATCGTACCAGCAACTATTCTTATCTTCGCCGGCTTATGCAACCACCCCGCACAGTCGCCTTCCACACACTGGGCTGCAAACTCAATTTTTCGGAGACCTCCTCTATTTCCAGGTTGCTGGAAAATGAAGGGTTTGAGAAAAAGGAGTTTGATGGCATCGCGGATATTTATGTTATCAATACCTGTTCTGTAACAGATAATGCCGATAAGGAATGCCGCCACCTGGTACGGCGTATCCAGCGCAGGTCGCCCGAAAGTTTTGTAGTGATCACCGGTTGTTATGCGCAGTTAAAGCCCCAGGAGATCGCTTCCATTCCCGGGGTTGATCTAGTTCTTGGCGCGGCAGAGAAATTTAATATTGCACAACATTTATCCGGCCTATCCAAAGGTGATCCTGCCAAAATATGCAGTTGCGATATTGAGGATGTGAATAGTTTTTATTCTTCCTATTCTATGAACGACCGTACCCGTACTTTTTTAAAAGTGCAGGATGGGTGCGATTATAATTGTTCTTTCTGTATCATTCCATTGGCGCGTGGAAAAAGCCGCAGCGATACCATTGATCATGTGATCACCCAGGCAAATGCCATTGCAGCTGATGGTGCAAAGGAAATTGTATTGACCGGAGTAAACCTTGGCGATTTTGGCAAAACAGGCACCGGAATAAAAGATGAAAATTTCTTTGAGTTAGTAAAGGAGCTTGAAAAAGTAGAGGGCATTCTTCGTTACCGAATTTCATCTATCGAGCCTAACCTGCTGACGAATGATATCATTGGTTTTGTAGCAAACAGCGATAAGTTTATGCCGCATTTTCATATTCCATTGCAAAGTGGCAGTAATAAGATATTAGGGCTGATGAGAAGAAGGTACCAGCGCGAATTGTATGCTGATAGAGTAAAGCTGATAAAAACATTAATGCCGCATTGCGCGATAGGCGCCGATGTGATCATTGGTTTTCCCGGTGAGACCGATGTTGATTTTACCGAAACATTTGATTTTTTACACTCCCTGGATATTGCTTACCTGCATGTATTCACTTATTCCGAAAGGGATGATACGCTGGCAAAGACAATGAAGGGTATTGTTCCCATTCACACCCGCAATGAACGCAATAAAATATTGCGCAACCTGAGTTATATGAAAATGCAGCATTTTGAACAGCAGCATAAAGGGCAAAAAAGAAAAGTATTATTTGAAAGATTTGAGAAGAATGGAATGATGGAAGGTTATACAGATAATTATATCCGGATTGTTACCCCGTATAGGAAGGAATGGGCGAATGAGGTGGTGGAATGGAGTTTGTAATCTACGATGTACGATTTTAGATTTACGATTTATAGGTTATCAGTCTACTATTAATCAATTACAGGTTGCCTGAATAACAATTTTATCCGTTTCCATGTTCCAAAATTATAAGTTCCAAAACATTTTAAATCATCCAGTGATTGCCTTAGCTCATCATAATTTGAAATCCAAAAACTATCTATATAGCGAATCATTTTCTTTTCTTTCACGAATACAATGGTTTTATATGAGCCCTGTCTATGATTTAAATATGTGTCAGCAATTCCATCAAAATAAGCAAAGTCATACTTTTTAATTTTCCTTGTTACGATATTTTTGAAGCTGATTGTTTTATCTATATGATCAATAGTAATTTTTTTTATGTAGGCAGAAATAAATATCAGGAATAAAAAAATCGCGAAGCCAAACGTTAGAGTTACGTAATAGAAACTCTTATTGTCGAGTGCAATGAAATAATCGATCTTAAGAATGGCATAATGATTTAAAACTTCTCCAGAAAGGAATAATAGGAAAAAAAGTGTTAGTATAAATAATAACCAACAACCAAAAGTATTATGCCTGGAAATTATCATCTGAAAGGTTTGTCTAAAATATTCTTTATTTTTCAAAAGCTTTATAACAAAGATTGAGTCTTTAAGGTAGAAGAAATCGTAAATCGTATATCTTAACTCGTAAATAACTTAAGCCTCACCTAATCAAGTCCTAGTTTTCCTTTCACCGACGCAAATATCTTCTTCGAACTAAACCCCACTCCTTCTTTAAACACGATCTCCATTTTTCTGATATTCGAAACATCTTTTTCAAGGTCGCCGTCTATTAATACCAGGTCTGCTATTTTTCCTTTTTCGATCGTGCCGGTTTCATTGGCAATGTTGAGATATTTTGCGCCATTTAATGTTGAAATTTTTATTGCTTCCGGTAAAGTAAATCCGGTTTCAATCAATAGTTCAATGATTCGTTGGTTCGAATATCCGGCGATAGTCCTTCCCGCTCCTGTTGGGTCTGTACCCATCACTACTTTGCCACCCATTGAATAGAATTGTTTGATCCTGTGCATTTCCTTTTTAAATGCAAGTTGCCCTAATGAATCTTTATTGACCTGTTGGTCATAGATAGCTTGTATCTGGTCGCGCAGAAAAGGCGCCATGGCAACAATACCACCACCAGGAATCACTTCCCTGTTGGTGTAAGGTTCAAAAACGGTGGGTGTATAGGTAAGGGTGATATTTTTTTGAATGAGGTACTGCATTAGTTGTCTTAACTCCGGACTGTTATCATCCAATTTCAGTAATGATTGTGCTTGTGCTGCCCTATCGCATACATCCACTTGTTTATTTGGAATAAAATCAGAGCTCGCCATAAAGCCATGTTCCAAATTATCTATACCAAGGTCGGTAGCTTCGCGGTAAGTGATAGAGCATAAATGCCCTGTTACTTTTATATGCCGTGCATGTGCAGCTTTAACGATGCGTGCAAGATCATCTCTTGTAATATTGTTATATACTTTTACGGAAGTAACGCCTTTATCAGCCCAGTAGTCCACCATTCTTTCAGGGCTTTCGTTTCCATACAGTGACTGAACCTGTGGTATAAATCCTTCGCGTTCTATATGTGGTGTGGAGACATCCATTTTTGGCCCCGCCATTCTGCCCTTAGTGATCAGGTTTTTTACATTCAGGTCTGCATTCGCTTCAATACTTCCCGCAGTTCGCATGGTAGTAACACCTCCCGCCAAATACATTTTTGGAAAGGTGTAGGTCATGTGTACCGCTTTATAATCACCTTCGAATGGTTTGGCATAGAACAAATGTTCGTGCAGCATGATCAATCCCGGTATCACTGTCTTTCCTGAACCGTCTATAATTTTTGCTCCCGCAGGAATAGCAATTTTTCCTGAAGCGCCAACCGACTGTATCCGGTTTTTTACCAGTACAATATCCTGGTTGTTCATGGCTGCGGCGCCTGTACCATCAATGATCTTTACATGGGTTATGGCAACAATAGAATCCTGTATTTCTATAAATTGTTTTACAGCTGGAATGAAGGTTTGGCCGTTTATTTTATTGCTGGCTATTAGAACAACTGAAGCGAGGAATAATGTTTTGAGGGTTCTCATGATGAGGTTTTGGTGAGTTGGAAATAAAGGTATTTAAATATACAAAAATCCTCTGCCCGGAGGGCGCAGATGCAGAATCATTCTAATCCCATAAATCATAGTACAGACAATTTTTATGCTAATGCCTTGTTTAGCTCGTCAAATTCTTTTTCATTAAGCACCTGTTTAATTACCTGCATTCCTTCCTCGAAGAAAGGCGCAGGGGCCATTTTCTTAAAACCCGTTAGCAGTCCTACCCTTTCTTTGTGGCTTTAGGCAGGTATTACAAACCTGAACCAGATCAGCAGGGTTTGTGGTGGGTTCTTAGACATTATTTTCCCCCTGTGTGATGCCAATTCTTCATCGGTAAAATGCTTCCAAAGGAGTGGTTGGGTCACTCTTTCTTCTTCGGCTGTATGCTCCAGGTATATTCCATGAAACTCACTGAACGCTAAATAAAATTCTTCACCATCTGCAGATACATCCTGCCCGGTCCTGGAATTTGTGTAAATACTTGTAAGCAGCTTTTCTAACTTATCCTGTACCAAATGAATTTGTTCGTGGTCATCAACATCGTGATGTGAACTGCGGGGACAACGCTGTTCCAGTTCCGCAAGAGTTACCTCATTTTCGTCGGCTGCATGAATGGTAAGTATCTTAAAAACATCTTCTCCTAACCTGTATAGTTGTTCCACTTCGTGTTGATTGGAGTAATCAGTTTTACCGGCAAGTAATTGTATTTGCGATAATGCATTCCTCAAACCTTTGTGAGGAACATCATAAGTTTTCATCCTTTTCATCTTTTGATTTTTTGATATAAAATCCTGTGAACCCCTTAATCAAGATAATCAAAGTAAGACAATAAAAAAGCGACAGTTTTTATACTGTCGCTTTTTGGGTCGCTATAGTCCCACGAAGAAAGCGGGAGATTAAGTGATTTTTAGTTCTCCTGATCAATAATGCTGAACAACATTATAAAAGAAAATAGATGGCGGCCCTTCTACCCCACCTGCTTTCATTTTATCTGCCAGGTCTTTCGACTTCATAAATGCTTTTACCTTTGCCATATCCGTAATGGCAAAAACAATAGTAACCATATGATTGTCGGCAACATCATAAGAGATAACCCTGTCCACTAACCCATTGTCCATCCTTGCCTGTTTGTGTTCATCAAATGCTTTTTTCCAGGCATCCCAGTCCTTCACTTTGTGTTTGATCATTACACGGGCAGGTTGAGTTATATTGGCAGTATCGCTATATACCTGGTGACGGTATTCTATTTCAGGAGCGCCGGTAACACCTGCTTTCTGCATCACCTCTTTCAGATTGGGGTCTGCTGCAAATGCTTTGGCTTTGGCAATATCATCATAGTGCACGCCTATCAATACCAAATTGGAATCTTCAATTCCGCGGGCAATAACATAATTGTGTAATCCTGCAGCAAGCCTTGCACTATCATGCGCATCATAGCCTGCTTTCCATTTGGCAAAGTTGGCCACTTTGTGTTTGATGGTCATAATGTCTTTTGGCGGAGCAGGCACAGGCGCTTTAACAGCAGTGGTGTCTGTTTTTGCATCTTTTTTATCGTCGCCCGAATTACAGGAAACGGCTACTACAAGAAGAGCCGGCAGGAACAGTTTGCTTAGCATGTTTTTGGGGTTCATGTTTTTTATTTTAAGATGAGGGAATAAGGGTGTTTGATTGACGGGTATTCCCCGGAATCGAACAGATAAACGTATGCATTAAATTTTGAAAATCAAAGCCCTTTTTGAGGTACGGGATATGGGATATATGAAATTTTTCTTTTACAGTTCGCTTACCAACTTATCAACAACAAGCTTTGCCATAGCTGTTATATTAGCATCGTATTGATAGAAATATTGAAAAGTGGGCGGTTTGATGGATTCACGGAGCAGTCCTATTACCACACCATTCTTACTGGTATCGGGAATCGTGATAATACCCGTTTTTTCTATTGTATTATCCATTTTGATTATTTTGTAAGAAACAACCATGTCTGAATTGACGGGCTGAAGAGATTGAGTACCCCAATTAACACCAATCACTATTATATCTGCCAGGTGATTATTTCTGTCGATAGAAAAAGTATTGGGTACTTTATCAACAGAAAACTCTACCCTGCTTCCATTCAGCTTTTCTTTTAATTTCTTATTGGCATATGGAATCACCGTTGCTGCGAAAGTATTGACCGGTATTTTAGAATTCAGGACACAAGTGGTGATGGAGTTCCATTTCCAATAGAATAGCAATGGCAGCATATTAACCGTCTTTCTGTCTATTGCAGCAACCTTGTTACCTGGAGATGCCAGGCTTGTAGTTATCGTTATATAATCGCTCTTTTGCTTTACTGGGGTATTGATCCTCTCATGATAATTTTCTTCAGCCCACTTATTTAAAGCCCTTGGGAGACAACCGGCAAAGCAGGTGAAAAAAATACAACTTATCAATATATGTTTTACTGATCTCATTTTATTTGAGAGTTTAAGATATTAAAAATGGTTGCGACTATCATGTATATTGTTCACAATAGATAATAATACTTTAATTATCTTTTTTCAACTTAATAATCCTGTATAATTCACCTTTAGACATTAGTGTCCCTTCCATGGATGTTCCATTGATCTTGAATTCACAGCGGTTACCATGTGCCTCATCAACCGAGACCATGGTTTGTTTGGCAGCATCATAAGTATAGTACAATATCCCCATTTCCTCTTCTTTATTGTTCACCAGTTTATTTCCATTTATCTCAAAAATATTGGCTTTGGCTGTTTTTGAAATATGGTAAACTGCGATCTCATCATGACAGGGAGAATTTTTCTGCTGGCAAATGGAAGTTCCTTTCCATACACCCGGTAAGCTGGAAGCATTTTGTGAATAGACACTAAAACTGGTCATAAGAAAAAAGATCGTAAGAAAGGGCGTTGCTATTTTCATCTTGTTAAATTTTGGAACAACCAAGATAATAAAATGTGCGATTATCTATGATGGGGGATTAGAGATGCGGGATGCGGGATGCGGGATGGGGGATACGGGATGCGGGATACTGGATGCGGGATACGGGATGCGGGATACGAGATGCGGGATGGGGGATGGGGAATACTGGATACGAGATAAGGGCTGTGGAATGTACCATGTATTTACAGGGTCAATACATCTTACACCGTACATCGTACATTATTTCAAATTAAAATACTCCTTCAAATATCCCTCCGGTTGCAGGTTAAGCCAGGATTCCCTGTTTGCATTAAAATCGCTGAAAGTTAATTTACTGATCTCTTTCTCACTGAAAGGGAGCATCTTCACAGGTTTTCTTTTGGTGATGATACCGAGGCCCTGGTCGCAGTCGAGTACAAATACATCAATATCATTCCGCAGGCTGCGCAGGTGTATAATGGCTTTCCACACATCACCATTCCAGGTGCCCGCTATTTTCTTTGCCGACCATTCTTCATAAGATGAGCCTGCTTCAGCAGTGAGTGCGTTACAATCATGCACTACTATTACACCATCATCAGAAAGATATTCCAGTGTGTTTTCTATATCGCGCAGCACATAAGCATATTCATGCATGCCATCTATTAGTGATATTTCTATCTTCTTTCCTTTTAACGCAGTAGCCGCATTATTTTTAAAAAAATCATCGCTTGTCTCTTCAAAATATTGGTTGTACAGGTTATAGTGATTGAGAACAATCTTACCTGCTTTTCGTAAAAAATCAAATTGAAAATCCGGGTCCACAGCTATTTTGAAATTACTGCGGATACGAAAAAATATATGGCCGTTGAATACACCTATCTCGAGATAGTTCCTAAGTTTCTTTTGCTTCATTAAAATTTTGATGACTGCGAGACGATCCATATAGATTGGGTTGATGAAGGTTCAAAAGTATATTTTCTATCTTTGTTAGTTGAGGTGAATTATCCCGTATCCCGTATCCCGTATCCCGTATCCCGTATCCCGTATCCCGTATCC
>CAISDV010000063.1 GCA_903884185.1 uncultured Chitinophagaceae bacterium | reverse complement strand
TAGCGTGCTTTTGCCGCTTCCGTTCGGGCCTGTGATTGCGTAAGATCTTCCGGCTTCAAAAGAATAATCGAGATGGCGGAATATCCATTCCCTGTTAAAACGCTTCCCGATTTTGTGCAGATTAATTTTCATTGTTGCCAGTTGTCAATAACCAGTAACTAGCAACCAGTAACCAGTAACTAGCAACCGATAACCTGCCTACCGGCAGGCAGGCCAGTAACTATTCTTCCTCCGTTCCCCCTTTCACAAACCGCTTAATAATTCCTCTTCCGCTTTCACGGATAAAGGTCACTATCTCATCTCTTTCATCACTGGCGGTGAGTTCTTCTTCAATATATTCCAAAGCCTGTGTAGTATTCAATCCCTTATTAAAAATGATACGGTAGATGTCAAGGATATGATTGATCTTCTGCAATTCAAATCCCCTGCGTTTTAAACCTACGCTGTTCACTCCGCCATAACTCAATGGATTACGAACAGCTTTGATATAAGGTGGTACATCCTTGCTCACCAAACTACCCCCGGCTATATAAGCGTGCTGCCCTACATGTACAAACTGGTGCACCGCACTCACGCCTGCTATCCATGCCCAGTCGCCCATGATCACATGTCCTGCTACCTGCACACTATTACTCAGCACACAATTATTTCCAATGATGCAATCATGCGCAATATGGCTATAGGCCATGATCATGCAGTTATTGCCCACTTTTGTCTTGCCACGGTCGTCAGTACCCCTGTTGATGGTAACAAATTCACGGATGGTGGTATTATCACCGATCACAACAATTGTTTTCTCGCCGGCAAATTTCAGGTCCTGCGGGATGGCCCCGAGCACAGCTCCGGGGAATATCTGGCAGTTCTTGCCAATACGTGTCCCATCCATGATGGTCACATTACTCCCGATCCAGGTGCCTTCGCCTATCTGGACATCACCATGAATCACGGTGAATGGGTCGATCTTTACGTTGGATGCTATCCTGGCATTAGGATCTATGTACGCGTAGGGATGGGTCATCCGTGTCTGTGGTTTTGGGGCTACAAGTGTCTGCATTGGCATAAGACACCGTTGACCGTTAAAATGATGCCAGGTAACATGGCTGTCGCTACAAAAATAGCTTTATTAAGAAATTTTTGGGTTTTAAGTTCTTTTTACCACCTGTGCCACCAGGTCGGCTTCGGTAGCCACTTTGCCCCCTACATACACGGTTCCCTTCATTTCGCAGATACCGCGGCGGATGGGGCCTGCAAATTCCATTTTCAGGATCATGGTATCGCCCGGCACCACTTTCTGCTTGAATTTACAGTTATTGATCTTCAGAAAATAAGTGTCGTATTGGCCTTCAGGCATGGAATTGATACACAAAAGCCCACCGGTTTGCGCCAGGGCTTCTACCTGTAAAACGCCCGGCATGACTGCATTTCCGGGAAAATGCCCCTGGAAGAACCATTCATTAAAAGTGACATTTTTTATGCCGATGATGTGCTTGTCTGTGAGCTCCACCACCTTATCCACTAACAGGAAGGGGAAACGGTGAGGTAATATCCTTTCGATCCTTTCCAGGCTGAAAACAGGTGGCAAAGTAGGGTCATAGACCGGAACATTCTTCACATGCTTGTTCTTCCGGATATATTGTTTGATCTTTTTGGCAAACTCCACATTGGTGCTGTGCCCCGGGCGGTTGGCAATGATCCTTGCTTTGAGCGGGTAGCCGGTCAGGGCAAGATCACCCACCACATCCAGCAGTTTGTGCCGGGCAGGTTCGTTGGTAAAACGCAGTTCAAGGTTATTCAGGTAACCGCCACTCTTTATTTCGATCTTTTCGCGTTTGAAGGCTTTTGCCAGGCGATTCATTTCTTCATCGGTCACCGGCTTGTCAACCACAACGATGGCATTGTTGATATCGCCACCTTTCACCAGATCGTTATCCAGCAACATTTCCAGCTCATGCAAAAAGCAGAATGTGCGACATGGGGCTATCTCTGCCTTAAAATCTTTGATGCTTTTTAAACCGGCATGTTGTGTGCCTAAAACCGGGCTATTAAAATCTATCAGTGTAGTAATTTGGTACTCCACCGAAGGAAGGGCAACCATTTCCACACGTTTATTTTCGTCGTAGTGGTAAATATTATCATCCAGGCTGTACCATGCTTTGGCAGCTTCCTGCTCAATGACACCTGCCTCTTCGATCAGTTCAATAAATGGACTGGAGCTGCCGTCTATAATGGGTATTTCGGGGCCATTTAATTCAATCAGAACATTATCAACTCCCATTCCAACCAGCGCAGCCAATACATGTTCCACCGTGCTCACTTTGGCATCGCCTACTTGTAAAGTAGTACCGCGACTGGTATCTGTTACCAGGTCACAGTCTGCTTTAATAACCGGGCGGGTCGGGAGATCAATACGCTGAAACTGCATGCCAAAACCCGGGTTGGCAGGCTTCAGGGTCATATCAACCAATATACCAGTGTGCAGGCCTGTACCACTGATGCTGACCGCACTGCCTAAAGTATGTTGTTTATCGGGATTGAAATTTATGTCCATTCTTGTTTATTTATACTCCGGGCTGAAGGAATAATCCGGCAAAAATAAGATTAATGTACGGTAAAAGGCCTAAGCATTGACCCTTTCGGCCAATAACTGCTGTACTAATTTTTCGAGCTCTTTCACCCTTTTTTCGAGCTCAGGCAGGTTACGTGTTGCCGCCTGGCTCCTTAGCGTAGCCGTATAATCATGGGCCGGGCTTCCTGTAACAACAGTATTTTTTATTTTGATCGATTTTGATACGCCGCTCTGTGCATTGATCTTGCTGCCATCAGCAATGGTGATATGTCCTACAATGCCTGCCTGCCCACCAATCATTACATTGTCGCCGATCTTGGTACTTCCGCTCACGCCAGATTGTGCAGCGATCACGGTATGATTGCCCACTTCCACATTATGCGCGATCTGTATCAGGTTATCTAATTTGGCGCCTGCTTTTATTGTCGTGGAACCGATAGTAGCGCGATCTATTGTGGTATTAGCGCCTATCTCTACAAAATCTTCCACTACTACATTTCCTATCTGCGGTACTTTTTTAAAACTGCCATCTGTCTGTGGTGCAAATCCAAACCCATCACTACCAATGACTGCTCCGGCATGAATAGTGACATTATTCCCGATCACACAATCATGACAGATCTTTACACCTGCATGTAACAATGTATTGTCGCCGATCTTCACATTATTCCCCAAAAAAACACCTGCGAAAATTTTTACGTTCTTTCCTATCTGCACATTTTCGGAGACATAAGTAAATGCAGCTATAAAAACATTTTCACCAATGGTGGATGTAGTGGCGATATAAGAAGGTTGCTGAATACCATTTAACTGTTGCGTCATCATTTCCTGGTACTTCGCCAGCAATGTGGCAAAGGCAGAATAAGCATCGGGTACACGGATCAATGTGGCACTAAGCTTCTGCTTCAACTCTAAATTTTCATTAATAAGAATTACAGATGCCTGCGTGGTATAAAGATGTTCTTCGTATTTAGGATTGGCCAGGAAAGCCAGTTGGCCCGGCTGTGCTTCTTCAATTTTCCCAAATGAAGCAACAGCGGCAGTGGCATCTCCGTCAATTTTGCCATTGACCAGTAAGGCTATTTGCGCAGCAGTGAATTGCATGTTTTCCTTTTAAAATAGACTCTCGCAGGGGAGCCATGGTTTATACAGCTGAAAGATATATTTTTTATGGCCGTCTCTCCTGAACTTTTCCTTATTTATAACGATTTTAAGACCGGAAAGGTATTATGGTAACTAAATTTAAATAGTTTCTAAGACAGGGAACAAATGTAAAATTTCCTGACAGGGGCCGAAATGGTTTGGTTGATCAGTGCATCGTCAATGGCCGAAATATCTTTCACTGTCCCATCCTTATATAAAATATGAATTCTTTCATCCCCAACCCGGTACATGGTATTCATGGCCTCGCCTGTAAAAACAAAATAAGTTGCTTCTTCTTCGGTGATCTGAAGTTGCTTGGATGCCTGTTTTAATTTTTCTTTTACCAATGTTTCTTCAAATGATTCTGACCGGAGTTTTACTTTTAGCAACTGGCGATTGAGTAATCTTTTGCACAATTCACTTAATACACGATCGGGATGATTGCTCCAATGTTTTACGGCGAAAGAAAAATCAATATCATCGAGCCTGCAGAACTTCTCTAAAATTTCAGGGTTCATCTCTCCTTTAAAATCATACAAAAAGAAATCAGTGGCTCCGCCGGTTTTTAGATGATCGGTTCCTTTCTCACTTAACATGCGTACCCTGTTTAAAATATTGACCAGCATTTTTTCGGCGCTCATCACGGTCTTGTGCAGGTAAACCTGCCAGTACATTTGCCTGCGGGCGACTAAAAATTTCTCAATGCTGTAGATTCCTTTTTCTTCCACCATTAATCCACCATCGCTCACCACCAGCATTTTTAATATTCTGTCGTACCCGATCACTCCCTCACTTACGCCGGTGAAGAAACTATCTCTTGTTAGATAATCCATCCGGTCAACATCCAGTTGTCCGCTCACGAGTTGATGCAGGAATTTTTTATGATAGCTGCCGGTAAATATTTCAATGGCCATGGATAATCTTCCACCCAATTCCTTGTTCATTTCCTGCATGATCTGCAAGCCTATCTCTTCATGATGTACTCCCGGCAATAACCTGTTTTCGAGAGCATGTGAGAAGGGCCCGTGTCCGATATCATGCAGCAGGATCGCGGCTTTTACGGCTATTTCTTCTTCTTCTGTGATCTCTGTGTTTTTTGCCCGTAATTCTGTTATTGCGAGGCCCATCAAATGATAAGCGCCAAGCGAATGCAGCAGGCGGGTATGTACCGCGCCGGGATAAACCAAATAGGCCAATGCCATCTGGTGAATGCGGCGAAGGCGCTGGTAACGTGGATGTGCGATGATATCAAAGATCAGCGGGTGGTTAATGGTGATGAAACCATATACCGGGTCGTTGATGATCTTTCGTTTTACTGCCATGCCTGTTGATAGTTTGTTAAAGCGGTTTTTCAAATGTACTACTTGTGTTGCGAAGAGATATATTTGAACATACGAACAGGGCATTTATCCTGTTAAAATCTTCTTTATTTGAGTTGATCACTACATTTAGGTTGTTTTTACCGGACCTTGATTTATTATGTAATATCTAAATGTACCCACTATGGCCCTTGCAAAAATTTTATGGGTAGATGATGAGATCGAAAGCCTGCAATCGCAGAAAATGTTCCTCGAAAACAAGGGATATGAAGTAACCACCCTCGCCAATGGATTCGATGCCATCGAGCACGTAAAGAATAACCTGGTGGATGTGGTATTGCTGGATGAAACGATGCCTGGCATTACTGGGCTCGAAACTTTGGCGAGGATCAAAGAGATCAACCAGCAGGTACCGGTGGTGCTCATCACAAAAAATGAAACGGAGAATTTAATGGATGATGCCATTGGCAGCCAGATCACTGATTACCTTATCAAACCTGTTAACCCCAACCAGGTATTGCTCAGTTTAAAAAAGATCATTGATAATAAAAGATTAGTTGCCGAAAAAACCACAACTGCTTACCAGCAACAGTTTCGTGAGTTGTTCATGGCATTGAACAATAACCCGGACTATAATGAATGGATGGAGATATATAAAAAATTGGTGTATTGGGAATTGGAGATGGAGAAAAGCGATAGCCCGGAAATGCAGGAAATACTCGCCTCACAAAAGCAGGAAGCCAATACAGAGTTCTTCAAATTCGTATCAAAGAATTATGCCAAGTGGATGAACCCCAAAAGTTCTGAAGCCCCGATTATGAGCCATAATTTATTCCAGTTCAAAGTGCTTCCGCATGTTGAAAAAGGGATACCTGTTTTTTTTGTACTGATAGACAATCTGCGCTTTGATCAGTGGAAAGCGATTCAACCCATATTCGCTGAAAGTTTCCGCATCCTTGAAGAAGAAACATTCTATTCTATTTTGCCAACTGCTACGCAATATAGCCGCAACGCCATTTTCAGTGGAATGTTGCCGGTAGATATTCAAAAGCAATTCCCTTCGCAGTGGAAGAATGATGAGGATGAAGGGGGAAAAAATTTATTTGAAGAGGAGTTTTTCCGTGCACAAATAAAACGCCTGAAAAAAGATGATATACGTTGCAGTTATACCAAAGTAGTGAACCACCAGGACGGGCAGAACCTGGTAAGTAATATTCATAATTTACTGAACAACGACCTGAATGTGATCGTTTACAATTTTGTTGACATGATGAGCCATGCCCGCACGGAAATGGAAGTGCTGAAAGAACTAGCAAGCGATGAGATCAGTTACCGCAGTGTGACCAAAAGCTGGTTTGAACACAGCGCTTTGCACCAGGCATTGAAAAAGATAGCCGATAAAAAGATCAAACTTATTGTTGCAACGGATCATGGAACGGTTCGCGTGAACACGCCTTATAAAGTGGTGGGCGATAAACAAACTACTTCCAATCTTCGCTATAAACACGGGCGCAATCTTAACTACGAACCAAAAGATGTACTGGCGTTCAAAGATCCACGTGAAGCAGGCCTGCCAGTGCCAACGGTAAACTCGTCTTATATTTTCGCAAAAGAAGACGGATACCTGTGCTATCCAAATAACTACAATCATTTTGTGAACTACTACCGCAATACTTTTCAGCATGGCGGCGTTAGTTTAGAGGAAATGATCGTGCCGGTGGTGAAGATGATCAGTAAATAATGTGTGGATAAAACATCTCCATTCATAAATAACACCGGGTTAATTTTGAATGAATTAGAACTGCTATGAAATTCACGCAATCCTCTTTAGATAAATTAGAAGATATCCTTAGTGAATCTGAATATATTGTCCGCTATGAACGCGGCACTTTCCAGAGTGGCTGGTGTTTGCTGGAAGCGAGAAGGATTGTTGTGCTGAATAAATTCCTCGACACAGAAGGCCGCATGAATACATTGATGGAGCTCATTCCGCAGTTGGATATTCAATTTGATAAACTCACGCTTGAGAGTCAGAAACTCTATTCGCAGTTACCGGTAGCAAGTTCATAGTTACCAGTTGGTGGTTACTGGTTGCCGGTTTAACCCCGATAAAATTCTAACATCCGTTATTGGGCATGAATTTTTCTTTACTCTAACTGGTTCCTAGTTGCCAGATGCCGGTTACCAGTTGCCGGTTTAATTCCGATAAAATTGTAACATCCGTTATTGGTCATGAATTTTTCTTGCGTGTAACCAGTAACCAGCAACCGGTAACCAGCAACCGGTAACCGGCTTTCCAGTAATTTTGTAATGTGAAACAATCTTCATTAGAAATAACATTCCTCGGAACCGGAACCAGCGGTGGCGTTCCCATGATCGCGTGCGGATGTGAAGTATGTACTTCAACAGATATAAAAGATAAACGCCTTCGCAGTAGTATCATGGTGCGTTCTTCGGATACTACATTGGTGGTAGATACTACGCCCGATTTTAGGTATCAGATGCTTCGGCTGCAGAATAAAAAACTGGACGCAATTGTATTTACACATCCCCATAAAGATCATATAGCCGGACTGGATGATGTGAAAGCATATAATTACTTCCAGAAGAAGCCAATGGATATTTATGCAAATGCGTTAACAGAAGAAGCATTGCAGCGTGATTATTATTATGCTTTTTCTGAACAGCGTTATGCAGGTGTACCGGAGATCAACCTGCATAGAATTGATGAATCACATTTTAAAGTTGGAGATATTGGTATCACGCCCATTTTAGTATGGCACATGAAGATGATGGTGTTTGGTTACCGCTTTGGTGATTTTTCATATATTACAGATGCTAATAGGATAGATGATAAAGAAAAAGAAAAGATCAGGGGCTCGAAAATATTGGTATTGAATGCGCTTAGAAAAGAAGCACATGTTTCTCATTTTAGTTTGAACGAAGCCGTAGAACTGGCGTTGGAACTGGAAGTACCCGAAGTGTACTTTACGCATATCAGTCACCAGCTAGGCAAACATGCCGATGTCAGCAAACAACTCCCCCCGCATATACACCTCGCGTACGATGGTTTGACCTTGCATATATGATCCTTTCAATGGCCAACTAAAACAGTTGCTCATGAAAAAGATCATCAAAGATTATTTTACTTTCTCCAAAAAGGAAAGGATCGCGGCAAGCATCTTATTGTTATTGATAGGAGGGTTTGTTGCCATGCCCTATCTCATTCCCACAAAAAAAATAAAACCTCTTGTCAATAAAGAGTTGCAGGATGCATTGGCAAAGATCCAGGGAAAAAATACACGCATTGACAGTGCGAGTGACAAAGAAGAAAATTTTCAAACGGCGCTGGAACCTGTCAATCATAACCCTGAAATAAAATCTGAATTGTTTGCATTTGATCCAAATACGATTGATGCAAATGGTTGGAAACGATTGGGCCTCCGCGATAAAACGATTACTACTATTTTAAACTACCGGGCAAAGGGTGGAAAATTCCGCAACGCGGCAGATATTGGCAAAATATGGGGGTTGAAAAAAGAAGAGGCAGAAAGGTTAATGGCTTATGTACAAATAGAAGCTCCAGCGGTGCCAATCTTCACACCTTATCCAAAAAATAAAATAACAATACAGGCAGTCAATATTTCTCCCATCGATATTAATACTGCTACGGTAGAACAATTCATGCAGCTTCCCGGGATCGGGCGCTCGCTTCCTTATCGTATTCTTAAATTCAGGGATAAGCTGGGTGGATTTTTTTCTGTACAACAGGTAAAGGAAACTTACGGAATGAGCGACTCAGTTTTTCAATCCATACTTCCTTACCTGAAAATTGAACCAGCTTCCATTAAAAAGATCAATATAAACACAGCCAGCGATTTTGAAATATCCCGGCACCCCTATATCAGCCGCGAGATCGCAAAAGCCATTGTGATCTACCGCACACAGCACGGGCCTTACCGGCAGTTGGAGGATGTTAAAAAGATCGTTTTTATCACCCAGGAAATGTTTGATAAGATCGTGCCTTATATTACAGTACAATAATTTTTTTGTGACAGGCTTTTTATCTCTTATGTTTGCAAACTAACAATTGTTAGTTTAAGTTTTAACCAACAAAAATGAATTTTAAGCAGAGCGAATTAACGGAGCAGGTAGCGCAAACAGCGAAAGATTTTGCACAGCAGCATATCAAACCTCATGTCATGGAATGGGATGAGAGCCAGGAATTTCCTGTTCACGTGTTCAAAGAATTGGGCAAACTGGGAATGATGGGCATGCTGGTTCCTGAAAAATATGGCGGTGCAGGGTTAAGCTATTTTGAATACAATGCGGTAATACAGGAGATATCAAAAGTATGCGGCTCTATCGGTCTAAGCCTTGCGGCGCATAATTCACTTTGTACAAATCATATTTTAAGTTTTGGTAACGAAGAACAAAAACAGAAATACCTGCCAAAATTAGCAAGCGGAAATTTTATTGGTGCATGGGGATTAACAGAACCCAATACCGGCAGTGATGCGGGTAATATGAAAACAGTGGCAGTACAGGAAGGAAATGAATGGGTATTGAATGGAACAAAAAGCTGGATCACACATGGCAAGAGCGGCGATGTTGCTGTGGTGATATGCAGAACAGGTGAGCCACGCACGAGCAATAATGCCACCGCATTTATAGTAGAGAGAGGAACCAAAGGTTTTAGCGCCGGTAAAAAAGAAAACAAACTGGGAATGCGCGCAAGCGAAACAACGGAAATGATATTTGATAATTGCCGGATCAGCGATGCGCAACGCATGGGTAATGTGGGCGATGGTTTTAAGCAGGCATTGAAAGTATTGGATGGAGGAAGAATATCTATTGCAGCATTATCAATTGGTATTGCGAAAGGCGCGTATGAAGCTGCTTTGCAATATTCAAAAGAAC
This sequence comes from uncultured Chitinophagaceae bacterium, assembly GCA_903884185.1. GTDB lineage: Bacteria > Bacteroidota > Bacteroidia > Chitinophagales > Chitinophagaceae > CAISDV01. The sequence goes on along the minus strand of CAISDV010000063.1, from coordinate 54,896 downwards.
GGCACCAGTTCGATCAGCCCATTTCTAATTTCCAGGGAATCAGTTTTAAACTGGCAGATATGGCTACTGAGATCATGGCATCCGACCTGCTTGTATGGCAGAGTTGCGACCTGAAAAATCGTGGTGAAAAAGTAACCAAGCAAAGCGCTATGGCAAAATATTATGCCAGCGAAATTGCTGTGAAAGTGGCAACAGATGCGGTGCAGATATTTGGTGGATATGGCTATACCAAAGATTTTCCCGTTGAAAAATATTACCGCGATGCAAAATTGTGTACCATCGGCGAAGGAACTTCCGAGATCCAGAAAGTGGTGATAGCACGGGAAGTACTTCAATAACTTTTTTCGGTTGCTTGCTTGTATAAAGTGCCTGCTTTTTAGCGGGCGCTTTTTTTAGTCATTATCCTTGGAGCCTGCACCGAAAATATTATCTACCGCACCACCCAGCATCGGGAATTTTTCTTTTACAAAACTGGCAATGGTCTCAATAGCTTTTTTTGCCTGGTCGGGAGTAAGCTTGGCTTCTTTGGTAAGGCGTTCAATTAACTCGTTCATATTGATAATTTATACTGCAAGTTATTTTACCTGCAATAAAAAACGGTGAGAACTTGTTCCCACCGCTGTACAATATTATTAACCCGTTTTTTTCTTATGCTACTTTCAACAGGCTCATCTTGCTCTTGTTGAACATTCTTTGTGCATAATCAAGGGTAACATGTAATTCTTTTTGTCCCTGCCCCGGCAACTCAAACATGGCATCGGTTAAGATACTTTCACAGATACTGCGTAAACCTCTTGCCCCAAGTTTATATTCCAGTGCTTTTGTTACCATGAAGTTCAATACTTCTTCATCTATTACCAGGTTTACTCCTTCCATGTCAAACAAACGGGTGTATTGTTTTATCAAAGAATTCTTTGGCTCGGTAAGGATGCTTCTCAATGTTTCCATATCCAGCGGATCCAGATGCGTTACAACAGGTAAGCGGCCTAACAATTCAGGTATCAATCCAAAACTCTTCAGGTCCTGTGCATTGATGAACTGAAGCAGGTTGCTGCGCTGCATTTCCTGTTGTTCTTTGTTCACGTTAAACCCAATGGCATTGGTATTTACACGGCGTGCGATCACTTTATCTATTCCATCGAATGCGCCACCGCATACAAACAGGATATTTTTTGTATCCACTTTTATCATCTTCTGCTCAGGATGCTTTCTTCCGCCTTGTGGTGGAACCAACACTTCTGTGCCTTCGAGCATCTTTAATAAGCCCTGCTGCACACCTTCGCCACTTACATCTCTTGTAATGGATGGGTTATCTCCCTTGCGTGCGATCTTATCCAATTCATCAACATAAACAATCCCTCTTTCAGCAGCTGCTACATCATAATTACAATTTTGTAATAAACGGGTGAGCATACTTTCCACATCTTCACCTACATATCCGGCCTCTGTAAAAACGGTTGCATCTACAATAGCGAAAGGAACATTCAACATGCGTGCGATAGTCTTTGCAAGTAAGGTTTTACCTGTACCTGTTTCTCCCACCATGATGATATTGCTTTTTTCGATCTCAACATCATCGGCCAGTTGTTTTTGAGTGATCCTTTTATAATGATTGTAGACCGCTACCGACAATATTTTTTTAGCATCATCCTGTCCAATGACATATTCATCCAGGAATCTTTTTATTTCTGCGGGTTTGCGAACGGATAATTTAAAAGAGGAAGAAGCGGCTGCACCATTTTCCTGCCTGATATTTAATTCCTGGGCAATGATCTCCTGGGCATGCTCAACGCAATTTTCACAGATATGCCCTTCCTGGCCTGCTATGAGGATCTTTACTTCATCGCGGCTGCGGCCACAGAATGAGCAATGTAAATGGCTTTGCTTGGGCATTGGTATTTCTTATTAAATTGATTTGAGGGCAATTGTATATACGCATGGAATCCCAGGCGGGTATAAAAATGCAGGCCTAAAGTTACATTTTTCCCCGGAAAAGGGGGGTTCAGGACGAAAATCGCTGGTTTAGAGGCTTTTTAACACCCCATCCACGATACCATAGGCAATGGCCTCATCGGCATTCATCCAGTAGTCGCGGTCAAAGTCTTTCATGATCTGTTCAAAGCTTTTGCCGCAATTTTTGGCCAGTATCTGTGCGCTGATCTCTTTTGTTCTTTGCATTTGATTGGCCTGGATCTCAATATCAGCCGAATTGGCCTGGAAATATCCGCCAATACTGGGCTGGTGGATCATTACTTCGCCATGCGGAAAAATAAAACGTTTTCCTTTGGTGCCGGCACTCAGCAGGATAGAACCCATGCTCGCGGCTAGTCCCATACAGATGGTATTCACCGGAGATTTGATCAGTTTCATGGTATCGTACATCACCATGCCACTGGTGACAACACCACCCGGACTATTGATGTACATTTTAATTTCTTCGCCAGGTTTATCTGCTTCGAGCAATAATAATTTAGTAACGATGTCTTTGGCACTTTTATCATCCACCACTCCCCATAAATACACAGCACGTTTTTCGAAGAAAAGTTTTTCCATCTTCTTCATCATGCCGGGTCCAACCTGTTCCTGCTTCCCATCTTTTGGGTTCTCATCATCATCGTCTTGTAAATAAGGATATATCATCTGCTTTGACTGTATCATATTAATCTTTTTTCTCTTTTCTTGGATTGGTTAATAATACTTCATCCACAAGCCCGTATTCTTTTGCATCAATTGCTTTCATCCAGAAATCGCGGTCGCAATCTTTTGCAACAAGCTCCACATCTTTTCCTGTGTGCTGCGCGATCACTTCATACAATTCGCCTTTCAGTTTCTTGATCTCTCTTGCGGTGATCTCGATATCTGTTGCCTGCCCACCAATAGCGCCACTGGGCTGGTGAAGCATGATACGGCTATGTTTCAATGCGGTCCTTTTTCCTTTTACACCGGCACATAATAATACTGCGCCCATGCTTGCTGCGATGCCTGTACAAATGGTACTTACATCGGGGCTGATGAATTGCATGGTATCATAAATACCAAGGCCTGCATAAATGCTTCCACCAGGGCTGTTGATATACATCTGAATATCCCTTGTGCGGTCGGTACTTTCCAAAAAAAGCAATTGTGCGGTGATGATGTTTGACACATAATCATCAATACCCTGGCCTAAAAAAATGATCCTGTCCATCATTAATCGGCTGAACACATCCATCTGTGCCACATTGAGTGTGCGTTCCTCAATAATATATGGCGTAAGGCCTACAGGGTTGAAATGTGCCTCGTAATTATGCAAGGTGGCGCTGCTAATGCCTTTGTGTTTAACAGCATATTGTCTGAATTCTTTTCCCAGATTCATTGAACGGAATTTATTAATTGAAGATAAGTGATTTGAAGTTTCAAATATTGTGCAAATGAATGGAATGCGACAAAATAGCAGGTGTGGGCAGAAATCCGGCTGATTTATGTTTTCGGGAAAAACATCCTTTTTCATCCAAAAAAAGGAACGCTCCTCTTAATTTCATCGTTCTTAGCTTTGTGGCGATGGGTTAAGGCTTACGCCATTATTTTAAGTACCATGAATAAAGTTGCAGTTTACAGGAAAGAACATTTTAACGCCGCGCACAGGTTGAATAACCCCGCATGGAGCAAAGAGAAAAATAAAGAAGAGTTTGGGGTATGCAACAGTGAAAATTTCCACGGACATAATTATGAACTGGAAGTGAAAGTGACGGGAGTGCCCGACAAAGAAACCGGGTATGTACTGGATATAAAATCTTTAAGTAACCTCATTAAAAAAGAAGTGATCACCAGGTTTGATCATAAGAACCTGAACCTGGACACTGTTGAATTTGCCAACCTTAACCCTACAGCAGAAAATATTGCTATTGTTATTTATAATCTTCTGCGCGGGAAACTTGGCCATGGGCTTGACCTTGTTGTGAGGTTATATGAAACGGAAAGAAATTTTGTAGAATATCCTGCTAAATAAAATAAATGCAACTGATATGGCTTATTTGAAAACGGAACAATATGACAGTGAATCTACTTCGGAACTTTCGGGCTTGTATAGTAAAGTGCTGTCATCATTGGGCGAGGATCCTGAAAGGGAAGGCTTGCTGAAAACACCCGAGCGTGTGGCAAAAGCCATGCAATACATGACGCAGGGATATTCGCAGGATGCAAAAGCGATCATTGATTCTGCCAAGTTCAGGGAAGATGTGAGCGAGATGATTGTTGTAAAGGATATTGAATTGTATTCTATGTGCGAACACCACATACTTCCTTTCTTTGGCAAAGCGCATATAGCTTATATCCCCAATGGCTGGATCACGGGTCTGAGTAAAATTGCAAGAGTGGTAGATGTGTATTCACGCCGCCTGCAAGTACAGGAGAGGCTTACCACTGAAATACTTGAAGCCATCAAACAATCGCTGAACCCGCATGGGGTGGCTGTTGTGATCGAAGCAAAACATTTGTGCATGATGATGCGCGGCGTACAAAAACAAAATTCCGTAACGGCTACTTCTGCATTTGATGGTGAATTTTTAAAAGATGCTACAAGAAGTGAGTTCTTGAAATTGATCAGCGCCAAACTGGACTAAGATGTATAGGATTTGTGGATTGATAGGATGATACTCTAACAGTTTAAAAGACGCTGCAAGGAGTAAATTCTTAAAATTTATCACTGCCAAACCGGAGTAAGATGTATAGGATTTGTGGATTGATAGGATGATAGTCTAACAGTTTAAAAGACGCTGCAAGGAGCAAATTCTTAAAATTTATCAGCGCCAAACCGGAGTAAGATGTATAGGATTTGTGGATTGATAGGATGATAGTCTAACAGTTTAAATAATGTATTTTCGTTTCAAATAGTAATGATGAAGCACGCTTATATTTTCCCAGGGCAAGGTTCACAGTTTCCGGGAATGGGTAAAAATTTATATGAAACAAATGCTGCCTCAAAAGCTTTGTTTGAAAAGGCAAATGATATTCTTGGCTTTCGCATCAGCGATACCATGTTTGCCGGTACCGATGAAGAATTGAAACAAACCAAAGTAACACAGCCCGCCATATTTATTCATTCAGTGATCGTCTATAAAAGTTTGCCCGATGCAAAACCGGATATGGTGGCAGGACATTCACTCGGCGAGTTCTCTTCTCTTGTTGCCAATAGTGTTTTGAATTTCGAGGATGCATTGAGACTGGTCAGCATACGTGCACTGGCCATGCAGAAAGCATGTGAGGTACGCCCTTCCACGATGGCAGCTGTACTCGGACTTGCAGATGAAAAAGTAGAACAAATTTGTGCCGAAGTTGAAAATGAATCTTTTGAGGTAGTAGTACCAGCAAATTATAATTGCCCGGGCCAACTCGTGATCAGTGGTTCTGTAAAAGGAATTGAACTGGCTTGCGCAAGAATGAAAGAAGCCGGTGCAAAAAGAGCATTGGTATTACCTGTTGGTGGTGCGTTTCATTCTCCATTAATGTCGCCTGCAAAAGAGGAACTGGCAGCAGCTATTGAAGCAACGATGTTTAATAAACCTTCTTGCCCGGTATACCAGAACGTTGTTGCAAAAGCGGTAACAGATCCTGATGAAATAAAAAAGAATTTGATCGATCAATTGACAAGCCCAGTGCGCTGGACACAAAGCGTTTTATCTATGGTGTCGGATGGCGCTACTCATTTTACTGAAAATGGCCCTGGTAAAGTATTACAGGGATTGGTGCAAAAAATTTATAAGGAAGCGGTGGTGGATGGGATGAGTTGATCACTAAACAGGTATCCCGCAATTCACCCATTCCCCGTCAAAACTTGCATTGTATTTTTTATAGAAGTTGATAGCAGGTTCATTCCATTCCAATACCTGCCAGGCGATGGCATTCAATTTTTTTTCTTTTGCTTCTTCGATCAACCTATCAAACAATAATTTACCCACACCCTTACCTCGCATTTTTTCTGTTACTAAAATATCTTCGAGGTACATGCGCTGGCCTTTCCAGGTAGAGTAGCGGATATAGTAAAGGGCAAACCCAATAATCTCTTTCTCCAGGACGGCTACAAACGCCCACCACACCGGCTTTTCGCCAAAACCACTTTCTTCAAAGTGTTCCTGGGTAACTGTTACTTCATTTGGCGCTTTTTCATAAACAGCCAGTTCGTGTATGAGTTCCAGTAAACGTGCACAGTCCTTTTTTTCAGCGCGCCGGATAGCAATATCATTCATAAATGCAAAAATAAATTTTATAAACCTTCAAGTGCCTGTTCCAGGTCGTTCAAAATATCCTGTACGTTCTCTATCCCAACACTCATGCGGATCAACCCATCAGTGATGCCAAATTTTATACGTTCATCTCTCGACAATCCATAATGCGTCATGCTTGCAGGATGAGAGATCAATGTATCAACTGTTCCCAATGATACGGCACGCACACACATTTGTAAACGATCTATGAATTTTTTTCCTGCTTCCAATCCGCCTTTCAATTCATAACTCATTAATGCACCGGGATGTTTCATCTGTTTCATTGCCACCGTATGATCGGGATGTGAAGCAAGCCCGGTATAATTCACTTTTGCAATAACAGGATGTTTCTCCAGGTAATTGGCTACCTGCATCGCATTGTCGCAATGCCGTTCCATCCTGATCTCAAGAGTCTTCATCCCATTGATCAGTAAGAAAGCATCAAATGGATTGCTGTTGCCGCCAAGCAGTGCATACCATTTCCACACTTTGGTTTTCATCAGTCCAATATCCTTTCCCAATAATACTCCGCCAATGGCGCTGCCATGCCCGTTCAGGAATTTGGTAGTGGAATGAAAAACAAAATCAACCCCATATTTAAAAGGTTGCTGAAGATAAGGCGTGGCAAAAGTATTGTCCACTGTTACGATGATGCCATGTTGCTTCGCGAGTTTTGTCACCGCCTCAATATCCACACACTGTATGGTTGGGTTGGCAGGTGTTTCAATATGGATGAGTTTTATTTTATGCTGTTTGATAGAATCTTCTACAACACTAAGGTCTCTCAGATCAGCGATCACCGTTTTGATACCTGTTTGCCCAAGTACTTTGTGCATGAGTTCATACGTACCGCCATACAATGAAAAATGAGAAAGGATGGTATCACCGGGTTCAAGGTTGCTCATGAACATGGTGGTCATGGCTGCTTGTCCGCTGGAATGCAGCAGAGCTTTCAATTGCAGAGGGCCCCCATCTTCACCCCTCAATCCAAATCCTTCCAGTGCTGCAATGGTTAATTCTGCAGCTTTGAAAGTAGGATTACTCCATCGACTGTAAATATTTTCTTTGTCCGCACTTTCAAAACGTTCCATTCCCTGCTGTGCAGTATCAAAAGTAAAAGTGGAACTGGCATAGATAGGTGTAACATGCGAGTATTCTGCGTTCTTTCCCCCGCTGTGCAAGGCAACAGAACTGATACCGGTCAAGGGCTTTTTTTTGCTCATGTGAATAATTTCAACAGGATGTAAAATAGAGGCTTCGTAACTTCAAAACCAAAAGTAATATTTAACCATGAAGGAAGTGTTGGTATCCTACGCCGTTTATCATAATTGGGCAAATAAGCAATTATTCAATATTGTATTAAACCTGGACGAAGAAAAGCAGCGGCAGGATGTCATGAGCAGCTTCCCGGGGCTACGTGCTACCTGCCTGCATATGTGGGATGCCGAAAGTATCTGGTGGCAGCGGATGAAATTGCATGAACAGATAATAGTACCCAGTGTAACCTTTGATCCAACCATGCAGGAAATTGCCAATGCATTATTACAATTGAATACACAATGGATAGAATGGATCAGCGCTGCCAATGATGCGCAACTGCAACATGTATTTGCTTATCATAACAGCCGCAAAGAATATTTTAAACAACCGGTATGGCAGATGATTCTGCACATGCTTAATCATGGCACTTATCACCGCGGGCAAATAGTTACAATACTACGCCAGGTAGGGGTAACAAAAATTCCTTCAACAGATTATATTGCGTGGAGCAGGAAGAAGTAGTTATGAGTTATAAGTGATAAGTTATGAGTTGTCGTAGAGTATAGAGAAGATTAATCAAATAATCAACCACTTATAACTTATAACCCATAACTTATAACTCTCAATACGCCCATTTCACCAGCGTAGCTCCCCATGTAAAACCACCACCAAAGGCCGCCAGTACTATATTCTCACCTTTCTTTAACTGGCTTTCCCATTCCCATAAACAAAGTGGTATGGTTGCGGCTGTAGTATTGCCATATTTGCCAATATTGATCATTACTTTTTCTTTGGGCAATCCCATGCGGTTGGCTGTGGCATCAATGATGCGCAGGTTGGCCTGGTGTGGCACGAGCCAGGAAATATCATCTCCCGTTAAACCATTGCGTTCTAATAATTCAGCGCTGATATCTGCCATTCCTTTTACCGCAAATTTGAAAACGCTTTGCCCTTCCTGGTAGATATAATGCTCTTTAGCCATCACCGTTTCAACACTCGCTGGTCTTAAAGAACCTCCTGCTTTCATGTGAAGGAAATTTTTTCCGCTGCCATCAGTTTTTAATAAACTATCAAGGATGCCATTTCCCTCTGTGCTTGGCTCCAGCAAAACTGCTCCGGCAGCATCACCAAACAAGATGCAATTATTTCTATCGGTGTAGTCAACAATAGCGCTCATTTTATCAGCACCAACAACAACCACTTTTTTATAACGGCCGCTTTCAATAAAACTGGCGCCGGTAGTCAGTGCAAATAAAAATCCGCTGCAGGCTGCATTCAGGTCAAAGCTCCATGCATTAGTAGCGCCTACTTTGTCGCTGATGATATTGGCAGTAGCAGGGAATGCCATATCTGCTGTAACAGTAGCACAGATGATGCAGTCAATTTCTTTCGCATCCATGTTCCTTTTGCGAAGCAGTTCCTTTACGGCCGGCGCGCCCAGGTCGCTCGTTGCCATTCCAGGTTCATTTAATATCCTTCTTTCCGAAATGCCGGTACGGGTACGTATCCACTCATCGTTGGTATCCACCATTTTCTCCAGGTCAAAATTGGTTAGTTTGTTCTCGGGTGCGTAGCCCCCAACTGCGGTAATAGCTGCTGTGATCTTATTCATATAAAATAATAAGTAAAGTGACCGCAAATATCTGCAATGATCTTTTATGGCAGGTCTAATTTTTTTTCTGCCCCCCTAAGCGGGGTGAAAAAGGGGCTTTTTGCGTTGAATATCATACATTTGAGACTCATAGTATTTATGATAGCTTTTGTACGTGGTCATTTCGTAGTAAAAACCCCGGCGCACGTGGTGGTGGATGTGAATGGTGTGGGGTATGACCTGCAAATAAGCCTGAATACTTATTCGGCTATCAGCAACCTGGACAAAGGCCAGCTTCATACATACCTGCATATTACCGATAATGGCCAAACATTATATGGTTTTGCGGAACCGGCTGAGAAAGAGATGTTTTTGGAGCTGATCAGCGTTTCGGGGGTGGGTGCAGCAACGGCAAGGATGATGCTGTCTGGTATGAAGCCCGACGAGATAGCAAAAGCCATCGTACAGGGCAACATTACCCAATTAATGGGTATCAAAGGAATAGGGAAAAAATCGGCCGAAAGGCTGGTGGTGGAATTAAGGGATAAATTAGGGAGGATGGCAATGGATTCGCCATTATCTTCACAGGGCCAAACCACGATGGATATGGACGCTGTGAATGCCCTGATCGGTTTAGGGATCACAAGGCCGGCTGCAGAACAGGTGATCAAAAAGATCATGCTGTCCAATCCCGGTATCAGTTTAGAAAATATCATCAAACAGGCACTTAAAAACCTATAGCTTATCGTACTGAGCGCTACTTAAACAAGGTTAGATTTTCTTGAACCGACTACTGAGCCATCTACTTTTTGCTTTATCTACTGCCTTGGCGATTCTATGCCCGGTGTCAAATCTTTTTGCCCAGAAAACCGATTCAATTCCCAAAAAAGATTCACTTCATTTTCCTATCAGCGACAGAAGAGGAGACCGTTTCAGTTCGCAAAGCTATAATCCATTCGACATACAGGATACTTCCTTTGTCAAACAAAGAGTGGAGTACGATCCTGTTACCAAACAATATTATATCACTGAAAAGATCGGCAACACAACTTACCGCAAGCCTACCTACTTAACTTTTGATGAATATTACCGGTTACAATCCAAGCACGCCGAAGAAGATTATTTTAAACAAAGAGCTGCAGCATTAACAGAGCTCAATAAAAAAACACAGCGCCCTAAACCACATGTGTATGATAAATTGTTTGATAGGATATTTGGTGTAGGCCCCAATGGATTAAAAGTAGATATCAAACCGCAGGGTTCTGTTACTGCTTCAATCGGGTACCAGGGACAAAACACCATGAACCCCACACTTCCGGAAAGTGCCAGGAGTAACGGCGGGCTTGATTTTGACATGAATGCAGATTTTAATGTCAATGCCAATATCGGCGATAAACTGAAACTCCCTATCAACTATAATACACTGGCCACTTTCGATTATCTCAACCAGCTCAAGTTAAATTACAAAGGCATGGATGACGAGATACTTCGAAGTGTGGAAGCAGGTAATCTCTCTTTCCAGTCGAAAGGAACATTGATTCCATCAGCACAAAATCTGTTTGGATTGAAAGTAGGATTGCAGTTTGGAAAATTATCTATTGTTGCTACGATCGCCAACCAACGTTCACAGACACAGAGCCAGACATTAAAAGGGGGTGCAGCAGTAATACCTTTTTTGAAGAAACTGGATGACTATGATGAGAACAGGCATTTTTTACTGGCGCAATATTTCAAAAATAATTTTCAGAGTGCGATGAGCAAATTGCCTGTGGTGAACAGCCAGGTACAGATCCTTCGCACAGAAGTATGGGTCACCAATCGTACCGGTATCACTACAGACGCCAGGTATATTGTGGGTTTGATGGACCTTGCAGAGAACCAACCTTATAATGCAGGTGTTACTTCGTTTACAGCTAATTCACTGCCTGATAATGGTTCCAATAGTTTATATAGTTCTTTGGCTGGCGATAAACTTGCGCGCAATCCTTCTTTGGTAACAGGAGAACTACAAAACAAAGGGCTTACACCGGTAACTGATTATGAAAAAACATTTGCAAGAAAACTAAACCCATCAGAATATTATTTAAATCCGCAGATAGGTTTTATTTCTGTGAATGCGCAATTGCAACCTAATGATGTGCTGGCAGTTGCCTATCAATATACTTATAACGGAAGGGTATATACAGTAGGTGAATTTTCTCAGGATGTAACGGTTGATTCAACCCAGGGAGTACAAAAAGTTTTATTCCTGAAATTATTAAAAGCAACTTCCGCACGCACCAATTTGCCGATATGGAAACTGATGATGAAGAATGTATATTCATTAGACCTCTCAGCCATATCACGCGATGGATTTAAACTGAATGTTCTATACCAGCAACCGGGTGGTGGTAATAATGTTTACTTGCCGGAAGCATCGCAAGCAGTGAATGGAAAGACCTTTTTATCTTTTTTAAAACTGGACAGGTTAAACAGCCATAACGATCCGCAGCCTGATGGTGTGTTTGATTATGTAGAAGGGTTTACTGTATTATCTCAACAGGGAAGGATCATCTTTCCTGAACTGGAACCATTTGGCGCCGACCTGGATACATTGGCCTTTGCAAACCAGCCTTTGGCCATCAAACAGAAATATGTGTACCGCCAATTATATGATTCGATAAAAGCGATTGCACAAACTTATGCCAACCTCGACCGCTTTATCATGCAAGGGGTGGTGAAGGGAACGGCAACGGGTTCTGATATTTCATTAGGTGCTGTAAATATTCCACGTGGTTCTGTAAAAGTGACGGCAGGTGGGCAAACACTGCAGGAAAATATTGATTTTTCTGTTGATTATAATTCAGGATCGGTAAAAATATTAAACCAGGGAATTATCAATTCAGGTGTGCCGGTAAATGTTTCTTATGAAAATAATGCCAGCGTTGGTTTACAGCAACGTGGTTTTCTTGGATTGAGATTGGATTATGCTGCCAGTAAAAAACTCGCTATTGGTGGCACGATAGAGCGATTGAATGAAAGGCCATTTTTTACAAAAGTGAATTATGCGGAAGATCCGATACGGAATACCATGTATGGGGTTGACTTCAGTTATAAATCAGAATGGCCGGGGCTTACGAGGCTGCTGAATAAGTTACCTTTTTATACTTCAAAAGCAAAATCATCTATCACTGCTTATGGTGAAGGTGCATATTTTCAACCGGGCCATCCACCACAAATTGGAACGGGTGGAAGTGGATTGATATACATTGATGATTTTGAAGGAACCACCAGTAATATAGATCTCCGTTTTCCATTTGTGGCGTGGGCACTTGCATCTACACCAGCAGGAAATGGAAAATTCCCTGAAGCTTCCCTGCTTGATTCTGTTGACTATGGAAAGAACCGTGCAAAGCTGGCATGGTATAATATTGAACCCAACCTACAGGATAAGAATGCTCAAAATAATCCATTACGCAACAACCTGAAAGAATTAAGCGATCCAAGAGTTCGCCTGGTTTATACAAATGAATTATTCCCGCAACAAACAACTAATATTACCAATACACAAACAGCTACTTTAGACCTTGCTTTTTATCCAACTGATCCCGGTCCGTATAATTTTGAAAAAGACCCTTCACAAATTGATGCCAATGGAAAATTAAAAAATCCGCAGGCCCGTTGGGGCGGCTTGATGCGTTCGGTCGATCAAACCGATTTCGAAACAAACAATATTGAATTCGTTGAAACATGGATGCAAGACCCGTTTATAAAAAATCCAAACAGCACCGGTGGTAAACTGTTTATTGACCTTGGAAGCGTGAGCGAAGACATTTTAAAAGACGGGCAACGTTTTTATGAAAATGGATTGAGTACACCAGGCTCTCCTTCAGCAGTGGATAGTAGCAGTACATGGGGTAAAGCGCCCGTTAACCCCTTACAGGTTACCAACGCGTTTAGTAATGACCCTAACGACAGGCCCTACCAGGATGTTGGTTTTGACGGATTGGACAATGATGGCGAAAGACGCAAACGAAAAGATTATTTAAACCAGGTGGCAGCAAATTTTGGCCCTGCTTCCGCATTTTACCGAAGAGCTGTAAATGATCCATCCAATGATGATTATGTATGGTACAGGGATCCTTCTTTTGATGTAGCAGGCACAGGTATTCTTGGCCGATATAAAAATTATAACAACCCGCAGGGCAACTCACCTGTAGCAACCGGCAGCAGCGAATTTTCTCCGGCAGCAACTTTATACCCCGATAATGAAGACCTCGATCACGATAATACCCTTAATGAAACAGAAGCTTATTATGAATACCAGGTTGATCTGAAGCCTGGAATGGCTGTGGGTATTACAAAATATATTACTGATAAAAGAGTGGTGCCTGTTACTTATGCTGATGGTACGCGCGGCAATGAGAACTGGTACTTGTTCCGCATACCAATTAAAGATTATGTACAGAATGTTGGCCAGGTGCCTGATTTTAAATCTATCCGTTTTATCCGTATGTATCTCACAGGTTTTCAGGATTCTGTTGTACTGCGTTTGGCAAAGCTCGACCTGGTGAAAGATGTGTGGAGGCCATTCACTTATAAATTAGATACCACAGGTTCATATACCCAGCTTACCAATTCTGCCACCAACTTTAATTTGTTATCTGTAAACCTGGAAGAAAATAGTAGCCGTACTCCTGTTAACTATGTCATTCCTCCTGGTATTGAACGTGTGCAGACATTAAGTAACAATGGTGTGAACCTTTTGCAGAACGAACAATCCATGAGTTTGCAATTGACCAATCTTGCCGATGGCGATGCAAGGGCTGTCTTTAAAACATTCAACTGGGACCTGAGGCAATATGGTAGCTTATCTATGTTTGCACATGCCGAAAGTATTGTTGGGCAAACTCCTGTAAAAGATAATGAACTGAATTTGATAATGCGTATCGGGCAGGATTTCCTGAATAATTATTACGAGATCAAAGTGCCATTAAAAGTTACACCTCCGGGAAATTATTCAGCAGCAGCCGATACAGCTGTATGGCCAACAGCCAATAACCTGGATTTCAATTTGCAGGATCTGGTGAATTTAAAATTGAAACGAAATACATCTGGTACATCGGTCACTGGTATTTACCGGCAGGTGGATGGCAATAAAATAATCAGTGTATTAGGTAACCCGAACCTGGGGCAGGTGAGTGGAGTTTTGATCGGCGTTGAAAATGCAAAAGATGGTAATATATCTCCTTTAAGTGCGGAGGTATGGGTAGATGAACTGCGATTATCCAATATCAATGAACAGGGCGCTTATGCAGCACTGGGCCGTGTAGATATTCAATTGGCAGACCTTGGAAAAATATCTCTTTCGGCTAATACTTATTCGCAGGGATTTGGATCGCTTGAATCGCATATCAATGACAGGGCAAAAGATAATATGACACAGTTAGATGCATCTGTAACAATTGATGCAGGCAGGCTTCTTCCCAAAAAAGCAAGGCTAAGTATTCCTGTATATGCGGGAATCAATACAATTACACATACACCTCAATATGATCCATACGACCTGGATATTACATTGAATTCTAAAATGAGTGCGGCAAAAACAAGGGCACAGCAGGATTCTATCCGCAATGCTGCAATAGACCAGACCACGATCAAGACACTCAATTTTACCGGTGTGAGGATCGCACCGAAAGGAAAAATTTACTTGTGGAGCCTGAGCAATCTCGACTTCAGTTATTCCCTCACTGAAACCGTCCAGGTAAACCCTGAGATACTAAATAATACAGTAACCAAATGGAGGGCGAACCTCGGCTATACATATAATAAACAAACAATAAAATATGTTGAGCCGTTTAAGAAACTGATCGGTGGTACTAATAAATGGCTGAGCCTGATAAGAGATTTCAACTTCAACCTCTCACCATCCTCGCTGAGTTTCAGGGCTGATGTGAACAGGCAGTTCGGGCAATATATTCCGCGTATCATTAATACCGATCTTACCATAAGCAAGGTTACACAGGTAGATACCACCTATGATAAATATTTTACGTTCGACAGGTATTATAATATGAAATGGAGCCTTGCCCGTTCCGTGAATTTCGATTTTTCTGCTATCAACAATGCTACCATTGATGAACCGTATGGCGTATTGAATACACAAGCAAAAAAAGATACTGTGTTCAAAAATTTCATGAAGGGTGGTC
This sequence comes from uncultured Chitinophagaceae bacterium, assembly GCA_903884185.1. Taxonomy (GTDB): domain Bacteria; phylum Bacteroidota; class Bacteroidia; order Chitinophagales; family Chitinophagaceae; genus CAISDV01. Next base: position 39,615 of record CAISDV010000063.1, on the reverse strand, counting down.
GTAATACGGCTTACCAGCAACGGGCAGGATTTTCTTATACCCTTCCGCTGGGTAAATTCCCGTTGACAGACTGGATAACTGCTTCGTATAATTATGCAGCGTCTTATAACTGGATCGCAGCAAGTTTGCTGGCACGCACTTTAGGAAATACAATTGAGAACAGCCAGGAAAATAGTTTCAGGGGCCAATTTGATTTTACAAGATTGTATAATAAAAGCAAATGGTTAAGATCAGTTGGCAATCCTGCACCTCAGCAAAGGGCTAACCCTGTGCGGCCACAACAAAACGGGTTAGGTACTACTATCAAGAGCAGGGAAGAAGTGATAGATGGTTTATTAGGCAAGAAGAAAAGAGAAGCGCTGAAAAAATGGAGGCAACAAAAAAGAGACCTTGAACTGGCGCAGAAATTGCAAAGAAACAGCCAGCCCTTACAGATAGGTGGCTTAGCCAGGGCGTTAGGGCAATTACTGACAATGGTAAAATCTGCCTCAATCGACTATTCAGAAAACTATCATAGCCGCATACCGGGTTATTTAGACAGTACACAAATACTTGGGCAGGATTGGAAGTCGATGGAGCCAGGGCTTGATTATGTATTTGGCAGGCAGCCCGACAGTATCTGGATCAATCAAAAGGCAGCGAAGGGTTTACTTTCAAGAGACAGCACTTTTAATTCACTTTATTACCAGGACTTCCAGCAGAAACTCAGTCTTACCGTGCAGGTAGAACCTGTTCGCGAATTCCTCATCACGCTCAACCTCGATAAATCGTTCAGCAAAAATTATACAGAATTAATTAAAGACACATTTAATAATGGCAGCCACATGCAACATTTGAATCCGTATGCTGCCGGCGGCTTTAGCGTTTCATATATTGCTTTTAATACACTTTTTAATAAAACAAACCCTAACGAAATATCTGCCACTTTCCAGAGGTTTGAAGATAACCGTATCATTGTTTCAAAACGAGTGGCGCAGGAAAATCCTTACTGGCAGGCATTACCGCAAAAATTTACGGCTGATGGATTTGCGAAAGGATATGGGCGTTATTCACAGGATGTATTGATACCTGCATTTATTGCCGCATACACTAATAAAAGCCCCAACACCGTTTCATTGCTCAAAGAAAGTAATACCAATATCAAGTCTAATCCTTTTAGTGGCATAGTTCCCATGCCTAACTGGAATATGAGTTATACAGGATTGACACGTATCCCCGCATTGTCTAAGGTCTTTACTACCATCCGTCTTACGCATGCCTATTCAGGTACGCTAAGCATGAACAGTTTTGCAAGTGCCTTATCATACCTTGATCCTTTCAGGTACAATGCACCGGGATTTATCGATACAGTAAGCGGCAACTATATACCTTTTTATCTTGTTCCGAATATTACCATACAGGAACAGTTTACGCCATTGCTCGGTATTGAAGTAACCACGCGAAAACAATTGGGATTGAAATTCGAGTATAAAAAATCAAGGCAATTGAGTTTGAGTTTGATAGATTACCAGATGAGTGAGACCAATAGCACCGAATGGACCTTTGGTGTGAGTTTTAAAAAGAAAGGCATGAAGCTGCCATTTAAGTTGCCGGGTATGTTTGGAAATAAATTGCAGAACGACCTTACATTAAAATTAGATGTTTCCATGCGTGATGATGCTACGAGTAATAGCCGGTTAGATCAAAGCAATGCATACGGCACTGGCGGCGGAAAGGTTGTAACCATACAACCTTCGATAGATTATGTTTATAACAGCCGTATCAATCTTAAATTCTATTTCGACCAGCGAAGAAATACACCATATATCTCTACTTCTGCGCCAACTGTTAATACCCGTGCGGGATTACAGGTGCGTATATCATTAGCGCCGTGATGAGTAATAATTATTCTTTATGAAAATAGATCGCATCTGCCTGTGCAGTGCAGGTAACCACCAGGTCATTGATACAAACATGTGGCGGAAGTGTAGCGCAGTAATATGCTATGTTGGCAATATCTTCAGCATATAAAGGTTTATACCCTATATATGTTTGATCGGCTTTTGTTTGATCGCCTTTATAACGCACAATGGAGAATTCTGTATCTGCAGCGCCGGGTTGTATGGCCGTTACTTTTATTTTATGGGGAAGAAGATCAATGCGCATGCTTTTGCTTAATGCATCCACTGCATATTTACTGGCGCAGTACCCATTGCCATTTTGATACACTTCTTTTCCAGCTACAGAACCCAAATTAATAACGTGTCCTTTTTTTCTTTCTACCATTAAGGGAAGTATCGCCTTACTAACATACATCAGGCCTTTTACATTTGTGTCTATCATCGTATCCCAGTCATCCAGGTTGGCCTGGTCAAAGCTGTCGCGGCCCAATGCAAGCCCGGCGTTATTTACAAGTATATCAACCTGTTTCCATTCATCGGGCAGGTTGCCCAATGCACTCATTACTTCTTCCCGGCTTTGCACATCAAAGACAAGTGGCAATACTTTTATTTTATATTTTTCTTTTAATTCTTTGGCGATTGCTTCCAGCCTATCTTTTCTTCTGCCGGTGATAATGCAGTTCCATTGATTAGAAGCGAACTTTTCAGCGATAGCTTTTCCAAAGCCCGAAGTAGCGCCGGTGATGAGGATGATCTGATCCATAAAAAAGAAATGATTTTGAAATGCGAATATAGGAGGTAAATGATTTGGGCTGATCAAGTGTTTGAGGTAAACTCAACTAAAATACTTTAATCTTTAAAAAACCGGAAGAGTCAACATATTTGATTTTAGTCTCGGATGGTTCAAAGCGACCTGCTACTAAAAGAGAAACTGGCATAGGGCTTTTTGTGTCGCTTGAATAATAGATGACTGTTGAATTGTCATTCTTAAATCTTGGGAGTTCCTTTAATGCCAAAGACCTATTTTTTTCAATCAAAGCCCACATGGCATATACTCTTATTTTTGAATTTGAGTGATGTGTCAACCGAAGAAGAGTAGTATCAGAAGCGATTTCGCTTAGCCTTTCGAATTGTGCATATCTTTCACTATATCTTCCCTCAAGACCAATTCCCTTGCTCTCTAAATCCGAAGAGTCATTTAAGAAGCTAACAATTTCATTTGGGTCTGAGATTACTCCAAGATAACAATAAGGGCAGTATTTTGAAGGGTAGTATTTAGTATCTGAATTGAGAATTCTTTTTCTGGCAGTAATATCTTTTTTTGAAGAATCACTACAGGAAAAGAAAGCCAAACCTAAAAGTGCTATTAAAATTTTTGTCTTCATTAGTTACAATCGATAGAGGAAATATACAAAAATTCAACCCTCACGCAAGCCGCAAATGCTTCTTTTCAAGTGTTACATTAAAATGAATATCAGCTTTCAGGGCCTTGAATACTTTTAAGATGGTATCTATAGTTGCACTGTTGGCGCTACTCTCGAGTTTGGATATCTGTGATTTCTGTACACCAACCAATTCACCCAATTGTTCCTGGGTAAGGTTGCGTTCCTGCCTTGCGGTTTTGATCATCCGCCCCAAAACATCCATACGGAGTTCGTATTCATATTCATCTCTATTTTTTGTTCCTGTTTTACCTATGTACTTGTCTTTCATTTCGGCAAGCGAATAGGATTTCATTGCTGTCTTTGCCATAAAATTTGAAAACATTCTTTGTAAAATAGCTGTTTCCAAATATAGAAACTTGTTCCTGTTTCTGCAAATCTTGCAACATTTTTTTGTATCGCAAGGAACGCAAAGGTTTCGCAAAGTACGCAATGATGTGCCATAGAACTTTGCGCTCATTGCGGTTCATTGCGTCCCGATACCTATCGGGATTGCGATACAGCTTTTTGAAGAAATTTATAACTACCTGATCAGTACACAAGTCCCCTTCCTAAAAACGGTCTTGCCTAAATAATCAAGCCCCTGCGCTTCAAAAACATAAGCGCCGCTGGGCTGTGCAGTACCGCCAAGGTTTCCATTCCAACCATTACCAATTTCACTGGTGCTATACACCAATTGGCCCCACCTGTTATACACACGGAAGAAATCAAGGCGTACAATTCCAACAGGAACAGGACGAAGAATATCATTCTTACCATCGCCATTGGGAGTAAAGGCGCTTGGAACAAATATCTCAGGGCCGGTATTAAAGACAATTACATTAACAGCATCTTCGGCATAACAGCCTTGTGAAGTGGTTACCCTTGCAGTATATGTAAAACGATTTGTGCCCGCAGGTAAAGTAGCAATAGGGGTAGCAATTAACGGATTATCCAAACCAGTTGTGGGCGTCCATGAATAACTAAGATTAGTTGCTCCCGGCCCTCCTGTTACCTGCAATTGCAAAGGCTGGCCCGCAACGATCGTGGTATCTTTTCCTGCATTCACATTAAATTTCGGGATGACAGTTACTGTTACCGTGCCACTAACAGGCTTTGGGCATCCAATTGTATCTGTTACAAATAGCGTATAAGCAGTTGTTGCAACTGGCCCTGCCACAGGGAAGGGAGTATTTGGATTCAATAAAGTATTCGTGGGTGTCCATGCAAAAGCAGAGCCACCGATCACACTTAGTAATTGCACCCGGTCGCCAAAACAGATAACAGTATCTCCACTAACAGCAACAAAAGGATAAGGAGCCACTTTCACTAAAACAGAATCATGTGCCTGGCATTTACCAAGGTTGGCTAACACATAATAACGTGTGGTAGTAAGCGGCTGAACGGTCGGGTACTTTACACTGTTCACAGGCGTACCTGTTGAAGATGTCCATACATAACTCAATGCATAGCTCACCGGATTCAATTGTATCGTATCTGTTCTGCAAATACCTGTATCGGGCCCTGCATCCACCGAAATGAATTGTAATACATTCACTTTAATGGAATCTTTATTGATGCAGCCGTTATTGTTGACGGTTACAACATAAGTGGTGGTGTCTTTGGGAAAGACAAAAGGTTTTGCAATGGTGGTGGAACTGATATTATAATTCGGCGACCACGAATAAGTGCCTCCATTCGCACTTGATATCAATGGTAGCGTATCAATGCTGCAAATAAGTGTATCCTTAAACGGAAGTGTTATCGCAGGTTTATCACTTACATTTAAAACTTTTGATACCGTATCAATACAACCCTTGCTGCTTGCCACTATCAGTTGTATGGTCCTTGGCCCTGAACTTGCAAAAGTGTAAAGAGGATTTTGCAAACTGGAAGTATCTGTAGAAACATTATCACCAAAATTCCATGCCCAACTATTCACAGCAGGATACTTTGCATTAGTGGTATCTGTAAACTGATATGGGTTCAGGTAGCAACTTCCGGTAATTTTAAAACCCGGAGAATAACCCGGATAGATCTTTACTAATGCATTTGCAGAATCCTGGCAGCCCCCACTGCCCACTACTTTCAGTTTCAAAGTAAAAGTACCTGTATCGGTATAAGTATAAGAAGGGGTAGGACTGGTTGAACTGGCTCCGGGATTAAGCGGGTCACCAAAAGTCCATAAATAAGATACAATGGCTGGCGAAGCGGACTCATTTTGAAAAAACTCTGTAAAGGTATTACAGTTGATATAAGTTGGATTTAACGATGCCGCTGCCAATGAACAATCCGCTACACTAATATGGATCTCTTTTTTGGTAGTGCCAATTAAAATTCCGTTGCGATATTCCTGTACGCATACTGCTACAACATAATCACCCGTAGTAGCAGGGGCAATCCCTGATATGATACCGGTATTAGGATCAATGGTGACATTCAGCCCCAAAGGGCTTCCACCTGAATAATTACCGGTATAAGGAATACTGTTGTAAGGCGGATTAGTAGGGTTTCCCGGCCCGGGATTGCTGGTACTTCCACCATCAAGACCCGAACAAAAAGTATATACCAATACATCACCATCAGCATCTGTAGCGCTGAAATCAAAAGTAAAATGCGAGCTGAAACAAACAATGGCGGTATCTTTTTGCGCAAATGCAGGGCTGCTGTTGATATGATAGTCAACACCCCCGATCGTTCCGGGTATTGTATTAGTGTAGGTAACTCCCACATTTTGTGAACCGGAAACATTCACAATACCCTGTATCCTGCAGCAGCGCTGCACGGCAAGGATGTAGCCGCCTGGGTTATCAGGCAGATCGATCACAGTAACATAAGTATCGATCTTATAGCAAACAGATGGCGGATTATTCAGACAGGGATCAAAAGTAGTTTTGCTGGTATTCAGATCAGCTCTCTGAGCAATAGAAACATCTTTATAAAGAGTATTTGTTGCTCCGTAAAAAATTCCAAGAACAATATTAGCATCGATTTGGCCGGTAGTAGAGCTACAAAGCAGGTATTGTCTTACTGTGATCCTGTATTGAGAAGTATTTGGAGCAGACCCAACGCCCAGGTATTCATACTGTATCCATCCCCCTTTCAGGTGCATGGCAAATGAGGCCACTGTTGAAAAAAGCACGATCAGTAAACAGATGATTTTCTTCATACGATCAGGTCTCTTGCTGATGCCTCATTTTAGAAGCCGTGAATATAAGCACAAAACGCTAAGTCTATGGCCCTTAACGGGTCATTTAACAAAGCGGCTGCACTAGTTTTAAAGAGGATGATTGCAACCTAATTGCTGCTTACGGAAAGTAAAAATTATGGCATTTTGTGAGGGATTAACGAATCAAAACCACGGTACCCTTCCGCGAGATAGTTTTACCCATATAATCAATTCCCTGTGCCGTATAAACATAAGTACCGCTTGGTTGCTGTGTGCCACCAAAATTTCCATCCCATCCCTTTAAAGGGTCGGAACTACTGAAAAGCATCTGGCCAAACCGGTTATAAATACGGAAGTATTGAAATTTGGTGATGCCGGTAGGTATGGATTTGACTATATCATTTTTCCCATCGCCGTTAGGGGTGAATGCACTTGGCACAAATATCTCGGGACTTGCTTTAAACACCCTTACGATAATATCATCTACGCCATAACATCCCTCAGCAACGGTTGCCCTTACGGTATACTTTACCGAATCAGTACCAGATCCCAATGTTACTATCGGGTTGGAGATAGATGGATTATTCAGGCCGAATGCAGGTGTCCACGTATAAGTTACCACTTCTTCCTCTGTGGTTGAAGCAGCCAGTTGAAGTGGTTGGTTGGCAACAATAAAAGTATCTCTTCCGGCAAAAACATGTATCGGCTGAATCACTCTCACCATTATCGTATCATTTACAAGTTTCGAACAACCCAGTGTATCTGCAACTGTAAGAATATACTGTGTTGTTTTACTTGGCCCTGCAACCGGGAAAAGTGTATTGGGATTTAGCAAAGTGTTTGCCGGCCGCCATACAAATGATGAAGCCACAATGCTTGCATGTAACTGGGCCCTGTCGCCAAAACAAACTGCCGTATCAGGCCCCGCATTAGATTGCGGATATGGTGTCACTTTTACAAGAATAGAATCATGGTCCTGGCATTTTCCCAGATTGGCAGTAACATAATAACGTATAGTGCTCAATGGTTTTGCCAACGGGTATTTGGTATTAGGATCATCCAACCCGGTAGCAGGTGTCCAATGATAACTTAATGCGTAACTCACCGGATGAAGCCGGAAAGTATCTGTTCTGCAAATGCCTGTATCAAGTCCAACTTTCACTGTAATATAATCCAGCACATTTACTTTGATGGAATCAGTGTTGGTGCAACCGTTTTGTGTAACGGTCACTATATAAACAGTTGTGTCTTTCGGATAAACAATAGGTTTAGAAGTATTTGGGTTGATGATATTATAGTTGGGTGTCCAGGAAGAACTGCCACTGCTATTCGCTATCAATGGCACCGAATCAATACTACATATCAAAGTATCCCTGAATGGCAATTGGATAAGGGGTTTGCCCAATACGGCTATATCATGCTGCACTGTGTCAACACAGCCTTTGCTGCTTCCAACAATTAATATCGCTGTTGTATTTTGAGGTTGGGAATATTGATAGGATGGATTTTGCTGTGAGGAAGTATCTGCACCCGTACTGATGAACTTATCGCTAAAAGCCCATGCCCAACTATTGATATAACCATATTTGGCTGTAGTTGAATCAGTGAAAGTAAAAGGCTTTGCATAACAATCACCCACAACTCCGAAGCCAGGATAAAATCCCGGGTAGATATAAACCGGTGCACTGGCATTGCCCACACATCCATTAGGGCCGTTCACTGTAAGCGATACCACATACCTGCCTGTGTCTGGAAAAGTATAATCAACTGTTGGATCTGTTGAAACAATAGTATTGCCTCCGGTGATCGTCCATAGATATGATATGATCGAAGAGGAACTTGACTGATCTTCAAAATGCACCGTAAAATCATTACAGTTGACGATCTTATCCGGCAGATCCGCCTCGATCAGGTCGCAGGCCTGCACTCTTAAAATAAAATCTTTTCTATGTTGGTTGATCAGCTTACCATGCCGCCATTCCTGGATGCAAACATTTACAACATATCGTCCTTCGCCCGGGGCAATCCCACTGATGATACCTGTCTTGCTGTTGATCGTTACCTTATCTCCCAACGGGCTGCCTCCGCTATAAGGAAACTGGTAACTAAGCAGGCTGGTATAAGGGGAAGTAAGTGCACCTGCATCTGTTCTCATGCCGCTGTAAGAATCACAAAAAGAATAAGAAAGAGAATCATGGTCCACATCACTGGCGCCAAAATCAAGTGTAAATTTTTTCTTGGCACATACAAGGGTAGTATCCTTCACCAAAAATTGAGGGCTACTGTTAAACTCTCCTGAAGGCAATACATTCGTTCCGGGAATTTGTGTGGTATAAGTAGCACCGGTACTGCTGCTGGATCCGGACACATTAACAATGTTCGCCGTTCTGTTACCTCCTGTTCTTGATAATAAATAGCCATTTGCATTGAAAGTGATATCTACCGTTGCCTGGTAGATCGCCATCTGGTAACAAACATTTGGGCTTCCTGTCAGGCAGGGGATATCAGCAGTATTCAGGTTGAGCGTAACAATACCGCCCTGGATGGGCATCGGAATACTTTTTATTAAAACGTTTGTAACAAGATCATACAAGCCCGTGTTCACGACCTCATTCTCAAGTAACGGGCCATCTGAAGTGCATTCCCTGAATAAACGTAATGTGATCTCATAACTGCCCGAATTGGGGGTGTTACCCGGGCCGAGGTACCGGTAAAACAATTCCCCGCCGGCAATATGTTTGGCTGTTGCACTTAATGCATAGGTCAGGAGAAAAAATATGAAGAAAAATTTCTTCATGGAGCCAATGTTGTTACCTGTTTAATAAAATCTAACAGGTAAAGATTCACCTGCGCGGTAGCCTCCCAAATACCCATGTGAGCGGTATTTTCAAGGATATGAATATACGAACATCCAGGCAGGTGAACCTGTTTCACTATATCATCCATCGGGACAGCCATGTCTTCCGTTCCAATTACGAATAAAACAGGTAACAGGTTGCTTTTCAAGACATTTGTTCTGTCGGGCCGGTTTATCATGGCGTAATAATATTGACAGCAAACTTCAGTACTGAGCTGCCTGCTGTCTTCAATTAAAGACTCTATACGTTCCGGAAACGCTTCCCGGAATTTCTTACTGAATAAATTGGGAATGGAAGTTTTTAAAAAAGCAAAAGCCCCCTTATCCTGCATAAATAAGATGGCTTTTCTGCGTAAAACCTTCTTTTCTTCACCGTCTGCAAAAGCCGTGGAATGGATCAATCCCAAACCTCTTATCATTTGTGGATACGCTTCAGCAAATGCCAGGGCAATGTATCCCCCCATGCTATGTCCAAGTATCACACAGGAGGCAATATTTTCAAACTCAAGTAACGACTTAATGCAATGCGCATAGTCGTCAATGCCTGCGTCAAATGGTAGTATGGAAGAAAGCCCTGATCCGGGTAAGTCGGGAATGATCAATAAACAATGTTCTTTTAAAAATTCAAGTTGTTCGTTAAAGATGCGACTGTCCTCTCCAAATCCATGTAATAAAACTACGGGTTGACCGCTGCCAACCAATGTGTAGGAGATAGTTGCATTTTTATATTGAAATTGTTTTTGCATGGAACTATTTACAAACCCCGAGGTTTTTTTTAGAGTCACCCCAACTTTTATGAGATGAATGAAAAACCTCGGGGTTTTCTCGGGGTTTTAACGGCTGATCTTCTTTCTTATCCAAAGTATCAAATTCCATGCAAAAAATAAACAAGCTATTAGCGTAGCTATCTTGTATAAATAATCACCATAGCGAACATAAAATGTTTCACCGGAAAATGCAGGAATATCATAAGAGATCACTGCTGCTTTATCCCAGGGCTGGGTTTCAAGAATATTTCCGTGATCATCTATTACTGCACTGATCCCCGTGTTGGCGCTACGTGCTACATACCTTCTTGTTTCAATGGCTCGTAACCTTGCATACGCCAGGTGTTGCCGGTGCCCGGGGGTATTGCCCCACCAACCATCATTGGTGATAATAGTAAGTATGTTCGCGCCTTTTTTTACATAGCTCGCAACATATTCGCCGTAAATACTTTCATAACAAATGATGGGTGCAGTAATGAATGTATCGCCCGGTACATGAAAAGCAACGGAACCAGTGTCTCTTCCATAACCTCCGGCAGTGCCTCCGAATTTTTCAAATACAGGAGCCATGAAGTTTAAAAAAGTAGGAAGTGATTCTACACCCGGAACTAATTTGCTCTTGTGATAAAATTGTAAGGGCTGTCCCGCTTTAATGACAACTGCTGCATTGAATGCGTCGTAATAAAAACCATTTGCATCTTTTCTTGCTGTGGCAGTTGCTTTCTCTGTTCCGTAAACTTTGAAAGTTTCAATTCCTGAAAGCAATGTGGCATTGGGGTGGCGTTTCATCAAGCTAAAAACAGGTTCATATACCGAATTGGTTTGGGTCTGATCTTGTGTAATATTAGCATCCAGCGCCGTCTCTGGCCAGAGAATTAATTGGGTGGTAGAATCTATTGCCGGTTCTGACAATGAAATTAATTTTTGTATTTGCTGGGAAGGAGAGAGGCTCTCAAATTTTTGGTAAGGATCGATATTGGGTTGAACGATAAGAACTTTGTACGATGAAGTTTCATGTGAATGCAAAGCTCCGTAAACTCCACTATAGAAAAAAGGTACTATAACTAGAACAGTATAGGCTGCCCAAGATTTCATGTTTGCTATATCAGCCACCCAACCTTCTTTCCTTCGGATGTCAATGGTTCTCTTAACCAGGATATTCACCAGCAATATCCATAATGTTCCACCACCCACTCCTGTACAATCATACCACTGTACCCAGGAAGGATGAGAAGCAAAAACATTTCCCATTGTCAACCACGGCCAGCTTAATTGCCAGTTGAGATGTATGTATTCAAAACACATCCAGAATACAACTAATGAAATATAGCCTGTCTTTTTTCCGAACTTGTTTTTGAAAACATGATAACCCCACCAGGGTATGCACATCAATAACGCATTGGCAATGATAGCGGCAATACTGCCTGCATCTGTAGAATTCCATATCCACCAGGTAGCAGCAGCATTCCAGGTAAGCATGGCAATAAAAGAATATAAAAAGAAGCGAGTTCTTTTTTGCGTGCTATCAGCAACATATAATAACGGGACAAGCGCAAAGAATATCAAAAAAGTAAAAGGAGATACAGGCCACGACGCCCATAGTAATACGCCTGAACCAATACTTAATCCTAACAGGGTGATTTTTTTCAACGAATATCTTTTGAAAACGAAAGTTCGGGAATATTTTTTAGTTGCCGGATGCCAGTTGCTGGTTACCAGTTACTAGCTTCAAACAATCATCAACCGGTAACAACCAACCAGTTACTAGTTTCAAATAATCAGCAACCGGTAACCAGCAACTGGAAACTGGAAACCAGTAACTACTTACTACTATAATTCGGCGCTTCCTTCGTAACATCAATATCATGTGCGTGGCTTTCTTTCATACCTGCATTGGTGATCTTTACAAAAGTGGCTTGCTGTAATGCTTTCATATTTGCTGCGCCGCAATAACCCATGCCTGCACGCAATCCGCCTACATACTGATACACTATTTCGCTCAGGTTGCCCTTGTATGCTACACGGCCTTCAATGCCTTCGGGTACAAATTTTTTGATATCTTCTTCCACATCCTGGAAATACCTGTCGCCACTTCCCTGGCTCATAGCACCCAGTGAACCCATGCCACGGTATTCTTTGAATTTTCTTCCTTCATAAATGATCGTTTCGCCCGGGCTTTCTTCCACCCCTGCAAAAACACTTCCCATCATGACTGCGTTAGCACCTGCAGCAAGTGCTTTTACCATATCGCCTGTATAACGGATACCACCATCTGCAATAACCGGAATGCCCTTTTGTTTCAATGCCTTGCTTGCTTCCATAACTGCAGTCAGTTGGGGTACACCTGCGCCGGCAACAATACGTGTGGTGCAGATAGAACCCGGGCCTATTCCTACTTTTACGCAATCGGCTCCTGCTTCTGCCAATGCTTTGGCTCCTGCCGCCGTACCTACATTACCACCAATGATCTGGAGGTGTTTAAAATTTTTCCGTAATGCTTTTAATGCTTCTATTACGCCTTTGCTATGCCCATGTGCGCTATCAAGTGTTACTATATCTACGCCAACAAATTGTAATGCTGCCGCTCTCTCCATCAGGTCGCGGGTAATACCCAAAGCCGCGCCCACCAATAATCTTCCATGATTATCCTTTACGGCATTAGGGTAATTTCTTATCTGCAGTATATCGCGGTAAGTAATTAACCCGATCAACTTCCCCTGTTTATTTACAACAGGAAGTTTTTCAATTTTATAATTGCGCAGAATGGCTTCTGCTTTTTTTAAGTTGGTGCCTTCAGGTGCAGTGATGAGATTTTCTTTCGTCATCACTTCTTTTACTTTTCTTTTTTTATCTGTTTCAAAACGCAGGTCACGATTCGTTAATATCCCAACCAATTTACCACCGGCATCAACGATTGGAATACCACCGATCTTGTTTTCTTTCATCAACTTCAGGGCATCGCCAATAGTGGCATCAACTAATAAAGTAACCGGGTCGATGATCATTCCGCTTTCACTTCTTTTTACTTTACGCACCTGCTCTGCCTGCTTTTCGATGCTCATGTTTTTATGCAGGATACCGAGGCCGCCTTCTCTTGCCAGCGCTATTGCCAACGTAGCTTCAGTAACAGTATCCATTGCTGCTGATAGCATAGGAATGTTCAGGATAATGTCTTTTGTAAGATGGGAACGGATATCTACTTCGCGGGGAAGTACTTTGCTGTAAGCGGGCATCAGTAAAACATCATCGAAGGTGAGACCTTCTCCGAATAAGCGCGCTGCAGATGGGTTGTTGGGGGAATTTCTTGTTGCCATGGGCAAAGGTAAGCGACGTTTAAATATGAAGCAAATTTGTGTTTCGGTTGCTGGTTATCGGTTACTAGTTACTGGTTGCTCTTATCCGACTACGCTATTTAGGCGCGGGTTCCCAGTTGCTGGTTTCTTGTTACTGATTATTTGCCCGTTAGCCAATTCTTATTCGCCCATTGTATAAAAGAGTTAATGCGCTTAGTTAATTGCTGATACTCTATTGATAGATCTTTATATATTTTCTCATCTTTTAGTGATCCTGTTTCAAATAAAAAATCAAGGTGCAAAATTGTCTCATCGCATTCAGCGATGCAGATGGTCAGGTATCTTAAAAATTCGGCTTTATAAATTCTTCTTCCATATCCTTCCACAATAGCAGAAGTAACCGCTTTAGAAGACCTTCTTACCTGGCTACCTTCTTCATATAACTCAAATTTTGAAAGTGTCATCGTCATCCGATGAATACGAACTGCCAAATCTTTTGAGATCTTATAAATTTCTAATTGTCGGTATGAAGACATAATATTTTTTTTAATTTTACCAGTTACCAGTTACCAGTTACCAGTTACCAGTTACCAGTTACCAGTTACCAGTAACCAGTAACCAGTAACCAGTAACCAGCAACTCCCGCCTGAATGACGTAGTCGGGCAGGGGCAACTATGTTAGCTGATACATCTTCCCGGGTAGTACACTCACCACATTCTGCAACTCCAGATTCAATATCGCGGACGCAACAGCACTACTACTTAATCCGCTTTTTAAATAAATATCATCAATAGGAACCGTTCCTTTTTCTTTCAGGATATTGACAATTATTTTTTCATTATCTGTGAGATCAATAAATAATTCTCTTTGTTTTTTAGGGGATATTTTTTTTCGTTGCCAGCCCATGGCCTCAACAAATTGTTCTGCATCTGTAAAGACAACTGCTTTGTTATCGCGTATCAGTTGAAGACAACCGGCACTTTTTGTATCGGTTAGTTTTCCGGGAACTGCAAACACATCCCTGTTATAGGCAGCGGCCAATTCTGCTGTGATCATACTCCCGCCTTTGATGGCAGTTTCAATTACAATGGTAGCATCGCTCATTCCTGCAACGATCCTGTTACGGCGTGGAAAATTATGCTTATCAGGTTTTGTGTCTTTCCTGAACTCGGTAAGCAGGCCGCCATTGAGCAACATTTCTTTTGCTAATGGTTTGTGTTGTGGTGGATACATTGCATCCAGCCCGTGTGCCAGCACACCAATGGTGGGAATATTATTTTGAAGCGATGCTTTATGTGCAATGGCATCAATTCCAAATGCCAGTCCGCTAACGATTAAAATATTATGTGATTGCAGTCCTGCAACCAATTGTTCTGTTACCTGTTTTCCGTAAGGAGTATTATTTCTTGTGCCGATAATACTAATGATCTTCGAAGAGGAAAGGTCAGCATTGCCACGATAATAAAGCAGGGCAGGGGCATCATAGCAATGCAATAAGCGCTGCGGGTAATTTTTCTCAGTGATGAATAATGGCTGGATATGATGTTTCTCACAAAAAATAATTTCCTCTTCTGCACGTTTGAAATCCTGGAATTTTTTTACCTGTCTTGCACGTATTTCACCAATACCTTCTATTATATCCAGTTCTTTTTTCCTGGCTTTAAATACTGAGGCAGCATCTCCGAAATGTTCAGCCAGTTGCCTTGCCTGCACAGGCCCAATGCCTTCAATTAGTGTAAGCGCTACCTGGTATAAAAGATCATTTTTTTCCATCACCGATGAAAATAATAAGGATCGGCGTGATAGCCGTTTACAAATGGCTATCAGAAAAAATACTTTGTAAAGAGATTGTGTTTACAGACCGGTAATGACGAATTCTGTTCGCCTGTTCCTTGCCCTGCCGGCCTCTGTAGTATTGTCTGCAACAGGTTTTGAAGAACCATATCCTTTATAACTCAGGCGGCCTCCATCTATTCCTTTCCAGCTGAGATAATAAGCTACCGCTCGTGCGCGGTTATTGGAAAGATCAAGGTTGTCTTCTTCTTTACCAACATTATCTGTGTAACCTGCAATTTGAACTTTCAATGTAGGATTATCATTCAGTGCCTGCAATAATTTATCGAGTTCTATTAAATTATCCGGCAGCAGTTGGTAAGAGTTGGAAGCGAATTGAATATTCTGTAAAGTAAATGTTGCATTCAATTCAATAGGTTGCAAAGGAATGTTTTTTTGATAAGTACTATCAGACCGGCTTCTGCTTAACGGATAAGATTCGCTGTAAGGAAAATATCCTTTCCTGTTTACAGTAAACGTATAATCTTTTCCTGATGGCAATGGAATGAAATAGGAACCCAGTTCATCGGTCTGTATCCGCATCAATGCTTTATTATTACTGTTGTCAACCAATTCAACTGCGCAGGGAAGGCCTTTGTTGGTGCGTGCATCAAACACTTTTCCTTTAACGTACAATGTTCTATGCGGACGAAGATTTTCTGGCAGGTCAAATTTGTAAAGATCTAATCCACCGCGACTGTCAGACCTGTCGCTTGCATAATAAGCTGTCAGCCCATTTGCAGATGCAGCAAGGCTTCCTTCATTTACAATGGTATTGATAGGATAACCAAAATTTTCAGGAGCACCCCATTCACCTTGTTGGTTTTTGCGAAGGATAAAAAGATCAGTGCCACCGTAACCCGGCAGGCCATCAGATGTATAATATAATGTCTGGTTATCGGGATGAATGTATGGCGCCATCTCATCACCTGCAGAATTAATGAACGGCCCCATATTTACTGCCGGCCCCCATTTCCCATTCATATTTCGCGTACTCATGTAAAGGTCTTTGCCGCCCATACCACCGGGGCGGTCGCTGCTGAAATAAAGTACACGTTTATCCGGGCTAAGGCTAGGGGAGCTTTCCCAAAAACTGCTGTTGATGTTTGGCCCTAAATTTTCGGGTTCACTCCAGCCTTGTGGTGTTTGATAAGAAATATACAGATCAAAATTGCCAAAGCCGCCTTGAAAATTTCCTGCAAAGATCATCCACTCACCATCAGCAGAAACATTGATCGCTCCTTTATAAGGAAGTGTATTGATATCACCGTTGATCACTTTCGCTTTTGAGTAATGGCCTTTGGTAAAATCGCTTTCCATAAAATCTTCCCGTGCGCCTTCTCCTTGCCTTCGCGTGAATACCAATAAACTGTCATCAATAGTTAATGAGGGATAGTATTCAGATTTATCAGAGTTAACGCTATCGCCCAGGTTGATGGGATTGAAGGAATAATTATCGTGCGTGTGTTTCTGTTTATAGTTAATTGCAAATTCATAACAATGTTTTCTGTACGCGCCACTCTTTACACCTTTCTCGCTGATATCCGGAACTTTAATAAAAATATTTACCGCGTCTAAAGCTTCTTCAAATCTTCCCAATCCTGCAAGGTCAATGGAATATGGTAGATTATATACTTTAAAATAGGTTGTGTCCTTGCTTCTTGCTTTTTGATAATATCTGACAGCGCGTTCATAATCTTTCAATTCTCCATAGGCACCGGCAAGGGAAAGTATGGCATCTACATAATTGGTATCCGCAGCGATCGTTTTGATAAGCACAGGCACGGCTTCTTTTATCGCTCCGTCTGTCAATTTCTGGATCGCACTATTATAAAGTACAACTGCTTTAGGATCGATCTTCGAAGGCTGGTATTTCTGCGCAGTGGCAGTAACAGCAACAAAAAAGAACAAGGTTGAAAAAAAATATTTCATGTAGTTAAGATAGTAAAAGCAAGTTCGTGAATTAGGTGTATAGGGCGTGTTAAAAAATTTACGATATACGATTTGCACGATTATAATAAACTCTATTATACCCGCATTTTCTTTTTAATATTACTCAGAAATCTTGCATAAAAAAAATCGTAAATCGTATATCATAAATCGTAAATTTCTATGGAACATTAATATACTTATGTATCTGCAAACTCAATTCCCACTTTGGATTTTGTTTAATGTATTCTATAATAAGAGGTGTTACGATAGAAGCTTTATCCCATTCCGGCTGCAGGTATAATTTGCAGGAAGATGAAACCTGCACTGCATATTTTTCGGCCCATTCAAAATCATGTTTATTAAATACCACTACTTTTAATTCATTCGCCAATGGCACTAACTCCGGTAAGGGTGCTTTGAATTTTTTAGGTGATAGGCAGATCCAATCCCACTCACCACTTAATGGCGATGATCCTGAGGTTTCGATATTTGTTTCAAATCCGGCTGCATGTAATTGACGTGTAAGCTCGTCAAGGTTATGGAGTAATGGTTCTCCACCAGTTATTACTGCTAAGCGGTTACTGGTTACTGGTTGCTGGTTACTAGTCGTTGGTTGCCTGTTACTGGTTGCCGGTTGCTGGTTCTCATCTTCGATCCCGCATTCTGTATCCTGCATCTCCAATCCCGCATCCCGCATCCCGTATCCCGCATCTCGTATCTCGTATCCCGTATCCCCGCCTTTGGCGGGGCAGGCCCGCATCGCTTTACCAACAATCTCTTCAATCCTAAGCTGGGGATGCGCTGACGCGTCCCAACTCTCCTTCACATCGCACCAGGTGCAGCCAACATCACAGCCACCGAGGCGGATAAAATAAGCGGCTCTTCCCTGGTGAAATCCTTCTCCCTGTAAAGTGTAAAAAGATTCCATTACAGGAAGTGTATGTGTAACGGTTGAGATCATGGTGCAAAGGTAAGCCTTGTTGATTGCAGGATACTAGTTGTCCGCCCAGGCGGATTACCGGTTATCGTCTCTAATCTCGCATCCCGTATCTCATATCCCCCATCCCCCTATTTCCTCACGGCTTTTCACGACTTACATAGGGCTTTCATACGACTTACATGCGGCTTTGCTATGGGGCAATGATGGCTTAGATATGACTTTCTTACTTCATTGCATCCTGCCTATGCGGGATCAAAGTATGCTCATTGTTGCTTGTTTCTTGCTTGTTTGTAGGCTCAAAGTAGCTTGTTTGTATGCTCATCAAGGCGTCATGAAAGGCTCATCAAACGCTCATGAGAGGCTCATCAGACGCTCATGAAAGGCTCATCAAACGCTCATGAAAGGTTGCATTACACTAAAATTGCGGTAACCGGCAACCAGTAACTAATAACTAATAACTAGCAACCAGTAACCTGTAACCTGTAACTCTCCATCGTATTCCTCAGCAACCCTGCAATGGTCATTGGCCCAACGCCGCCTGGGACGGGTGTTATAGCGGATGCTTTCAATGAAACTTCGTTAAATGCTACATCACCTTTAATACGGTACCCGGTTTTTGAATTACTGTCGGGTACTCTTGTAATGCCTACATCAACTATTACGGCACCTTCTTTTACCATAGATGCTTTTAAAAATTCCGGTTTACCGAGAGCTGCTATAATAATGTCTGCCTGCACACAGATTTTTTCTAAATCTTTTGTATGTGAGTGGCATAAGGTAACGGTACAATTGCCATAGGGCCGGTTGCTGCTTAATAAAATACTCATGGGCCTGCCAACAATATTACTGCGGCCAATTACAACGGCTGTCTTCCCGGTGGTTACTATATTATAATGTTCAAGGAGCAGCATGATGCCATAAGGAGTGGCTGGAATGAAGCCGGGTAGCCCCTGCACCAGTTTACCTGCATTCACTGGATGAAATCCGTCAACATCCTTACAAGGGTCTACAGCTTCTATTATTTTTTGCTCGTTGATGTGTTTGGGAAGAGGTAATTGCACAAGGATCCCGTCAACTGAGGCATCTCCATTTAATTCATGTATAGAGGCCAGCAGTTCATTCTCTGTAACCGTATCATTTAACCGTACCAGGGTAGACCTGAAACCTGCTTCTGCACAGCTTTTCACTTTAGCGGCCACATAGGTTTCGCTGGCACCATTATTCCCAACCAAAATAGCGGCCAGGTGAGGGGCTCTTTTCCCGCCTGCGGTAAATTGGGACACTTCTTGTTTTAAGGCCTCTTTTATTGCAGCAGAGGCTATTTTTCCATCTAATAATACCATAGATCAAAGGTAGGTGGGTGCGTTATTAATTATGGTGTGAAATGGCATTATTTATGGCAAGTCAAACATATTACATAAAACACATATTTCAAGCGCCGCCGCTTATATAGATTGACTTTGCCATTACAATGAGCTTTTTTCTCTGAATTGACTGTGGATAATGGGCAAAAATATTTGTTACTTTAATGCAGCGATATGCATTTACCGTTTGTCACAGATAAAGCCGGGTAGGCGATAATTTAACACACTGTTAAAAAAAAATTAACAGATTTGGTAAAAATCCCTATTTTCGGCATCTATTTAAACGCAAAACTATATGCACATGAGAAAAATTGCTACGCTAGTATTGGCTATTATCGTATCCCAAACCCTCATCTTTGCCCAGGTGAAAACCATTAAGGGTAAAGTGACAGATGATCAGGGACAGCCCGTACCTTATGCATCCGTAAAGAATGGTAGAACTGGCAGCAGTGCCGATGAAAATGGTAGCTTTACCATTAAAGCAAACAAAGGTGATGTTTTATCTATCACCGGTGTTGGTATCGATTCTAAAACCGTAACGGTTGGCGCAGAAGCAACTTTGAACATTTCAGTTGTTCGTGCCTCAAGTAATTTATCAGAAGTAGTAGTTACTTCTCTTGGTATTAAGAGAGAAGCTAAATCCCTTGGGTATAGCACAGCAACAATTACTGGCGCTGATCTTACACAGGGAAAACAAGTGAACCTTGTTCAGGGTATTACCGGTAAAGTATCCGGTGCCCAGGTAAGTGTAATTAATAACGGTGTAAGCCCAAGTGTACGTATCCAGCTTCGCGGCGAAAGACACGTATATGCAGGTTCGGGCGCTGATAACCAGCCATTGATCATCGTAGACGGAACGGAAGTTCGTTCTGACTACCTGACTTCAATCAACCCGGAAGACGTAGATAATATATCTGTGATGAAAGGAGCCAGCGCCGCTGCCCTTTACGGATCAGAAGCTAGTAATGGTGTAATGTTGATCACTACAAAGCACAATAGCAAAGGTGGAAGGCCTTCGATCAACGTATCTACCAACGTAACAATTGAAAATTTAGCTTACTTCCCAGCACTCCAGACAACTTTCTCTGGTTATGGTGGTGAAGGTGGTACATGGTTCAACGGTACACCTTATCAATTTACAGCGATCAACCCTTATACAGGATTTGTAAACTATGCTCCTTTTGAAAACCAGTCTTATGGACCTGCTTTCAACGGTAATCCTGCAAATGGTTATATTGGCGTACCTAACCAATTTGGTAAAGTAGATTCAACTCCTTTCTGGCCAACAGCTGTTGACCCACGTTATGCATTCTTTAATACAGGTATCACTACACAGAACAGTGCTTCTTATTCAGTGGGTGACAATAACAACTCTAACTACCTGAGTGTACAGGATGTGGCTGTGAGCGGAACAATGCCAAAAGATATTGCCCGCAGAACTGGTTTTACTTTTACAGGTAAAAGAACTTATGGTATTTTCTCTTATGATTATAACCTGAGATATTCAAGGCAGACAAGTAATACTACTACTGCTGCAGTTTACTGGAACTTATTGAATACTCCGGCAAACGTACCTATCACTACAATGTCTGATTGGCAGAGCCCGGGTTCATGGGGTAATCCAAACAACTTCTATAATGCATATTATCAAAACCCTTACTGGCAGATCGATAACCAGAGGGCTACAAATAACTTAGACAACTTTACTGCCGGTTTAGGTTTGTATGTAAAACCATTTGAATGGTTGACAGCAAGCTATAAATTAAGTGCGCAGATCACTTCTACTGTTTACAAATCATGGAGCAACGTTGAAAACTTCAGCGCTTATTCACGTGCTGACCAATGGGGAACCGGTAACTACCAGTCTGGTGGTAACCTGGCAGGTTCTGTAACTGACCAATCAGTTAGCCAGAGAAGGATACAGCAGGATTTCTCAGTTGCGATGAGCCATAAATTTGGAGACTTCAATACAAACCTGATCATAGGTAGTGAACTTTGGGAACGTAGTTCTAACTCTCAGACAGATGGTAATACTACATTGTATATCCCTAATTTCTATAACACAAGTTCAGGAGCAAGCGTTCCAACAGCTTCACAAGGTATTTCTGTTACCCGTTTGATCGGTGCTTTTGCTGACGTGAGTGCTAACTATAAGGATTTCTTGTTCATACATGGTAGTTACAGAAGGGATTTCTCTTCTTTGATCAATACATCTTATGATGTATATGGTGTAGATGCTGCATATGTATTCTCTGATAACATTGCGATGTTCAAAAAGAGCAAAGTGTTTTCTTTTGGTAAGTTAAGGGCAGGTTATAGCTCTACTGGCCAGATCACTGTAGGACCATATTCTACAGTAAATACCTTTGGTAATAGTGGTGGATTCCCTTACTCAGGCCCTCCATCTTTATCAATCAGTTCTACTTATAATAACCCTGGTATCGTTCCTGAAAAAACAATTGAAAAAGAAGTAGGTCTTGAATTAGGCTTCTTTAAAAACAAAGTGAACCTTTCTGCAACTTATTATCAGCAGAACAGTACTAACCAGTTATTTGGAGTAACGATCACAAGTGCGAGTGGTTACACAAGCGCCCTGATCAATGCTGCTGAATCAACTGACGAAGGTTTGGAATTCGACCTTAAATTTGCTCCTCTTGTAAAGAGCAAATCAGGTTTCCGTTGGGATTTTGCAACCAACTTCGCTATTAACACAACTACTGTTACAAGTCTGGCAGGTACTTCAAACTATGGTATCGGTAATGCTAACGCAGCTATTGTTAACATGGCGTTTCCTCAGATATATACCACTGACCTGTTACGCGACGCTGCTACAGGAAAAGTGATAGTAGATTCTAAGACAGGTTACCCAAGCCTTGCTCCTGCGAGTGTTGCTGCAGGACGTACTACACCTAAATACATATTAGGTTTTACACAAACCTTCTCATACAAAAACCTGACTTTACAAATGGTAGCTGACTGCCGCGGTGGATATGTATTCTATAATAACTCAGAATTAAACCTTGACTTTACAGGTGCTTCTGCTCATACAGCCACTAACGGCCGTCAGAACTTCATCTATCCAAACTCTGTGATAGCTGATCCGGCCAATGCAGGTAAGTATATCGCTAACACAAACGTGTATACACAAGATGGTAATATCGGTTTCTGGGTAAGTTCTAAGTACAGAAGCGCAGGTACCAGCTATGTAGAAAATGCAGCAGCCTGGAAATTAAGGAGTGTAACACTTACTTATGATTTCACAAAACTGTTAGCTAAGAACATGACATTCTTTAAAGGTGCAACTCTTAGTGTAATAGGAAATGACCTGATCATGCTCAGGCCGAAGGAAAATGATTTTACCGATCCTGAGTTTACAAATGGTAACAGCAATGCACAGGGGTACAATACCTACTTCCAGTTGCCACCTACACGTAAGTTCAGTTTTGTATTGGCTTTCAAATTCTAAATGTGAGCAAGTATCATAATTAAGTAAAATCATAGATAAAAACTAAGCACATGAAAAAACTATTTTATATATTATCTTTTGCTGCAGCAGGCATCTTCATCAGCGGTTGCGGTAAAGACTATTTGACCAGTTTGCAAAATAACCCCAACTCTGTATCGGGAACTGCAGCAACACCACAATTGGTATTGCCAGGCACGCTTACCTCCCTGGCTGGTATGGTAAATGGAGATGGCGCTTTCCAGGCTGAAGCAGCATGGATGGGATACTGGAACTACTCTGGTGGTTATTCTTATAACACCAACGTTCATAACTATGTAATGACTACATCAAGCCCTGCGGTATTGTATGGTAGTTTTTACAGCATTCTTGCGAATGTGAATGTGATCGATCAATCTGCCAGTGCCGTTTCCAATATGCACAGCTATGTAGCTATCGCCAAAATATTGAAAGCAATGTGCTATCAAAACCTGGTAGATTATTATAATGATGTTCCTTATACTCAGTCACTTCAGGGGATATCCAATTTTTTCCCTACTTATGATAAGGGAAGCGCCATATATGATGGAACTGTATCGCAATTAGATACAGCTATTAATTTGCTGAAAGCAGCTAACGGAAATGTAAACGAAACATTGGTTAGTAGTGATGATGTAATGTTTGGTGGCAACCTTACCAAATGGTTGAAATTTGCGAATACCGTAAAATTGAGGGCGCTACTGCGTCAGTCTGCAGTAGCTTCAAAAGCAGCATATATACAAACTGAAATAGCAAGCACTGCAAGTGTAGGCTATATGGGATTGGGTGGTGATGCTTTGGTAAACCCCGGTTATGCTAACACAGCCGGTAAACAAAATCCATTGTATGCTAACTATGGTGTAACACCAACAGGTGGCCTGGGTGGTAATTTTAACTACCTGAGAGCTAATGGAACAGGTGTTGCGTTCTTTATTAATACAAAAGATCCTCGTTTGGCATGGGTTTATTGCGCAAAGGCCGATCAACCAACAAGCACAACTTATTATTCTCCATCTGCAACACCGGTTACAGCTAACTATGCTGGTGATACATTAGGACAACAGAACCTGCAACCAACAAAGGGATCAGGATTTGGACCTGGCATTATCAAAGCGCCTACACAGCCTTTGGTTTTATTTTCTGCTGCTGAAGCATTGTTCTTACAGGCAGAAGCTGCATACAGGGGTTGGATCACTTCAGGAACTGCTGCAACATTTTATGCTCAGGGACTACAAGCTTCTTTTGAATTTCTGGGTGTAGGTGGTAGTACCTCTGCGGCGGATGGTTATGCAGCAGCCTACTCTGCACAGACAGTAGGGGTTGCTACAAACTCAACCTGGCCTTTTACAGGTATTGCTTATTCATCTATTCCTGCCGGAGCTAATCAGCTACAGGCCATCCTTACACAAAAATGGGCTGCCTTGAATAGTGTGAATGCTTCTGAAGCATATAGTGACTGGAGAAGAACAGGATACCCTGTGGTTCCTTTGTCATCATCTCCTTCATTGACTGTTACGCATAAGCCTTACAGGTATTTTTATCCAACAGAAGAAGTTAATAGTAATACAGCAGCATGGACAGCAGGTGGTGGTGCTACCGTAGATCCATTTGCAACAAAAATTTTCTGGATGCCTTAACCTTTTGCAAAAAAATGCGTATTTAATTTTGTACTGATTAATAATAATGATAAAACAATAATTATGAAACTATTCCCAGGTGTAAAAAAAGCAACCGCGATAGCAACTATCTTTAGTTTGTTTTTCCTGAGTTCCTGCCTGAAAAGCGGGCAGTATTTTACTGACTTTGCAAGTTCAACTGCATCGGTAGATCTGCCTTTGGCAGCAGCAAACAATAATAAAGTGGTACCATTTGCGTTTGTGTCGTCTACAACAACACCAACCATCCCGATATATGTTAACCTGGCTTCGCCAAATACATTATCTACTGCTGTTACGGCAACGCTTGCATTAGATGTGGCGTACCTAACCAGTTATAATGCAACCAACGGTACTGCTTATGCTTTGTTACCGGATACTACCTATACTCTTACAAGTATGGCACGCAGCATCCCTGCTGGCCAGCGTTTAGACAGTATGGTAGTGACTTTCAAGTTCAATAAAATGGACCTTACAAAGTCTTACGTTCTGCCTTTGACCATTGCAACTGCATCTGTACCAATTGAACAGTGGAATCACTTGCTGATCAATGTTCAGGTTAAGAATGCTTACGATGCGAACTATACAGGTACTGGATATATCTTTCATCCATCTGCACCAAGAGCTGTAAGTGCTACTTACGGACTTGCTACTGCAGGGCCTAATACCAATAGCTTCCCATTTGGTGATTTGGCGAGCAGCAACTATTTCTTTAACCTCGACATTCCTTCTGCAGGTGGCGCTTTGACCAACTATCAACCAGTTGGAGCTATACCTACAGGAAACGCATCAGGTTTAATGACCTTAGATAATCCGGGTAATACTGATTATTCTGGCGCTATACCTACTTCTGTTACTGTTCCCGGAGCAGGACAATGGGTGTCTTCAACCTATAATAATACCTATGTTGTCTCTACTAAAACATTCTTTTTACATGCAGGATATGCATCAGGTGGTAACGGACAGGCTACCTTTACACGCCAGATGTACCTGAAATTGGTTCACCAGTAGATATTTTGTTTCATCATTATATTCAATGCAAAAAGCTATCAATTTGATAGCTTTTTTGTTTACCCTAACTTGCAGAATAGTTTGAGTAATATGAAAGTTTGCTTACCAATATTGATCAGTTGCATTCTCCTGTTTGGCTGCGACAAGGGGAAACCCGGGGCAACTAAAATAACCCTCTATATAGAATCTGCCTATCATAAACATGTGTTGCTGGAACAGGTGGCAATGAATAAAGAACCTGCACTGTTACTGGATTCTTCTTTTGTAAAGACCGGACTGGATACGATCGTTCTTTATGTGCCCAAAGGTGAAGAACGTTTGTGCCAGCTGAAAGTAGAAGACAGCAGGATGCAGGTATATGTGATCACCGATACAAAGGACATTACTGTTAATTATAATTATTCTACGGGCAGATATTCTTTCGAGGGATCACCTGCGAGTAATAGCTTAAAAACTTTTCGTGAAGGGCAGGTTGTAATAGCAACTCAAACAAGAGATATAAAAGCAGCAATAGATAGCTTGAAAACGAATCATGCTTCCAAAAAATTAATTGATTCTGCCAACCATAAACTGGATTTAGTTTTGGCAGGTTATTTTAAAAGAAATTTCTCTTTTGCTGATACAGTGCATAGCCCGGCTGCATTTTTGGCAACCTATAATACAGTTGATTTTGATACAGATTATCAGGGACTGAAAAAGTTTATCAATGCAGCAGGACAGCGTTTCCCCAATCATACCGGAGTGCAAGCCCTTAAGAAAAGTACACTTGATTATATAGCCATATTCGAGAAGCAGTATGTTATTGGAGATGTATTGCCGGAATTAATATTGCCCGATCAAAATGGTAAAAACTTTTCTACGTATTCAACGAAAGGTAAATATCTATTACTCGATTTTTGGGCAACCTGGTGCGATCAATGTATCAAATATGCCGAAGCAAAAAAGAAATTGGCTAAATTATTCCCTGCAAACAAAATGGAAATAGTAAGTGTGGCAATTGACGATAATAAAGCGGTATGGCAGAATATCATAGCTCAGGAAAAATACAGCTGGGCACAACTGATAGATGAAAAAATGTGGGAGGGGGTTGCATTTAAGACAATAAAATTTGATAGTATTCCGTATAATTTTTTGATCTCCCCCGAAGGGCGAATTGTTAAAAAAGCGATCAAAGCAGATTCGATGGTATTAGTCATTTCAGCGATACTAAAGTAAAGTAGCCTCTTGCTGGTTTCCAGTTTCCAGTTACTAGTTTCCAGTTTTGATCCTGTGTCCCACATCTCGTATCTCATATCTCGCATCTCGCATCCCGCATCTCATATCACATATCTCGCATCTCGCATCTCGCATCCCGCATCCCGCATCTCGCATCCCACATCTCAAACCTGTTTCTAATCACATCCGTAGATTAAAAATCGTAAATTCACGCAATGAGCAAGGGCTTTTTATGCATATGTATGTGGGTGGCCCTGCCATTTCTTGCCCAAAGCCAGGCATCTTATACCAATACCGGCCAAAAGATCACTATGGGACTGGAACCTTATGGCTGTTTTTTAGGAAATGGTGAAAAAGCAGGCGAGCTTACTTACTCTTATCTTGGTTCTTCTGCTAACCCAATTTCTACTTATAATTTTGTCTTCAAGCAGCTGATACCCTGCTCCAGTAACTCTTCTACGCCAGCTCGCGCATTGTATATTACCAACCTTAGCACAGGAGCAACAAAAGCCTATACGATGACAATTGATTCTGTCAGGCTGATCACAGACCTTTATAGCCCTTGTATTGTTTTACCACAACCACCTTGCTATACTGCTTATTATTTACATGCCACTGTTGACCTTCCGGCAATAGAAGACAAGTTCAAGTTTGGATGGGCGGCTGTGGTGGAAGATTGTTGCAGGGATACTTATCAAAATATATACTTACTCAGTAATACACTGTATAGTATTATAAACCCACTGCCCGGAACTTCACTGGCTTGCAACCCACCTAACCCCGGGCAGGTATATAATAGCATTGCGAATTATGTAAAAGTGCCTCCGCTTTGGGATTCACAGAGCAGGTGCTGTTTTGCAAATAGCAGTCCCCTCTTCCAGGAAGATACTATCCTTTACCTCTGCAAAGGACAAACATTCTCTCATCGTTTTCACGCTGTGGATCCTGATGGTGATTCACTGACCTATGGATTCTATGCTGCCAAAACATATACAATGGATCCTGTTTATGGGGGCGCTGTGATTCATCGTTCCTTCCCTTTCCCAGATGCTATATATAATACGTTCAGTGGTTACAGGGCAGATGAACAATTGGGGCCAGGAGTTCAGATAGATCCTAAAACCGGTATCATGCAGGGAGTGATGAATGATACAGGAAATTTTATGGTCACCATTGCGGCATCTGAATACCGTAAAATTAATGGGATGGATAGTCTAATAGGTGTTCACTACAAAGATGTGATCGTAAAAGTATTTGAATGCGAAAAACTGCCAAAGCCACAAGCAATTTTGCCTGCGCTGGTGAACGGATGCAATGATTATACGATCAATTTCCCTAATAACAGCATCCCATTATTTTCGAGCTACCGGTTCAATACCGCTTTCTTTGAATGGAACTTTGGCGATGGAGATACAGCAAAAACGATCTATCCAGCACATACATATAAAGATACCGGGCAGTATAATGTGCGACTGATCATCTTCCCGGGACTTTCATGCGCAGACACTACTTACAGCAAAGTATTGGTTTACCCTGAACTGCACGCCTCCTTCAAAAATTATGACTCGTGTACGGACAGGGTAGTAACATATATCAATACATCCACTACAACCATTGGTTCTATTAACAGTGCAGTATGGACCTTTGAAAATGATGACAGCACACTGGTAAACAAAACATCTACTTATAGCGCCACACATGTATATGAAAAAGGAAACAGAAGTTTTCTCGCTAAGCTAAAAGTGACCACTACTAAAGGATGTGAAGCCACTGATAGCACCTATATCAATATTTATCTTAGCCCGCCACAGTTGCCGGTGCATGATACTATTATCAGCGTCGGCGCTTCATACAGGATACAACCCACACCCAGCCAGGTAGATAATTATTCGTCTTTTAAATGGAGTCCCTCAGCAGGTCTTGACCGTACTGATACCATATCCCCGTTATGCACTTACGACAGGACGATTAAATACTATGTGAACGTGAAGACCAAATTTGGCTGTAGTATGGAAGACACTTTGCGGATAAGATATTACAAAGGCCCCGATATATATGTGCCTACTGCATTCACGCCTAATGGCGATGGGCTGAATGATATCTTCAGGCCATTCCCTGTTGGAATGAGTAAGATGGATTATTTCAAAGTATATAACCGCTGGGGACAAGAAGTATTTTCTACCAGGGATTATTTGAAAGGATGGGATGGAAAAATAAATTATACGCTGGCAGAACAAGGTGCATATATATGGGAAGTAAGTGGGGTTGATAATACAGGGAAACCGGTTATAAAAAAAGGAACGGTTTTGTTGATCAGATAATCCCGCATCCTCGTATTACTAATATTCTTCATCCCTAATCCCCTATCCCACATCCCATCCCATCCCATCCCATACCATCCCATTTGTATAATAATTCGGTAAATTTATGCAATGCACAAGGCATTATCCATATTGGTATTGCTGGGGATACTATTTCTGCCATTAGGTGGGCATAGCCAAGACACTTATTATACTAATAAAGGTCAGAAAATTATTATCGGTCAAGACCCTTACGGTTGTTTTCAGGGAAATACTGAGAAGGCAGGAGAATTGGCTTATTCTTATGCAGGGCTATCCAGCTACAAGTTTATTTTTAAAGAACTGGTAGTATGTTCTAATACTGCTGCAACCCCAGCAAAATCTTTGTATATCACTAATCTCAGTTCAGGACAAACAAAATCCTACGACCTGGAAGTGGATTCCATTCGTGTTATCACCAATGTATATAATCCCTGTATTGTACTGCCTGAGCCACCTTGCTATACTGCGTATTACTCGCACGTGGTTGTTGATCTGCCTCCTTTATTAGACCAGTACCATTGGGGTTATGCTGCGGTTGTTGAATACTGTTGCAGGGATACCTATAAAAATATATTTGCTGAAGGAAATGTTATCTATAACATTAGCAACCCTTTCCCGGGAAGCGACCCTCCTCTTACATGTGGTGGCACAAACTCAGGCACTGTATACAATGGTATTGCCAATTATGTAAAAGTACCGCCTCTTTGGGCTTTTGCAGATACCTGCTGTTTTACAAACGGCAGCCCATTGTTCCAGGAAGATACCATCCTTTATCTCTGCAAAGGCCAGCAATTCTCTCACCGTTTTCACGCTATTGATCCGGATAAGGATTCACTGAGCTATGGATTTATTGCTTCCAAGACCTTCGAGGTAGTTCCAACAGGTGGAGGAAATCTTGGTATTAGCCGCCAATTCCCTTTTCCTGATGTATGGTATTATACGCCAAAGTATACTGCAGGTGAGCCCTTAGGGCCGGGAGTAGAGATAGAAAGTAAAACCGGCATTATGCATGGTGTAATGAATGATACCGGAAGTTTTATCCTTACTGTGGCTGCATATGAATACCGTAAGTTTCATGGACAGGATAGTTTGATAGGTGTTCATTATAAGGATGTGATCATAAAAGTATTTGATTGTGAAAAATTACCAAAACCCAAAGCTATATTACCGGCACTGTTGAATGAATGTAATGATTATACTATCCGCTTTCCCAATACCAGCATTCCCTTGTTTTCAAATTATAAGTATAACGCAGCTTTTTTTCCTGGGAATTTGGAGATGGAGATACAGCCAAAACGATCTACCCGGTGCACACATATAGAGATACCGGCCAGTATAATTTGAGGATGATCATCTTTCCAGGATTATATTGTGCTGATACTGCTTACAGCAAGGTATTGATATATCCTAAGTTGCAAGTATCATACAAAAATTACGATTCATGTACAAATAAAGTGGTCACATTCATTAATACCTCTACCACCACTTATGGCTCTATCAACAGTGCATTATGGACGATGGAGAATGATGACGGAACATACGATAACAAAACATCCATTTATAGTGTTACACATTTCTATAACAAAGGTGATAAAAGTTACCTGGCCATGTTAAAAGAGACCACCACTAAGGGGTGTGCTGCCACCGACAGTAGCTATATTAATATTTATATAAGCCCGCCGCAATTGCCCGTGCATGACACTATCATCAGTGCTGGAACCTCCTACAGGATACAGCCTTCGGCAAGTGTAACAGATATTTATTCTTCTTTTAAATGGAGCCCTTCTGCCGGGCTTGACCGTGCTGATACAATTTCTCCTTTGTGTAAGTATGATCGGGATATTAAATACTATGTAAACGCCACTACAAAATTTGGATGCAGTATGCAGGATACTTTGCGGGTAAGATATTATAAAGGCCCTGATATATATACGCCTACTGCATTTACACCAAATGGAGACGGGCTGAATGATGTGTTCAGGCCATTCCCGGTAGGAATGAGTAAAATGGAATTCTTCAAGGTCTTTAACAGGGCAGGGTATGAGGTGTTTTCAACAACGGATTACCTGAAAGGCTGGGATGGAAAAATACATTATACCCCTGCAGAACAAGGCGTATATGTTTGGGAAGTAAGGGGCATTGATTTTAACGGTAAAATTGTTACGAAAAAGGGGACAGTGGTGCTTATCAGGTGATTTTAATTATCGCATCCCGCATCCCATATCCTGCATCTTGTATCAATCCCTTTTCCCTCTGGCCGGGTGGCCTCGTATTCGCACCGCCGCTGCTTTTTGTTCTTTGGAAAAATATGCTTCGCATTTTTCCAATTCCGACTGCGTCGGAACCGAACAAAAAGAGGCGGCGGTGCGAATACTGGTAGAAGGTGCGAGTATTAGGTATTCGCGAACCCACATCACGTATCTCGCACCACACAGGCGACATTTTTTTTCTGTTTTCAATTACTGATATTAAGATACTTTTGCAAAAACAATCTAATGGAACAGCAACCACCCAATCAACTAAATATTGAGATTTCTGAAGAAGTAGCCGAAGGCGCTTATGCAAATCTCGCCATCATTACACATAGTCATGCCGAATTTGTTATTGATTTTGTGAATGTAATGCCTGGCACTCCCAAGAGCAAAGTAAAAAGCCGTATTATTTTTACGCCCATGCATGCAAAACGTTTCATGAAAGCATTGATCGATAATGTTAGCCGTTACGAAACAGCTAATGGCAGCATACAGGATCTTGAGCAAGTGGAAATACCAATGAATTTTGGTGGGCCGACTGCTCAAGCTTGATCACAACAATCCGGAGTCTGAAAAACTATAAAACCCTTCATCACTTACGATGATGTGATCGATCACCTTCAGGTCAAAAAAAACCGCGGCTTCTTTTATTTTTTGAGTCAACTGCTCATCATGCCTGCTTGGTTTAATACTGCCACTGGGATGATTGTGTGAAAGAATAAGGGCTGTAGCATTTTGTTCCAATGCCTTTTTTATGATCACCCTTGGATCGGCAATGGTACCAGTAATACCGCCTTCGCTGATGATCTCATAATGCAATACCTTATTTGCCCTGTTGAGATAGATAACAACAAACACCTCATGTTGTTTGTATTGCAGTTTTGCGCGCAGGTAATTTGCAATATCACTACTGGTAACAATTACATCCCGTTTCTTGTCGGTTGCATCCCTCCTGGAGCCCAACTCCAATGCGGCAGCTATAATTGTTGCTTTGACTTTACCAATGCCTTTTATTTTCAGGCGAACGATTTCATTCACGGATAACCTGCTTAATTTCTGAAGATTATTCTCGCAGGCAACAGTCAATAACTCTTTTGCTACATCTACAGCGCTTTTGTCCTGTGTGCCATTGCGAATGAGAATAGCAATTAATTCGGAATTACTTAATGCGTTGGTTCCCTTGAGCATTAATTTCTCTCTTGGCCTGTCGTCCTGTGCCCAGTTTTTGATTGTGTGTTTTTCCATGATCGTAGTTTAAGGCATCATGGAGCAGATATGCAGATAAATGCAGGGGAAATCAAATATACACCCCAATCTCATATCACCTATCACCCATCTCGTATCCTCAATCCCCCATTCCAAATCCCGTATCTCAAATCTCCCAACGAATCTTTATCTTCGCGGCAATCTATCACGCTATGAACCCATCTGTCAAGATCTTTTCCGGTACAGGGTCGCAACGCTTAGCCGAAAAGATAGCACAACGCTTTGGAGCCCCCCTGGGCAAAATAAATATCCAGAAGTTCAGCGATGGGGAATTTCAGCCCATTTTTCTCGAAAGTATCCGCGGTGATTATGTTTTCCTGGTGCAAAGCACTTATGCCCCCATGGATAACCTGATGGAGCTGTTGCTGATGATCGATGCTGCCAAACGTGCCAGTGCCCACCTGATCGTTGCAGTGATCCCTTATTATGGTTTTGCCAGGCAGGACAGGAAGGATAAGCCCCGTGTAGCCATTGGTTCCAAGCTGGTAGCCACGCTTCTGGAAGCCGCAGGAGCTAATAGGGTGATTACCATGGATTTACACGCTCCACAAATCCAAGCTTTCTTTGATATCCCGGTTGATCATCTCGACAGTTCAGCGATTTTTATCCCTTATATTGAACAATTAAGGCTGCCAAACCTTACCTTTGCGGCCCCCGATGTGGGAAGTACCAACAGGGTACGTGAAATTGCGAGTTATTTCAATGTAGAAATGGTGATCTGTGATAAACACAGGAAACGAGCTAACGAAATAGCGAGCATGGTGGTGATAGGTGATGTGAAGGATAGGGATATCGTTTTGATAGATGATATCTGCGATACCGGTGGTACCCTCGCAAAAAGTGCAGGGTTAATGAAGGAAAAAGGAGCAAGAAGTGTAAGAGCTTTATGTACACATCCTGTTTTGAGTGGAAAAGCATACGAGAATATCGATAACAGTGTGTTGGAAGAATTGATCGTATGCGATACCATCCCGCTGAGAGGGGAGAGTAAAAAAATAAAAGTTCTTTCCGTAGCAGACCTTTTTGCAATAGCGATAAGGAATGCATATGAAAATAAAAGTATCACCAGCCTCTTTATTCATTCGCAGTTGAGGGGGAGGGATAAGAAGTGATGTGATTTGAGATGCGGGATATGGGATGCGAGATTGGGGATAGGAGATTTGAGTAACAATAAGTTCTTTTATATAAAACAAAACAAACAACAATGAAAACGATTACAATCGAAGGACAACTGAGGACCGAATTTGGCAAAAAAGCCACCCGCCAGCTTCGCTCTCAGGAATTAGTGCCAGGTGTAATTTACGGGGGTGCCGCAGAAGTAAATTTCTCGGCTTCTGCAAAGGCCTTCAGGCCACTGGTTTACACCGCTGAATTCCAATTAACCGAAGTACAGGTTGGGGACAAAACTTACAAATGCATTCTGAAAGACCTTCAGTTTGATAAAGTGAGCGATGACCTGATCCATGTTGACCTGCTTGAATTAGTGGGCGACAAAAAAGTAGTGGCAGACCTGCCTATTCAATTTACTGGCGCTTCTATAGGCGTAAAAGAAGGCGGTAAACTCATCACCAAGATGAAGTCGCTAAAGGTAAAGACCTTACCAAAATATTTGAAAGAGTTCATCGAAGTGGATGTGACCAATCTTGAATTGAATGGTAATATCCGCGTACAGGATGTAAAACTGGATAACTTGGAAGTGTTAAACTCTCCACGTATCCCGATCGCATCTGTAGTATTGACGCGACTCCTGAAACAGGAAGAAGCTGCTGCTCCTGCTGCCGGTACACCTGCTGCCGCTGCACCTGCCGCTGCTACACCTGCTGCTGCCGCTGCTCCTGCGAAAGCTGCCGGAAAGAAGAAATAGTAAATACTCTTTTTTATAGAATCCTTTCCGCTCAGCGGAGAGGATTTTTTTTATACAACTTCGCCAACAGTATTTGTAATATTTTTACAACCATGAACCGTTTTCTGATCATAGGACTTGGAAATGCCGGTCCCGAATACCATCACACGCGCCATAATATTGGCTTTGATGTGGTGGATGCTTTTGTGTTGAAACATGGCGGATTGTTCCAAACTGGTCGGCTGGCTTATACTGCAGAATTGAAATGGAAAGGCAAGACATTTATTTGTATCAAGCCTACCACCTTTATGAACCTGAGCGGTAAAGCATTCAAATATTGGATGGACAAAGAAAAAATAGAACTGGCCAATACATTTACCATTGTTGACGACCTGGCATTGCCTGTTTCGAAATTAAGGATACGCCCTTCAGGCAGTGATGCAGGACATAATGGGTTACGTGATATCCAACTCACACTTGGTACAGATGCCTATCCTAAACTTCGCTTTGGTATTGGTAGTCAATTCCCCAAAGGAATGCAGTCTGAATTTGTTTTAGGGAAGTGGTTTCCGGAGGAAATTCCCATTATCCAGAAAAAGATTGAGAAATGTGTAGAAGCCATAGAATTGTTTGCCACAACGGGTATTGAAAGGGCTATGAATGCGGTAAATACTTTGAGTTTTACATAATAAACGGTGAGGGATTTCTGTTATTGTTGTGGCTGCATATCGGTTGTCCGCCTAGGCGGATTACTAGTTACCGGTTAATGCTACACGGAACACAGAAATTCATGCTATTAAAACGATTACCAGTAACTAGAAACCAGTAACCCGTAACATAACAACCAAACCATGAAAATATTCTGCGTTGGAAGGAACTACGCCGACCATGCAAAAGAACTGAAAAATGAAGTTCCTGAAGAACCCGTCATATTCATGAAGCCCAAAAGCGCTTTGCTGCAGGGACCAACTCCATTCTATTATCCAGAATTCTCTAATGAACTTCATTATGAAGTGGAACTGGTATTGAATATTTGCAAGAATGGAAAATATATACCGCAGGACCAGGCAGGGAAATATTATGACCGTATTACGGCAGGGATCGACTTCACAGCAAGGGACATACAAGCTGAATTAAAAAAGAAAGGACTGCCCTGGGAAAAAGCAAAAGCCTGGGATAATTCGGCAGTGGTGGGCACATGGGTAGATATTACTCCGGTCATGTTGAAGAATCCAATTCTTTTTTCATTGCAAAAAAACAAGGGGACAGTGCAGTCGGGAAACAGCAAAGACATGATCTTTTCCTTCGATCATATAGTGTCTCATATTTCTACGTATTTTTCCCTGAATATTGGCGACCTTATTTTTACCGGAACTCCTGCAGGAGTGGGTGAGTGTGTTACAGGAGATGTGCTGGAAGGTTTTTTGGGTGATGAAAGAATGTTTGAACTGGAGATCAGGTAATGATAACACTATCGCACTATACGTATAAGAGATGCTGAACAGAGATAAACTGATGTGGGCGTACAAACTGATGGTCACCGCAAAGGCCATGTGCGATACCTACGAGGCCAATAAACAGGTATGCAAATATGTGCATTCTACTTCCCGCGGGCATGAAGCAATTCAGATAGCAGCGGGCCTCCAACTCTTACCGGTTGATTGGTTAAGCCCTTATTACAGGGATGACAGCATCATGCTTACCGTTGGTTTTACTCCGTATGAATTAATGCTGCAATTGCTTGCAAAAAAAGACGATCCATTTTCAGGGGGTCGTTCTTATTATTGCCATCCAAGTAATAAAACACCCAACCGCCCCGGGATTATGCACCAAAGCAGCGCTACCGGCATGCAGGCTATTCCTACAACGGGCCTTGCACAAGGCATTCAATACCTCGAAAGAAATAATCCATCACTCTTAAAAAAAGGAAGCAATGGAGAGAACCCCGTTGTGATCTGTTCTATGGGCGACGGAAGTGTTACGGAAGGAGAAGTAAGTGAAGCATTGCAGTTTGCTGTATTAAAACAACTGCCTATCATTTATCTGATACAGGATAATCAATGGAGCATCAGTGCATCTGCAGAAGAATTCAGGGCCATGGATGCGTATGAGTATGCTGCGGGGTTTAAAGGCCTGAAACGAATGCAATGTGATGGAAGCGATCTGATAAGCAGTTATGAAACAATGAACATTGCTGTAGATTATGCGCGAAGGGAACGTTGCCCTGTATTAGTTCATGCAAAAGTGCCATTGCTGGGTCATCATACAAGTGGTGTAAGAAGAGAATTTTATCGCAACCGCGAAGACCTTTTGAAGCATGGATCGTTTGACCCTCTTCCTAAACTACGGATGCTGTTGACCGGTTTAAATTATACCGAACATGAGATCAATGAAGTAGAAACTATTGCGCAGCGTGAAGTGAGCGAAGCTTTTGCAAGAGCACAAGTTGCAGCAGAGCCAGATACAAGTTCTGTAGAAGAAAATATTTTTGCACCATCCAGAATAAAAGAAGAAAAAGGAAACAGGTCACCAAAAGGAGCCGAAAAAATAATCATGGTAGATGCTGCCTTGCATGCCATTGAAGAGATCATGGAGGATCATCCCGAAGCTATTTTATACGGACAGGACGTAGGACGCAGGCTGGGTGGTGTTTTCAGGGAAACAGCCACACTGGCAGAAAAATTTGGAGACCATCGTGTATTTAGTACTGCTATACAGGAAGCATATATAGTGGGATCAACTGCGGGGTTATCTGCTTTGGGAATGAAGCCCATTGTAGAAGTACAGTTTGGTGATTATATCTATCCAGCCATCAATCAATTGATCACCGAGATCGCCAAGTCGAACTACTTAACCAATGGAAAATTTCCTGTGCAGATGATATTGCGTGTGCCGGTGGGGGCTTATGGTGGCGGTGGCCCTTATCATAGCGGCAGTATGGAAAGCACTCTACTGAGCATTAAAGGGATCAAAATCGTTTATCCTTCTAATGCAGCAGATATGAAGGGATTGATGAAAGCCGCATTCCATGATCCTAATCCTGTTGTAATGCTGGAGCATAAAGGTTTATACTGGAGTAAAGTGCCTGGTACAGAAGATGCAAAAACAACTGAGCCATCTAAAGATTATATTGTACCATTAGGAAAAGGAAATATTGTTTTATCCGCTGATTCGAATAAAGTTAAAAATGGTGAAACAGTTTGCATCATCACTTATGGTATGGGAGTCTATTGGGCGAAGAATGCAGCAAAAAATTTCCCCGGGCAGATAGAGATCGTTGACCTGCGAACTTTATTTCCTTTAGATGAAAAATTAATTTTTGATTCAGTTATCAAACATGGTAAAGTGATCGTGCTAAGTGAAGAGCAGCAGAACAATTCATTTGCAGAAGCTTTATCACTTCGTATCTCCAATCATTGTTACCATTTTCTGGATGCCAAGGTAGAAGTAATGGGAGCGCTCAATCTCCCTGCAGTGCCTATTAATCTTGCACTCGAAGCAATGATGTTACCAACAGCCGCTAAAGTTGCAGAGAGGATCAATAAGTTATTACAGTATTAATTTCTGCACAAACATTCGCTTGGACGATATAGTCGGGTAAATCATAGCGAGGGTATCAACTAGCAACTAGCAACCGGCAACTGATAACTATTTCATAAACGGATTCGAATACTTCACATCCGTTGTTACACTTCTATCCGTAAGCGTTTTCATAAATGCAACCAACGCCGCTTTGTCTGAAGTAGAAAGATTTAATAATCTTGGTGTATTGTTAGGCGTTTTTAATTGTTGCGATAAATTGGCATTGGCTTTTATCCCGGTGCTGTAATGTTCCACCACCTGTTCCAATGTAGTAAAGCGGCCATCGTGCATATACGGTGCGGTAAGTTCAATGTTCCGCAAAGAAGGCACTTTGAAATCACCATTCTGTGCAGTGATACCTGTAATTCCACCAACACCTGGATCTGTATAAACAAGATCAAGCCCGTTATTTTTTGGTCCGGGTGCTGTAAAGGTTTCAGTACCATGGCATGCAGCGCATGAGCTCAACTGCGGATCAAAGAATATTTGCTTGCCCCTGTTTTCATCTGCGGTGAAATTGGGAAAATTTACTTTATCAATGGGTTGATTGGCTGCAAATGATTGTCTGCCCACATCATATTTTGACTGGTAAGAAACGATGGCACGTACAAATTGTGCAAGCGCCAGTGAAACCCGGTCGCTGCTGATATATTGATCACCAAATGCTTTTGTAAAAAGTGATGGATAATATGATAGCGCATTTAACCTGCCAACCAGTGTATCTAACGTTAATCCCATTTCTACAGGATTCTGAATAGGCCCAAGTGTTTGTATCTCCAAAGTATTGGCTCTTTCATCTCCAAAAAATTTTCCGTCGGGATAATATTTTGCATCTATCAATGACATGGCATTCCTGGCTGTATGGCCATTTGCAAAACCAGCACTGAAAGCAACAGGATCTGCAAAAGAATTTTCCTGTTTATGGCAGGACGCACAGGAAATGGTTTTATTGAGAGAAAGATTTTTATCATAGAACAATACTCTTCCTAAAGTAGCGCCTGCATCTGTTATCGGATTGCTAGTGGGTGTATTCATCTGCCCATTAATATTGGGTGTAAGAAGATAGGCGGGCAAGGATGGATTGGAATAATTAAACGGTGTAGCAGGCAGGCTTATTACCTGTGCGATAGCCGTTGTTACTGTTGTACCTGTTGATATGATCGTATCTTTTTGACATGAACAAAAGCTGATGATGGATACAAAGATACCCATGGCCTTTGCGGCTCCAATTTTGTTGGTATGCATATCGGTAGATTTAGGGTTACATTCAATCAGACGCGTGAGAAAAGAATAACCTTCGGGCAATTTATTATATCACGTTTCTTTATAATGTTGTTAACAGATATGGCAGGAAGTGAATATGCTGCCTGTGAGAGATTTCAGAAGTGTGAATAAAATAATAAAAGGTCTCCAATGGGAGACCTTTCTGTAGCGAGGAGGAGATTTGAACTCCCGACCTCAGGGTTATGAATCCTGTGCTCTAACCAACTGAGCTACCTCGCCATTTTGGG
>CAISDV010000062.1 GCA_903884185.1 uncultured Chitinophagaceae bacterium | reverse complement strand
TATGAATCCTGTGCTCTAACCAACTGAGCTACCTCGCCATTTTGGGCTGCAAATATAGGGATCAAATTGGGAAATATCGTCTCAAAGACATTCATATTTTATGCGTATAAAATAAAAATATGCGTATCTTTGAGCAATGAAAGCCAGATTAAACCTTACCATTGACGATCATTTACTCACCATTATGAAAACTTATGCGCAAAGGCAAAGCATGAGTGTTTCTGAACTGGTGGAGGATTATTTCAAGCAGATCACCAAACAATCACCCAGGAAAAATATCATTCAGTTGGTAGAAAAATTAGAAAAGCCTGCTATTCCTTCTCAAGAAGATCTGAAAGAACAATTTTATAAGGATCAAGCGGCTAAACATGGCTTCTAAAATATTTATAGATGCAAACATATTGCTTGATTTTACACTCAAGCGTGATGCTTATGCAGAAGCAAAGCAGGTCATTGAATTGATAGTGGCAGGAGAAGTTCAGGCATTTATTACTCCATCAATAGTTTATATTGTTGGTTATTGGTTAGCGAAGGCGTATGGTAATAAAAAGGCAAAAGAGTTGCTCCTGGCTTTATTGGCCGATATTCATGTGATAGATATTACTCATGAAATTACAGTTAGCGCTCTCCTTTCAAAGATCAGCGATATTGAAGACGCACTGCAATATTCCACGGCTGTTTATCATAAGTTGGATTATTTTATTTCGAGGGATAAGCAACTCCAAAAAATGAGTATCACTGCTTTGCCTGTATATACACCACAGGAATTTTTAACAGAATTCAAATAATACCAATTGTGTGTATTGATCTAATTCAATAGCTGCTCAATAAAGCCACCAATTTTATTTGCCAAAAGCAATAGCACTTTTCGGGTTGATCTTAAAATGAAAATTCAGCAGGTTCATATCTGCAGTGGAATGAAAAGAACGGTTTGCTCCATTGGTACTGGCTTGTAAGCCAACATTAGCAGTATTTGAAATTGAAGCGTTGGTAATGACGAATGCAGTATTGCTTGCCGTGAATTGCATGGAAAATAAAGTAAGGTCCCATTTAAATGCAGAGTTAACAGGATTGGCAGGATTGGTATACATACCCGTAGCGCCGGCATAGGGTGAGCCGTTGATAGCATGATAGCTTTGTGAAATAAATGCGGCCGCAGGTAAACACAGCAATGCAATCGTAAATAGTCTTTTTACAGGGTTGTTCATTGTTCAATCGGTTGAATAAAGGTAATGCACAGAATAAAACATTCCTGCAACATTGAGAGAGAGATATGCATATTTGGCAAAACGTTGCCCACCTTCAGCCTGACCTCTTAGTTAATCCTTACCAGGGTATTGCTGCAGCGCCACTTCCAGGCAATCCATGGCTGAAGTAATGTCTTCCTTATTCAATACGTAAGCCAGTCGCACTTCCTTCTTACCAGAACCGGCAGTTCCATAAAACCCGCTGGCGGGTGCAAGCATAAGCGTTTGACCGTTATGGTTAAAGCTTTCTAAAAGCCACTGGCAAAAAGTATCAGCATCATCCACGGGTAATTTGGCTATGGCATAAAATGCGCCACCAGGATTGGGGCAAAAAACCCCCTTCATCGCATTCAGTCGTTTAATGATCAAGTCGCGCCGCGACATATACTCCGCTTTAGTAGCATCAAAATAATCAGTAGGGAGATCTAATGCAGCTTCACCTGCGATCTGTGCAAACGAAGGCGGGCTTAACCTTGCCTGTGCAAACTTCATCACAGAACCCAGCAATGCTTTATTCTTTGTGATAAAAGCTCCAATACGCCCGCCACAAGCGCTGTATCGTTTACTGATCGTATCCATGATCACCACATGTTCATCAACACCTTTCAAATGCATGGCACTTACCTGCTTTCCTTCATAACAAAACTCACGGTATGCCTCGTCAGAAAATAAAAACAGATTGTGTTTGATGATCAGTGTTTTCAACGCCTCCATTTCTTCGCGTGTGTACACATAGCCGGTAGGGTTATTGGGATTGCAGATCACAATGGCTTTGGTTCTTGCAGTGATCTTTTTTTCAAATTCTTCTATAGCAGGTAATGCAAAACCAGTTTCTATATAGGAAGTAACAGGTATTACTTTCACGCCTGCTTCCACTGCAAAACCATTATAGTTGGCGTAAAAAGGTTCCGGTATGATCACTTCATCTCCTGCATCCAGGCAGGCCATAAAACCAAAAAGAATCGCTTCACTGCCGCCGGTGGTAATGATGATCTCTTCGTGTGTTACATCAATTCCAACACTCTTATAATACCCTACTAATTTCTTTCGGTAAGATTCATTGCCCGCGCTATGGCTATATTCCAACACTTTAAAATTACTATGGCGAACAGCATCCAGTACCAGCTTCGGTGTTTCAATATCTGGCTGGCCAATATTGAGATGATATACTTTTGTGCCCCTTTTTTTTGCAGCTTCTGCATAAGGCACCAACTTTCTGATAGGAGAAGGCGGCATTTCCTGGCCGCGATGGCTAATGGCTAACATGGTACAAAGATAATGTGTAGATGCCCTGAAAAACAAAACCGCCATCTACCAGGGGCAGACAGCGGTCTTAATTTATTTGGACTGATGTTTTACTGCTTCTTCACGATCACTTCACCATCGATCACTAATACAACCGGTGCATCAACATTAGCGAGTTTCACGTTCACTTTTTTGGTGAATGTGCCCATTGCTTCAGCGTTATAGGTCACTTTTATTTCGCTAGATTTTCCGGGTGGTACAGGTTCTTTTGGATAAACAGGCGTAGTACATCCACATTCTGCAGTGGCTATTTCTACTACCACAGGTTTGGCAGAAGTGTTGGTAAAAGCGAATGAATATGTCGCAGGCTTGTGCTGCGCGATCTTTCCAAAACTATGTTTGGTGGTTTTGAAATTAACCGGGTTTTGTGCAAATATCATAGTGCACGAAAACAGGCAGGCAATGAGCAATAATTTCTTCATGATTAGCTATTAGCAGGTTTTATTTTTTCTGTTGCAACATTGGCTGGTGCAGAACTGGCAGGAACAACATATCCGTCTCCTTTAAATGTGATAGGTTTTGAAATAGAACCACCATTCAGGAAGATCGTTACGCTTCTGCTGAAAACGCCTTGCGCACTTCCGTTGAATCCAAGTGTTACTTTGATGGTTTCACCAGGAGCGAAGATCTTACCCTTATCATATTTAGGAGTCGTGCAACCGCAACTTACCACTACATTATCCAGGGTAGCAGGTTCCTTGCTGATATTCTTAATGGACAATTCATATTCAACCGGCTTGCCCATCGGGATCTTGCCAAAATCGTAATCGGCATTTTTAAATTCAAAATATTTACTCACGTCTTTTACTTCGGGAGCTGCAGGAGGTGTCTTTCCATCAGCTGAGGTCTGTGCATTTACCAAACC
This sequence comes from uncultured Chitinophagaceae bacterium, assembly GCA_903884185.1. Lineage (GTDB taxonomy): Bacteria > Bacteroidota > Bacteroidia > Chitinophagales > Chitinophagaceae > CAISDV01. The sequence goes on along the minus strand of CAISDV010000062.1, from coordinate 3,310 downwards.
GGCCACAAAAAAAGCGGCCATTACAAGAACTAACTTTTTCATACCAAATTTATTTAGACAGTAAAACTATTGATTATTTTTCATCAAAACAATGCTACCCGGTAAATTGGGGGTTTTGGAGGGCCGGGAATCTTTCCACAGGGCATTTTTTAGCAAACCGCTTTGCCGAATTAACAATTATTTTTGTTGCATGGAACAAACAATTACCTTGGCATACAAAGACGATATGCTTTCATACGAGGGATTTAGACGCCAGGTATTGGACGATTACCGTATTGCCCTTGTAAGCAGGGAAGCCAGCTTATTGGGCCGTCGCGAAGTGCTTACCGGCAAGGCTAAATTTGGCATATTCGGGGATGGAAAGGAAGTGGCACAAGTGGCCATGGCCAAATTCTTCAAAGCAGGTGATTTTAGGAGTGGTTATTACCGCGACCAGACCTTTATGTTTGCGTCCGGCCTCGCAAGCCTGGAACAATTCTTCGCACAATTATTCGCCGATCCGGACGTAAATAATGACCCGTTCAGTGCAGGCAGGCAAATGGTCTCTCATTTCGCCACAAGGTTTGTAGATGATAATGGTAACTGGCTTGATCTTGCCAACAGAAAAAATGTTTCAGCCGATGTAGCCCCCACCGCCGGGCAAATGCCACGAGCGTTAGGACTTGCTTTCGCTTCAAAATGTTTTCGCGAAACACAACAACTGACTGCTTTTGATTCGATGAGCCATAATGGGGATGAGATTTGTTTCTGCACGATTGGGGATGCCGCAACAAGTGAAGGGCATTTTTGGGAAACGATCAATGCTGCAGGTGTGATGCAGGTGCCATTGGCGGTATTTGTTTGGGATGATGGTTATGGCATTTCTGTGCCAAAAACTTATCAAACAACAAAAGGCTCCATCTCAACTGCTTTGAGCGGAATGGAAAAAGAAGAGAACACCAATGGCATTCATATTTATAAAGTGAAAGCATGGGATTATGCAGGAATGTGTGAAGTGTTTGAAGAAGCTTTACAGAAGATCCGCGAAACCCATACTCCTGCTATATTTCATGTAGAAGAAGGTACCCAGCCACAGGGGCATTCTACCAGCGGAAGCCATGAAAGATATAAAGGTACAGAAAGGCTTGAATGGGAAAGGGAATGGGACTGTATCAAAAAAATGAAAGAGTGGATCGTGTCCGCCAATATTGCTACACATGAAGAATTGAATACAATAGACCATAGTGCAAAAGAAGAAGTAAGGGAATGCAAGGCAAGGGCATGGGAAAAATTTCTTGCACCTATCAAGGCACAGGCAAATAAAACAGCAGAACTGATACAGGGTATGATGGTGAGTGATATGGATACTTACCAATACCTGCAGCAACTGGCTGATGAACTCAGAAATAATACTGAACCATTGCGTAGGGATGTGATGCATACTTTATCGCTGGTGATGGATGCAGCGCCACAATCGCCTTCGATAGGATCTGTAAAAAAATATTATAATAGTTTACTGGCAGAGAATACAACTTTGTTTGATTCGCATTTGTATAATGAAGGCCCAAAAAGCGCTATGAATGTGGAAGTGATAAAACCCTGGCTTCCATTTGATGCACCAGTTGTAAATGCCTATGAAGTACTGAACAAATATTTTGATGCACTCTTCAGCAGTGATCCGCGTGTATTTGCCTTTGGCGAAGATGTGGGTTATATAGGAGATGTGAACCAGGGCTTCGCTGGATTGCAGGAAAAACATGGAAAGAACAGGATATTTGATACGGGAATACGCGAGCTCACTATCATGGGGCAAGCCATAGGATTGGCTTTGCGGGGATTAAGGCCTATCGCTGAGATACAGTACATCGACTACCTTTTATACGGGTTGCAACCTTTGAGTGATGATGTAGCTACCACCCATTTTCGTACAAAGGGGCAACAAAGCTGCCCTGTTATCATTCGTACAAGAGGCCATCGGCTGGAAGGTATCTGGCATAGCGGCAGTCCAATGGGTATGGCCATTCACAGCCTTCGTGGAATGTATTTCTGTGTTCCGAGAAATATGGTGCAGGCAGTAGGCATGTATAATACTTTATTAAAAAGCAACGACCCGGCAATGGTGGTGGAATGTTTGAATGGGTATCGCCTGAAAGAAAAAATGCCAGCCAATCTCCTGGAATTTACTGTTCCATTAGGTGTGCCTGAAGTGATCAAAGAAGGCACTGATATTACTATCGTTTCTTATGGTTCTGTTTTGCGCATCATACAGGAAGCTGCAGAGCGTTTGGAGAAACAAGGCATCAGTTGCGAGATAGTAGATGTGCAAACTCTTCTTCCATTTGATATTAATCATAACATCCTTGAATCATTAAAGAAAACAAGCCGTATTGTTTTTGTTGATGAAGATGTTCCCGGCGGCGCTTCTGCTTATATGTTCAATAAAGTAATGGAAGAGCAGGGTGGTTACCAATGGCTGGATGTTGCACCACGTACCATCACCTCAAAAGCCCATCGGCCTTCATACGGAAGTGATGGGGATTATTTCAGCAAACCTAACGTAGAGGATATTGTTAGCGTTGTTAAGGACATGTGCAGGGAATAGATAGAGGATGCGTGATACGGGATACGAGATTGGGGATGCGAGATATGGGATTTGTGGTAGGAGATAGGGGGATCTGCAATAGAACAAATCGTAAATCGTATATCTGAAATCGTAAATCTATAGAAACAGTTCATTCAGCTCCTTCGTCGGTATCCAGCATTCTTCTTTTTTACCAAACCATTTGTAACGATTTTTAGCAACCCAGGCATACACCGCATTGCGGATAAAAGGAGGAACAATAATAAAAGCATACATCGCGCTGGATATTCCCGGTAATTTTTTAAAGACCTTTAATGCACCTGTTGAGCGGGTATAGATCTTTCCTTCGTCAAATAAAATGAATGAATTGAGATCGTCTGCGGGTAAATGAAATTGCGCCAGTATTTTTTGCCCGAATTCACTTTGCAGGGAAGCAAAACGGAAGATATGTTTCGGATCTCTTTTAATAATGAACTGGACACTGCTGCTGCATAAGTTGCAAACACCATCAAATAACAAAACTGGATGCGAAATATTAGTCAATGTTATTTTTTTTAACCGGGGAGACAGGGAGACGGAGAGGAACGCAGAGAAAAATTCAATAATTAATTTACTCCAAAACCATCTCTGCGTATCTCCCCGTTTCTCCGTCTCTGCGGTAATTCTTTTCTTATCCCATATTATGGAACACTTTGCTCACATCTTCATCCTGCTCTAACTTCTCAATTAGCTTACTCACTTCTTCAGCCT
>CAISDV010000061.1 GCA_903884185.1 uncultured Chitinophagaceae bacterium | reverse complement strand
TGTAATTCATTTACTATTTGATGATAACGAACATGGTCTGTGATCAGCTGGCTATGCCAATGGCTGAAAGGATGTGTACCCGATGCGCCCACCCACAAACCCAGTTCACCTGCGATCTGTGAAATGTTGCCACGCAGCGATGCCACATCATTAAAAGCTTCTTCCACATCTTTGCAGATATCGGTACCTACTTCTACAACCGCCTGGTGCATTTCGGCTTTTACTTTGTCTTTTAAGATCTTCTGCCCCTCGATCACGATCTTCTGCTCATGGCTTTTCAGTTCACGCGTTAGCGGATCTATCACCATGTATTCTTCTTCTACACCAAGTGTGAAATGTTTGTAACTCAATTTTCCCATGATTTATAAATGTTAGATGTTAGATGTACGGTGTACGATGTTAGACAGTGAACACATCTAACATCGTACATCTTACATCGTACATTAATAAAGTTGTTTTTTAGCACTGCTCTTCTTCACATACTCACCCCAGGTTAAATTATCGGCACCATCTTTATGTGCTTTTGCTTTTTCAATCGCATAATTGGCAGCAGTTTCTACCACCCATTCAAAGTTCTCTTCACCAACGCTGGTCTTTTCAGCATCGGGCGCAGGGTTGCAGAAATCAATGGCATAAGGCACTCCATCGCGCAGCGCTAATTCCACTGTATTAAAATCATAACCGAGATAATGATTGATGCGAAGAACGATCTCTTCCATCTCTTTTAATTTTTCAGGAGTAGGAGCGAAGTCGGCCACATAACGAAGATGATGCGGGTTGCGCGGTTCATAAGGCATGATGCGCACATACTTTCCGCCAATACAATAACAGCGGTAATATTCTTCAAAAATAATTTCTTCCTGCAGCAACATAACGAGTTGGCCTGTTTCAGCATGCTTTTCAAAAAAGTCTTCCATGCTTTCGAGTTTATAAACATTCTTCCATCCACCGCCCGAAAATGGTTTCATATATGCTGGGAAACCGGTGTATTTAAAAATGCTATCCCAATCAAGTGGGTAGTCGAGGTTTGCAAACGATGCATCCGATGTATCATCAGGCAATGCGCGCGAAGGAAGGATCACTGTTTTTGGAACAGGCACATTGATCTTGGTGGCAAGACAATTATTAAAGAATTTTTCATCTGCACTCCACCAGAATGGATTATTGATGACAGCCGTTCCGCAAAGCGCCGCATTCTTTAAATAGGCGCGATAGAAGGGGATATCCTGGCTGATACGGTCAATGATCACCGCATATTCAGTTGGCTCGCCCTGCATCACTTTATCTATGTGCACAGGTTCGGCCATAATACCTTTCACGTTCTTACTATTCACCCTTTCTACAAATGCATCAGGGAAACTTCTTTCCTTGCCATGGAGTATGCCGATTTTCTTCATGTTAGTCTTTTAATGTGATGGAATGTACAACCGAATCGACATCAATTTAAAGAAACCTATTTATATTTCATTTAAAATTTCTGTGTAAAACCTTCGGGGCTTTTTTTACCCGCTTTCCTTATTTTTGAGAATATGCCCGAAGATAAAATAGTCACCACTGGAAATATCCTTATTGAGCAGGATACCATTGCCTCACAATATTTGGAAAGGGATGTTTTGATAGATGTGTATATCCCCGCCAATGCCATCTGGCCCGAGCGCACAGCATTGCTGCTAATCAATGATGGGCAGGACCTTCACAAAATGCCTTTTGAAGAGATACTGGATGAACTTACATCCAATGGAGAGATAGAGCCCCTGATCTGTGTGGGTATTCATTGTGGCCCTGAGAGAAAAAGGGAATATGGCACTGCTTATTCAGCCGATTTCAAAGGAAGAGGCGATAAAGCCGGTATGTACACAAAGTTTGTATTTGATGAACTGCTTCCTTTTATCCGTAAGAAATATAATATCCCTTCTTTCAAAGAGAAATCTTTTGCAGGATTTTCATTGGGGGCTTTGAGTGCATTGGATATTGTTTGGAACCATGCATCCGAATTCAGCAGGGTGGGAGTGTTTAGCGGGAGTTTATGGTGGAGAAGAAAAGGTTATGATGATGGATATGATGATGAGAACGACCGCCTGATGCATTTGCAGGTACGCATGGGTACTTTTTATCCCTGGCTGAAATTCTTCCTGCAATGCGGGTTGATGGATGAAAAAGAAGACAGGAATAAAAATGGTGTGATAGACAGTATTGATGATGCATTAGACCTGGTGGTGGAATTAAAAGCGAAAGGATATACGGATGAACATATTCATTATACAGAATTGGAAAACGGGAAGCATGATGTTTCTACCTGGGCTAAGGCATTGCCTGAGTTTCTGCGGTGGGGATGGGGAGTGAAGTGAGTTTATAAGTTGAAAGAATTACCGCAGAGACGGGGAGACGGAGAGTCTCGCAGAGTTAAAATTCGTTTACTGTATAACCCTAATAAGATATAAGTTTCCTTTGCGTTTCTCCCTGTCTCTGCGACTCCCCGGTGAAAAAAAATTAATCAAGCGTAACAATTAATGGCACATGGTCACTATGTTTGGCCCAACGCCTGAAACTCCCTACTTCCACATTAACCATTTTTTTCGCCAACTCTTCCGACACAAAACAATAATCAATATGGTAAGATTTGTTTTTGTGCCGGTACATATATAGTGTAGGATGTTTTTCTTTTCCCTGTTCCTGTTTATGATGCAGATGGTAGGTGCTCTCAATGCCTTTGTCTTTTAAAAATTTTACAACAGCCGAATGCCCGCCTGCTTTATGCTCTTTATCCCAGATAGTATTGCTGTTAAAATCTCCAATGAGTATCGACTTCTCCGTCAGTAAACCATCATAATGATTGATCGCTTTCCAGACCTGCTCTACATATGGACCGTCTTTATCGGTGGGGTTATTGGCCCAGACTGCAAATAAATTAAAATCAAATGCACCACCGGTAACAGCAATTGGAATAATCATTCTAAGATCTTCTTTATGATCATTATGAACAGTAAATCTGTAATCGCTATAAGAGAATATGCCCAGGCCTTTGTGTTGGTTTTTTCCAAACCATAAAACATCTGTAGGTTTTGGTGTCCTTGAGGGAAATACTAATTTATCAGGGTGCTCACATTCCGGAACAATTAAAATATCGGGCTTGTATTTCAGGATGAAACTTGCTTTTTTTCTAAAAGCCATGTTGCAGTTCCAGGTGATGATTTTCATTGTGGGGACTGACTTTACGGAGACATCAATTTGTCAATAATAGAAACAGATTTTTCAAATCTTTCTTCCCAATTTCCTGTTATCAGCTCAAATTCAATTCCCCTGTTTGCTAACTCTTTTTTGTGATAGATGTTTAGAGCATCTCTTCTTTCCTTATCAAGCCTTGTTTCATCCTGAATATATGGAGCATCATTGTCCAGGTATAAATAAAGATCAAACCGATTAGATTCGTCAACCCACATTGGTACTATCAACTCTTTGTTGAACAAAAATTTTGAGTAAGAACGCGTAATGTTTATATCTGTGTCTATGAGTAATATTTTATTTGCCGCTTTAAGTTCTTTGTCAATAGTTTTTGCATGAAGCTCCGCAATTTGCAGTAAATGTTGCTCTGTACATTCGTCTGTTCTTTCAACAACTTCTCTTGCCATTTCAGAAACAAAGCTGGTTTGATAGTGATTGGCTAATTTTTCAGTTAAAGTTGATTTGCCTGTACTCTCTGTGCCGTAAATGCAAATTTTTTTTACAAAGTATGGCCTTGCTGAACTTGCAATATGATTCCAATTCTTAAATACGTTTTTCCGTATTCTTGTTGATGAAATATTGTTTGTAGTTCTATCTGGATCGAAAGGAATGTGCTTACATTGTAAAAACTCGGCTAAATAATCCCCATAAATTTCAGAACTAAAAATTATATCTATCCTGCCAAGGGTATTGAAGATCTTATTTGCCCAAATTTTTGAAACATCTTTTGACGAAACAGAAGTATTGGGCAATTCTTCTTCCGAATAGCTTAATAATGTTGGTTTTATTTTTTGAGTATTCTTAAACGTCTCTTTTAACCATTGTAAACGTACAAAGCCCGGAATATTTTCTTTGTCTGAAGCACAAATAAGGACAATAAGTTCATCACATTGCTTTTGGGCAAACTCAATTAAGTTAATATGTCCTGAGTGGAGTGGATAAAATTTACCCAACACTAAGCCTGTTTTCATTCTTAATAGATTTTATCCATAAAAAAAGTCCATAAGAAGCAAGGAAAAAAAATACACCATACTCAAT
>CAISDV010000060.1 GCA_903884185.1 uncultured Chitinophagaceae bacterium | reverse complement strand
GGAGAGTTTCGCAGAGATATTTCTCTCCGTTTCTCACTGTCTCCCTGCCTCTGCGGTAAAATTTTCAATCTAAATCTCCTTAATTATTTCCCTGGCGTTATTCTCATTATTGAAAATAGTATTCAGTAATTTCTTTCTTTGATCAAATTCGATTTCATCAAAATGGGTCGTGTAAAGTGCAACGATTGCATTCATCATATCAGTCGCGGAATTATTAATATGACAAAATTCTTCCAGCCCTGTTCCATTCACTGCCATATCATTCACCACGCAGTGACCGCCATTAAATAGTGCATTCAATAATTTTAATTTGATGCCAGCATCACTAAAAGAAGTAAGCACATTTATTCTTGCTTTTGCGATCAATGACTGCATTTCATTTTCGCTGGGATTGGCTACCAGCGTGGCATTGGAGATTGATTGAACTACTGAGGTTAATTTTGACGAAGGATTTTTGCCAGCAATAATAAAAGAATACGGCAGATGTTTGAAAACATTTTCCAATAACCATAAAGCCATCTTTTCATTGGTACCAACACTTAAGTCGCCATGGTATAAACAATGATCAGCTATTGTATCCCTGTGTGATGTTTGCCATTCGGTTGGAAGAAAAACAGGCAGGTAATGAATATTGTTGCAATTCAATTCTTTGCGGTAAGTAGCTGCATCTTTTTCTGTCACCGCCCAATAAGCAGCAGGCTTTTGTATGATAGAGCGTTCATATTTTTCAAGCAACCTGCTTTCACGCAAGTAATATATTTTTTTAAGGATGGAAGAAGCTGATTGCGACAAATGCCTGTAGTATTCATATTCCACATTATGCAATCGTACAAAACATTTGCGGTTGCTGAAGCGGTTATCCAGTAATAATGCTGTGCAATGAATGCCTTCCATTAATATAGGGTGATCATCTTTTAAAAGCCGCTGAAATAATTCTTCATTTCTTCTTGTGGCAACAATATTGGGTAATAAGCTGAAAATGTTTTTAAATAAATTCCCGCGGCGATAATAATGAACAGATTCACAATAATCAAGCAGGATGGGTTGTTTCGGACGATTGTATTCAAAGCAATGGTAATGAATTTTAACGCCTTCATTTTTTAACGCCGGAAGTTTATACAACAGGTCGAACATGCCGCCAAAATCAGCAGGGTAAGGAACATTGAAAGAAATGATATGTAAATGCTTTTCCAATGGCGTTGCTATAATTTGCTATAAAACTCAATGAGTGTTTTCTCTTCGGTTTCCCAGTTCAATGCCAACCTTGCTTTTGTACAATTATGCTTTAGCCGTTGGTACAATGCCTCGTCAGTTAATAATTGATTAATGGCTTTTGATAAGGTGGCTGGTTCCGTATCATCTACCAGCAATGCAATATCAAACTCATCATTGATGGCTTTATAAACAGGATACCCTACACAAATTTGTGGTATCGTCGCCATGATATAATCAAAAAATTTATTGCCTGAGGAATAATATTGGTTGAAACCGGTTGACTCAAACAATGTCAAACCAAATACTGCCTGGCCTGTGAGTTCTTTTAATCTGCCCGGTACGGTATACCCCTTGAATTCTATCTTCCCTGCCACACCATTTGCAATAGCCAGTTGTTTTGCCTGTTCAAAAAAATTGCCTTCGCCACAAACTATTAATCGCGTGTTCACTTCTTTCATGGCAGGGATCAATGTTTCAAAACAGCGTCCATGATTCACTGCTCCCTGGCAAATAATAAACTGAAAGGGCGGGGTATTGTGTTCTGCGAGCTGGCTAAGCACAGGAAGGTTTCTTATCACCCCATAATCCACCCCATACCTTTTTTGTAATTCATCACGGATAAAATGGTTCACGGTATAACCACTTTTAAATTTCGGTACTGCCCATTTTCCGATCGCCATCCATATTCTATGAATAAGATGGCGACTGATGATCTCAACCTGTTCTGTAAAAAGCTCATGCGCATCATATACCCTTTTCTTTTGTTTGATGGCCGAGGCGAAATAACAGGGGAGGATCGTATCCAGGTCTATGGCGCATACAATATCAAACCGGGTAAAAAGCAGGTAAAAGAACAGGCGGAAATTAAACTCGGCATAAAATAAAAAGCCTTTTGTAAACAGGCAGGGCAGCCTTTTCTGCTGAAAATTCTCCGGGTTCAAGGGGCCTGAGTGGTTCAGTTTCCTGCCGGTGAGGCATACCTCATACCCTGCATTTGCCAGGCTGGTACAGATGCGCTGCATCCGCTGGTCGTATGACAGGTCATTGGTGACAGTAAAAATGATACGAGCCAAATTATCTGGTTAGGTAAGCAAATATAGCGGCAGTAAACAGGTCAAAGGGGCAAAACAGGCCGGAAAACCGTGTGTGAGCAATAAAAAATTTGACCCCGTCACGGGTATTTTTCATATAATACCTTACTTTTGCATCCCGAATTATCGGAACGAAAACTCGGGACAAATTATAGATGTAAATTATTGGATGCTTTAAAAAGAAAACTTAGATGTCATTAACAAAAGAAAAAAAGACGGGTATTTTTACTGAATTTGGCAGCGGATCTGCCAACACAGGCTCTATTGAAGGCCAGATCGCCTTATTAACAGAGCGTATTTCTCACATCAGCCAGCATTTGCAGGCAAACAAAAAAGATTTTTCAACACACAGGGGTTTGATGCAGTTGGTAGGGCAGCGTAAGCGCCTCCTGACCTACATGCAGAAGCATAACCTGACAGGTTATCGTTCCCTGATCGAAAAATTAGGCCTCAGAAAATAAGCTCACGAGCCAATGATAATAGACTTTTTCCCAACTGAAGATTGACGGTTGGGAATAGTTTTTTATACACGGGCCGGGAATGGCTGTAAATTATTCTAAACAAGAGTTGCCATTATTGATGTTGAACCAACATTTCTAACCGGTAATTCATCATTCAAATTTTATTATGTTATCACAACCAACCAGTGTATCCTTCGATTTGGGTGGCGGCCGCGAGGTTACCATCGGAACGGGAAAATTAGCCCGCCAGGCTGATGGCGCCGTTACAGTTCAACAGGGTAACTGTATCATATTAGCTACCGTTGTAGCCAACAAAGAACCCAAAGAAGGGCAGGATTTTTTTCCATTGAGCGTTGATTACCAGGAAAAATTTGCATCTGCAGGGCGTATCCCGGGTTCATTCTTTAAACGTGAAGCAAGGCTGAACGATTATGAAATACTGACCAGCCGTTTGATTGACCGTTCACTTCGCCCATTATTCCCCGAAGATTATTTATGTGATGTACAGGTATTGATCAGCCTTGTTTCGAGTGATTCTGAAGTACTTCCGGATTCATTGGCTTGCCTGGCTGCATCGGCTGCACTGGCAGTATCTGATATTCCAATTAAAGAAATTATTTCACAGGTAAGGATCGCACGATTGCATGGAGAATTCATCGTAAACCCTACCCGCTCAGAACTGGCAGAATCTGATATGGAATTCATCATCGCAGCAACTGAAAAGAACCTGATGATGGTGGAAGGCGAAGCAAAAGAATGTTCTGAAGCAGACCTTGTAAAAGCATTGGAGCTGGCACATGATGCGATCCGCATTCATATCAAAGCACAGGAACAGCTGAGAGAAAAAGTGGGTGTGAAAGGAAAAAGGGATTACAAAAAACCTTTACAGAACGAAGAGATACAGCAAAAGGTAAATGCGTTTGCAAAAGACAAAGTTTACCAGATATCTAAAAGTGCGTCTGCAAAAAATGACCGTACAGAAGCTTATGCTAAAGTAAAAGAAGAACTCATTGCCAGCCTTGGTGAAGAAGTAACTGATGTTGATAAAAAATTAGCCAAGAAATATTACGAAGACCTGAAATGGGAAGTGGTAAGGAATATGATGCTCGACGACCGCACCCGTTTGGATGGAAGGGCATTGGATAAAGTGCGCCCTCTGGCTATGGAAATAGAACCATTGCCATCACCACATGGTTGTGCTTTATTCACAAGAGGCGAAACACAATCACTTACAACAGTAACACTGGGAACCGGGTTGGACCAGATATTAGCAGAAAGCGCAGCGCAGTCTGAATACTCTAAATTCTTCCTTCATTATAATTTTCCGCCATTCTCAACAGGCGAAGTAAAAATGATGCGTGGTGTTGGCCGCAGGGAAGTAGGGCATGGTAACCTTGCCATGCGCAGTTTGAAACAGGTGATGCCGGGAATTGAATATGCATATACAACAAGAATTGTAAGTGATATCCTTGAATCAAATGGTTCATCATCTATGGCAACTGTTTGTGCCGGTTCACTCGCATTGATGGATGCAGGTGTACCTATTCAGAAACATGTGAGTGGTGTGGCAATGGGATTGATCACACGCGAAGATGGTAAGTATGCGATCCTCACGGATATCCTCGGTGATGAAGATCATTTGGGTGATATGGATTTTAAAGTAACAGGTACGCGTGATGGTATCTGCGGTGTTCAGATGGATATTAAAGTGGATGGTTTAAGCATGAAGGTAATGATGGAAGCATTGACGCAGGCAAGAGCAGGAAGGCTTCATATACTGGATGCGATGTACGAATGTATGCCGGCAGCAAGATCTGAAGTGAAACCACATACTCCAAGAATGGAGAAACTGATCATTGATAAAGAATTTATTGGTGCAGTAATAGGGCCAGGTGGTAAAGTGATCCAGGAAATTCAGCGTGCAACGGGTACTACCATCAATATTGAAGAAGTAGGCAACACCGGTGAAGTAAGTATCTTCTCTCCTGTAAAAGAAGGATTGGATAATGCTGTGGCATGGGTGAAAGGATTGGTAGCCACTCCGGTAGTTGGTGAAGTCTATGAAGCTACTGTAAAAGGTATCAAGGAGTTTGGCGCATTTGTAGAATTCCTGCCAAAGAAAGAAGGCTTGTTACACATCAGCGAAATAAGCTGGAAGCGTTTGGAAAGCATGGAAGGTGTATTAAAGGAAGGCGACAAGATCAAAGTAAAATTGTTAGGCATTGATGAACGTACCGGTAAATTTAAACTGAGCCGGAAAGTATTGATGCCAAGGCCGGAAGGTGCGCCAGCAGGAAGGCCAGATAACAGGCCTCCGCGTGAAGAGAACGAAGGCGGGCCAAGACAGTAATACAAACATTTCATAATATTGAATCAACTATCCCTTCCATCACGGAAGGGATTTTGGTTTTATTTCCTTTTCCTTTTATGAATTATACAGAGATCGTTATTGAAACAAAAGACACAACTATCCGTGAAAAGATCGTTGCGGAATTATCATTGATCGGTTTTGATGGATTTGAAGAAACAGATGAATTATTAAAAGCTTTTATTAAAGAAGAAGAGTTTGATGAGAATGCTTTATCAGAGATTATTGGCCAATACAATTTGACATATTCCAAATCAATTATTGCTCAACAAAATTGGAACGAGTTATGGGAATCAAGTTTTCAGCCGGTAATTGTTGAAGACCCGCTGACGCATATTCCGTGGGCAGGTATCAGGGCGCATTTTCATGTGCCACTTGGTTCAGTGGAACACGAGATCGTTATTACACCGAAAATGAGTTTTGGCACGGGGCATCATGCCACAACTTATTTAGTGATGCAATTGATGAAGGGGATGAAGTTTACAGACAAATCTGTCTTTGATTTTGGAACAGGCACAGGCATTCTTTCCATTCTTGCTGAGAAGTTGGGAGCGAAGGAAATACTGGCGGTGGACAATGATCCTATTTGTATTGAAAACTCGATAGAGAATGCCGCGAACAATGGTTGCCGGCTAATCAATATTCAAAAAGCTGGAGATGTTGTCACAGGTGGACAATTCGATATAATTATTGCCAATATCAATAAAAATATACTGCTTGATAATCTCACTTCTTTACATGCAGGCCTGGCGAATAAAGGACAGGTCATACTAAGCGGTCTTCTTACTGAAGATGAGGCTGATATGCTTGCTGCAACAGGTAATTTAGGTTGGAAACACCTTCAAACAGCCAGAAAGTCAGGCTGGATTGCGCTGCATTTCAGTGTGTAAATTCCATGTTAAGAAATTATGAATTACGGGATTATGGGGTATATTTGCAGTCCCAAACTTCTCCCAACTAATGAATGAACTATTGCTAATTGTAGTAGCTTATCTGATTGGTTCTATTCCAACCTCCGTCTGGGTAAGCAGGAGCTTTTTCAATATCGACATACGTGATTATGGCAGCGGAAACGCAGGCGCATCCAATACCTACCGTGTTCTGGGTAGCAGGTGGGGCAGTTTTGTGATGATCGTAGATATGCTGAAAGGGGTAGTAGCTACTTCTCTATATGTTCTCATTCCTGCCTATGCCGAACCAGGTCTTCACCGTACCAATTTTATGCTGGGACTGGGGCTTGCTTCTGTGATTGGGCATATTTTTCCGGTTTGGGCAGATTTTAAAGGTGGCAAGGGTGTAGCCACTTTGTTTGGAATGGCGCTGGCCATGCAGCCTGCAGTAGCGGCCTGTTGTGTAGGTGTCTTTTTAGTGGCATTATATCTTACCAGGTTTGTTTCATTAAGCTCTATGCTTGCTGGTGTTTCCTTCATGATATTCATACTTTTTATTTTCAATGAACACGAAGCACTGTATCGCATTTTTGCGGTAATAGTAGCTTTGATGATCGTTTTAACACACCAGAAAAATATAGGCAGGATATTAAAAGGCACGGAAAGTAAAGTGCCCATTCTCAAGTATCGCGACCGGCGCCGTCAAAAAAGGGGCCGCCATTGATGTTTTTATGCTGATTTCAGCAGGAATCTTCCTTAAAATCCTTATTCCAGGCAAATTAGACGCATTTTATTTGTTGAATATGGTTACATTTTTTTAACTTTGCACTCCCAATTAAACGTCTCACCTGAAATCTTGTAGCGGCATGTCAAATCAGAGTCTGTTTGAGAAATTACAATTGAAAGACGAAAAGAACCTGTTAATTCAAGGGCTCCCGTCATCCATAGAAAAGCAATTTGCCAAATTATCATATGCTAAAAATGTAACCCCATTGCTGAAAAGCAAGAAGGTTGATTTTGCGCTGGTATTTGCTGTTAACCAGAACCAGTTGAATGGCGTTTTGAAAGAAGTGTTCCCCGCCCTGCACGAGAACAGTAAATTGTGGATCGCCTATCCAAAACAGACCAGCAAGATCGTGAGCGACCTTAACCGCGATTGCAGCTGGGAAATACTTACCCAAAACTCATTGGAAGCAGTAAGCCTGGTGGCACTTGATCATGTATGGAGCGCTGTTCGCTTCAAAAAAGCAAACATCATCGCGGGCCATAACAAATCAATAGAAAAGAAACTGGAAGTAAAGGAGTTGGTTTAATTCTTTATCTCAGAATAACAGTCCCTAATTGTTTAGTGAGTTCTCTCTCGATCTCCTTTAACTGGTTGTGTACAGCTATTAATTTCATCTGTTGTTCAATGGGTGCAAATTCCATATCGCGCTGGTTCTCTTCAAACATTTTCTTGATCTTACGGAGTTTGAAATAACTCACGCTCATGAGTACATCCTGCTGAGAAACATCCCTGTTCACGATATTCATTCCTTCCAATACTTCATCCCATTTCTGGCTTAGTTCAAATGGGAACATGGTGATGGAGACAACCAGGTTGCGGATATGTTCATCTTCATGATATAAAAAAGATTTGGCAGTGGGCTCCAATCCTTTTTCATACCAGCTCCTGTATTCATTAAATAGATGTTCAAGCGGTTGGCTGTCGAAATGGAATTGTTCCATCTCGTCAAAAATATATTGTGCGACTGTTCTTTCGGCATCCCAGTTCTTTAAACCATACTCCAGTAAAACCCGAAGTACATTTCTTTCATGCGCTTCATCCTGGTTAAGAAGCAATAAATTATCTGCGGATGAATCAGCTTGCTGATTTTGTAAACGGATATGATCTGCTTCTTCAAAAGGAAGTTTCTTTTCTTCTTTCGATATTTTATCGCGTTTGTATTTGTTGACAAGATTCGTCAGCCCACCCTCATCAATTTTTAATAATACCGCGCATTGTTTGATATATTCCTGCTGTTTGCTGAAATCCTCTGCTTTGTTGATCTTGCTGAGTGTTTCTGCCACCTGGTTCACTACCACACTTTTCTTTGTAACATCATTGCCTGATTCTTTCATCATTACCTCCAACTGGAAAAGGATGAAATCTTTTTTATTTGCTGCAATAAAATCCTGGAATGCCTGGGCACCTAATTTGTTAACATAGCTGTCGGGGTCTTCTTTATCGGGTATCAGTACCAGCCTCACATTCAGCCCTTCTTCCAATGCCATATCCAATCCACGCAAAGCGGCTTTTACACCGGCAGCATCGCCATCATAAATGATCGTCAGGTTATCAGTATATTTTTTTATGATGCGTATCTGGTCAACAGTGAGTGAGGTTCCGCCACTTGCCACTACATTTTCTATTCCTGCCTGGTGAAGGCTAACCACATCAGTGTATCCTTCCACCAATAAACATTCATCTGCTTTATCAATAGCTAATCGCGCAAAGTAAGAGCCATACAGCACTTTGCTCTTTACATAAATTTCATTTTCGGGGGTGTTGATATATTTAGGCGCTTTATCGGCCTTGCCAATCACCCTTGCACCAAACCCAATGATCTTGCCTGTATTATTATGTATGGGAAAGATGATACGGTTGCGGTAATTGTCGGCGAGATCGGTCTCATTTCGTATAACTACCAAACCTGTTTTTGGAAGCAGTTCTTTATTGAACTGGTTTTGTACCAGGGCTTTTGCCAGTTCATCTTTTGCAGAAGGATTGTAACCTAACTGAAATTTTTTAATGATGCTTTCGCGGAAGACGCGTTCTTTTAAATAACTCAATGCCACTGCCTGCCCTTCTTCGCTTTCAAATAATTTCTCTTCAAAGAATTTTGCTGCAAAATTGTTGATGATGTATAAGCTGTCTGCCGACTGTTGTAATTGTTTTTGTTCAGGGGTTGATTCGGTCTCTTCAATTTCGATGCTATACCTGGCAGCGAGCCACTTCAGTGATTCAACATAGCTTAACTTTTCATGTTCCATCAAAAAAGTAATGGTATTACCACTCTTGCCGCAGCCAAAACATTTGTATAGTTCTTTGGCGGGAGAAACAGTGAAGGAAGGTGTCTTTTCGTTATGAAAAGGGCAAAGGCCTAAATAATTAGCGCCTCGTTTTTTCAGCTTCACATATTCCCCTACCACATCAATGATATCGATGCGGTTCTTGATCTGTTCTATGGACTGGGGCGTTATCATGTGTGTTTGCGAATATCACATATCTTCATCATTTAGAGAAGAAACCGGTGGTTTTGGAGATTATTTTGTTTTGGGCAGGGGGTAGGCATAACTATTTTATTTGTAGTTTCGGCACCGTTTTAAACTTTGCAATATGCTTAAAAAAGAAAGGCAGGCATACATCATACAGCAGATCAATATTCATAATAAGGTATTGTCGTCTGACCTTTGTGTGCAGCTAAATGTCTCTGAGGATACTGTCCGCAGGGATTTGCAGGAATTGGATGAGGAAGAAAAGCTAACAAAAGTGCATGGTGGTGCTTTGTCCAAATCATTTCATTTTACCCTTCACAATAACAGTATTTATTTGCAGCCCGAGAAAAAAGTGATTGCACAAAAGGCGGTGCAACTGATCAAGGACGGGATGTTTGTTGTTCTTTCGGGTGGTACTACTATCATAGAGCTGGTGAAATCGCTCCCGCCCGAGTTAAGTGCTACTTTTATAACCGTAAGTATTCCTACTGCACTTGAACTACTCAGTCACCCGAACTGCGAGGTCATTTTTCTTGGAAATAAACTATTAAAAAGTGCGCAGATGGCGGTGGGTGCAGAGGTGGTGCAGCGATTAGGCGAGATAAAGGCAGACCTGTGTTTCCTTGGAACCAATAGTATTGATGCGCAAAAAGGCATTACCGACCTGGAGTGGGAGGTGATAGAGGTAAAGAAAGCCATGATCGCTTGTGCCCATAAGACCATTTCGCTGGCTATTTCTGAGAAGCTGAACAGTGTACAACGCCTGCAGGTTTGTGCAACGGAGGCAATTGACACGTTGATCACCGAATTGGAAGCAAATGATCCGTTATTAGAGCCCTATAAACAAAAAGGGGTCAAACTCATCTGATAAAACGTGCGGACACCATTTTTTCAAAAATGCTGCATCTTTTTGCAGTTTTTGTTCACATTTGAAATAAGTTCTGAGTTTCTGTAAAAAAGTCCGTTTTTATTATAAAATAATTCGTAATTATGTGTTTCTAAACTTTAACTATGCTTTAATTGACGGCATTATTCTGCGAAATTATTTTTTTTGCGGGTTTTTGCGGAAATTAAAATGGTTTGAGTTGGAATGTTTTTGCAACAATAAAAGTTGTTGTATTGAATGACTAATGATTTATCAATTAAAAAAACCAAAAAAACTGTTATGAGAAAAATCGTCTCTCTGATGAAGCCGGTAGTGATACTGTGTTTCATTTTCTCGTTACCTTCTTTCGGCCAGGGCCAGACAGTATCCGGAACTGTGCAGGATGCTGACAAGAAAACGCCACTGGTTGGTGCTACTGTAAAAGTGGTGGGGGCTACGGCTGTTACCCAAACAAACGACAAAGGTTCATTCACCATTAAAGCCGCTAGTGGCCAGGTAATAACAATCAGTCATATCGGTTATGCTACACAACGTATAACTGTTTCTGGTTCTTCAGTGAATGTTAGCTTAAAAAGCGAAGTGACCAATCTTGATGAAGTGGTTGTAGCCATGGATATCAAGAGAAACCAGAAGGAACTGGGTTACTCGGTTCAGAAGGTTTCCGGTTCAGAAATACAGGGAACTCAACGTGATAACTTCCTGAATAGTTTACAGGGAAGGGTCTCCGGGTTAACTATTACGCCTACCAATGGTATGGCGGGTGCATCTTCCCAGATCATATTAAGAGGGTTTAACTCTCTGTCATTAAGTAACCAGCCACTATTTGTAGTGGATGGTATCATCATTGATAATTCATCTATGGATGAAACTTCAAATGGTGGTTCACAATTAGGATTGGCTTCAGACAGGCCAAACAGGTCTAATGACTATACTAACAGGATAGCAGATATCAATCCTAATGATATAGAATCTGTTACAGTTCTTAAAGGACCTGAAGCCACGGCCCTATATGGTAGCCAGGCAAGTTCCGGAGCAATTGTTATTACTACTAAAAAGGCGAAAGCCGTTGCTGGTGGTAAAGTGAACGTGAATTATGACAATAGCTTCCGTATTTCAGCTATTACAAGATTTTCTGATAACAATAATGATTTCAGCCCGGGAAGTAACGGTTTGCCATCATCTAACAGCTTCGCTTATTTTGGGCCGGCATACGCTGCTGATACAAAGAGATATGATAATCCAAGAAATTTCTTTAAGACAGCGTTTACTCAAACACATAACCTCGGATTGGATTTTGGAAACCAGGTTTCCAGTTTCCGCTTTTCAGGAACTTATACCAACCAGGATGGCGTAGTTCCTCGCAACTCTTCAGAAAGATTTAATTTCAGGTTGACCAATAGCACCAAGATCGGTAAGATAATTGAGTTTACTCCATCTATAGCCTACTCACATTCAACTGTTGACCGTCCGCTGAGAAGTGCAGGTGGATATCTTTTGGATCTGTATGTATGGCCTGTTGATAATGATGGAAGAGTTTACCTGGATGCAAACGGACAGCGCAAAAGTGCTTACCTGACCACTCCAACCGGTGAATCAGTTGATAATCCTTTCTTTAACGCAAATTATAATCATAGCCAGGATATAACCACCAGGTGGATCGCTACAATGGGTGTTAATGTCAATATCAGGCCATGGCTTACGTTGAACGGAAGGTTTGGTTATGATACATATCATACTGTTGGTTATGAATTCATGCATCCTGAATCTGCAGCAGGTGTTGCGTCGGGTGCTACATCCAGTTCTGTTCGTGGGTCACTGGATAATTACTGGAGAGAC
This sequence comes from uncultured Chitinophagaceae bacterium, assembly GCA_903884185.1. Classification (GTDB taxonomy): domain Bacteria; phylum Bacteroidota; class Bacteroidia; order Chitinophagales; family Chitinophagaceae; genus CAISDV01. Next base: position 1,742 of record CAISDV010000060.1, on the reverse strand, counting down.
AATTACAGTTATAACCATACCATTACTTTGACAGCGAATAGAAAAGTAGGAAACTTTTCAATCCGTGCTTTAGGAGGAACTACCTGGCAGGATCAACGAACAGACATGACCGCTATTTATGGAACTGGATTGGTAGATGCTGTTACTGCAACAGGGATGTACAAAAATGGAGTTCTTATCAATGATGGGAACTTTACAAAAGCAGTTGGATCACTTTACGACAGCAACCTTACTACACTCAATACAAGACAACGCTTAAACCGTTACGTTATCGCCGGTTTGCCAAATGAATACAATAACAGGCAGATCGCTTATTTCGGTGATGTAACGATAGGTTTCAAGAATGCTATCTTCTTTAATTACAGCCATCGTTTTGAAGGAACATCTATTTTGCCTGCAGCAAACAGGAACTATAATTACCCTTCAGGAAGTGTGAGTGTCATTCTTACTGATATCTTCCCATGGATAAAAGGTGGTGTCTTTAATTATGTAAAACTGAGAGGCTCTTTGGCAAGTACGGCAAGGCTCCCGGATCCTTACATGAACCAGTCGGTATTTGGCCAGAACTTTGCTAGTGCTGTAGGGCCTGCATTCTCTTATGGCTTCTATAATAATAACGCGAACCTGCAGCCTGAAAGACAACATACTTATGAAGTGGGTGGAGAATTCAAAATGTTTAATAACAGGCTTTCAATAGATGCCGCATATTATAATACACTGGCTTTAAACCAGATCAGCCAGGGTTTCCGTGCCAGCTATGCAACAGGATTTGTGTTGAACACTTCAAATGCAGCAACTACACGTAACCAGGGTATTGAAATAGCCATGGATTTTACTCCTGTCAGGAAAAAAGATTTTGACTGGACCATCCGTTTCAATTTCAATCATATGTGGAGCAAAGTAATTGACCTGCCTACTTCTATTGCTTATGAATATTATATAGCTGATACATGGTTATATGGTAATGCAAGAGGTGGTTTGATCAGGGGCGCTTCAACAGGAACTATTACCGGATATGGCTACCTGAGAAATACTGCCGGACAGATTTTGATCAACCCGGCAACTGGTGTGCCGGTAGTAGACGCCAACTTCATTGTACGTGGCGACAGGACACCTGCATTTACTTTGGGAACGAACAACGTAATGAGATATAAGAACTGGAGCCTGAGCTTCCTGTGGGATTTGAAAATAGGTGGCGATATATTTGATGGTACAGAAGAGTACCTGACATTAAACGGTAAGAGTGCCAAGACCGCAGACAGAAGAACACCAAGAGTTGTACAAGGTGTATTACAGGATGGTTACCAGAACACTGCCAATCCAACAAAGAATACCATTGCGGTTGTTCCTTATTACCTGAACACTTACTATACAGGTATGCCTGAAGAAGAATTTATTCAGAAAAATGTAAATTGGTTAAGGCTGAGAGACCTTACCCTGTCTTATACCTTCGCGCCGAATATGATACGTAAGGTACATGGCCTGAAGGCATTCAGTTTGTTTGTTACAGGTAATGACCTTGTATTGCTGACAAACTACAAGGGGCTTGATCCGGCAACAAATGGTAATACATCACTTTCCAAAGGAGTAGGTGGTTATGGGTTTGATTATGGCAACCTTCCAACACCTTTAGGTTTGAATTTTGGATTACGCGCCAATTTCTAATTCATTAAATCTGATCATCAATTCTAAATATGTTTGTATGAAAAATAAATTCTTAATATCAATTCTTGCCTTAAGCG
>CAISDV010000059.1 GCA_903884185.1 uncultured Chitinophagaceae bacterium | reverse complement strand
TTTTTAAGAATTTTTTTCACATAATCTGCACCAAAAAGGAGGCCAAATGAGGGGGAAAAAGCCCTGTTTTGGCCATTTTGCAATAAAAAACCCGTTCCGGTTTGAACGGAACGGGTTTTTATATATAATGAAAAGAGGTGATTTTACTCGCCTATTACTTCAAATTCGATCTCCACATTATTGCCATTACCAAAATCGATAGTGGCCTTGTGGATGCCCAATTCTTTTACTTCATCCAAAATAGTAATACGTTTCCTGTCGATCTCGTAACCTTTTTGGTCACGTATCGCGCGGGTGATCTGGAGCCCGGTAACGCTTCCGAAAATCTTACCGCTGGTACCTGTTTTAGCGCCGATCTTAACAGGAGATGATTTTAATACTTCTATCACCTTGTTGATCTCGGCCAGCATCAGGGCTTCTTTCTTAGACTTTACTTTCAGGTGTTCTTCCAGTTGTTTTAAATTGGAAGGACTTGCTTCAACGGCAAATTTTTGTGGGATCAGGAAATTACGCGCATACCCGTTTTTTACGGAGATCAGTTCGTTACGGCCTCCCAGGTTGTCTACATCCTGAATTAAGATTACTTGCATGGTTTGTTTTTTAGTCCCAAGAGCCCAGTTTCGATTTAGCCGGAACTGTCCCCCTTCTGATTTAATCAGCAAAGGAGTTAGGGAAGGTTACTAATTATTTTTATTTAAACAGATCCGTTACATATGGCAATAAAGCCATCTGGCGGGCCTTCTTAACTGCATCGCTTACTTTACGCTGATACTTCAAAGAGTTGCCTGATAAGCGTCTTGGCAACATTTTGCCTTGCTCATTTACGAACTTCTTCAAAAAATCAATGTCTTTGTAATCAACATACTTAATGCCGTATTTTTTAAAACGGCAGAATTTTTTCTTAGGCTTCTCCTGCTTGATGGCAGTGAGGTATTTGATCTCATTCTTTGCCATTATGCTTCAGTTTTTGCGTGTACTTTAAATCCGCCTGTTCTCTTTATCAGATTGTACTCGACGGCGTATTTATCGAGCCTTGTGATCATGTGACGCATTACTTGTTCGTCACGCAAAAGCTGGATCTTCAATTTTTCATTGAGATCGGAAGGGCCATTGAATTCGAGGATCCAGTAAATACCGGTCGTCTTCTTTTCAATAGCGTAGGCCAGTGATTTCAAGCCCCATGGATTGCTGTAGACGGTAGCACCGCCATTTTCAGCAATCAGGTCGCTGTACTTTTTTTGGGAGGCTTTGAAATCCTCTTCAGAAAGCACAGGGGTGAAGATCACCATCAGTTCATAATTGTTCATTTACCCTGTTTTTTAGTCCGCATGTAGCGAACCGGTTAATAATTGGTTTTTCCCAGTGGGTCTCCCAACGAGTCGGAAGAATTCTGCCAAAACAGAATTGGGGCTGCAAAGGTAAGGGTTAGGAATGAGAAATGGGAGAGGAAATGCCACAAATTTAGCCCGAATTGCCTGGGTAGTGAGGTTTTAGGGGTATTGTCATCCTGTCAGAATTTTGGGTTTGGTATTGTCTTTGAACAAATCAGACAAAATTTGATCATATGCAAAAAGGGCAGATACGTGTACAAACGGAGAATATTTTTCCCATTATTAAGAAATTTCTCTACAGCGATCATGAAATTTTTCTGCGTGAGCTGGTGAGCAATGCAGTGGATGCCTCTCAAAAATTAAAGACGCTTTCATCTATTGGCGAGGCCAAGGGCGAGTTGGGTGAACCCAGGATCGATGTAATACTCGATACCAAAGAAAAAACATTGACCATTTCTGACAGGGGTGTGGGTATGACAAGTGAGGAAGTAGACAAATATATTAACCAGGTAGCTTTCAGCGGCGCAGAAGAGTTCATGGATAAATATAAAGATGCCAATATCATTGGCCATTTTGGATTGGGTTTTTATAGCGCTTTTATGGTGAGCGATAGTGTGGAACTTTTAACGCAGAGCTATAAAGATGAGGCAGCAACTGTTTACTGGAGTTGCGATGGAAGCCCTGAATTTGAATTGTATGAAGTAGAGAAAAAGGAAAGGGGAACAAAGATCATCCTCCATATCAATGAAGACAGCAAAGAATTTTTAGAAGCAGACAGGATCAAAGCGATACTGGAAAAGTTCTGCAAATTTTTACCGGTACCTATTTATTTTTCAGAAGCAGGCGAGAAAAAGGAAGGAGAAGAAAAATCGATCAATGACACCAATCCCATCTGGATAAAAAAACCTTCTGAATTAACAAAGGAGGATTATGAAAATTTCTACAGAAAACTTTATCCATTTGGAGAAACACCTTTGTTCTGGATACACCTGAATGTAGATTATCCTTTCAACCTTACCGGTATACTTTATTTTCCAAAGATCAAGCAGAGTTATGAGATACAGAAGGACAAGATCCAACTGTATTCCAACCAGGTGTTTGTAACTGATGAGGTAAAAGAGATCGTTCCGGAATTCCTGATGCTGCTACATGGCGTGATAGACAGCCCGGATATCCCATTAAATGTGAGCAGAAGTTATTTGCAGGGCGATCCCAATGTAAAAAAGATCAATGCGCATATCACGAAGAAAGTAGCAGATAAACTGGAAGAGATCTTCAAAACCGAACGTGCTTCTTTTGAAGAAAAATGGGAAAGCCTTGGTTTGTTTGTGAAATATGGAATGATGACCGATGATAAATTCCTTGAGAAAGCAAATAAATTCCTGGTGATGCAGGAAGTGGATGGCAAGTTTTATACTCTTGATGAATACAAGGCACAAACAGAAGCAATTCAGAAAAATAAAGAAGGCAAGCAGGTAATATTATATACAACTGACCCTGTTCAGCAGGATGCATTCATACAGGGAGCCACTGCGAAAGGATATAAAATTGTTAAGATGGAGACGCTGGTGGATAATGCATTTATCAGCCAAATGGAAATGAAATGGGACGGGCTTCATTTTGTGCGGGTGGATTCAGATATCACAGATAATCTGATAGACAAACAGGAAACGGGCGAAAGTGTATTGAGTAAAGATGAGACAGAAAACCTCAAAAAATTATTTGAATTTCCAGTGAGTGATCTTCATGTAACGGTAGAAGTAAAAGGATTGAGTGAAGGAAGTGCACCAGTAGTTGCAACCAGGCCCGAAATGATGCGGAGAATGAAAGATATGGGCGCCGCGGGCGGGGGCATGGCCGCATTTTATGCACAAATGCCGGATGAGGTAACACTAACAGTGAATGGCAACCATCCCATATATCAAACATTATTAAAAGAACAGGACACCGCTAAACAGGAAAAACAGGTAAGAAACCTGGGAGACCTTGCATTGCTTTCACAAGGATTGCTGAAAGGGAATGACCTCACGAAGTTTATCAATAGAAGTATTACACTTATGCAGGAAGAGAAATAGGAATTCAGGAATTGCTGATCCTGATATCTATCATTTTTAATTGCAGTGTTTTCTCTCCGTTCCATTCATTAAGGTCGAGTGTAAAAAGAATATCCAGCGGAAGATTCTTTTGAAGGAGATCAAATTTATCTGACATATTAAAACCAATGCCGGTCAATGTGATCTTGTCCTGTTTTAATACAAAGCGGATATGCAATTCTTTTACGATCTTGCTAAAGCCAGTATCAAAAACATTTCTAGCCAGGAATACAGGACGCATATTTCCCGGCCCAAAAGGTTCCATTTGATCCAGCATACTATAAAAGGAAGGAACCAATTCAGCAAAAGAAATTTCTGTGTCAACGATGATCTCGGGAATTAATAATTTTGGAGCGATAGTGGCGCTTACCACTGCTTCAAATTGATCACTAAATGCTTTTACATTTTCGGGCAACAAACTCATTCCGGCAGCAGCAAAATGTCCGCCATAACCGAGTAAATGTTCCCTGCAGGCATGAATGGCTTCGTATAAATTAAAGCCCGCTACACTTCTTGCACTGCCAGCAACAAAATCGCCGCTTTTTGTTAACACTACTGTTGGCCTGTAATATTTTTCTATCAGTCTCGATGCCACAATTCCTACCACACCTTTATGCCAGTGCTCACGAAAAACAACCGTCGTCTTTCTTTTTTTTAATGCTTCATCATTTTCAATAATAGAAAGCGCTTCTTCCGTGATATTGGTATCGGCTTCTTTGCGGTCGGTATTATCACTATGAAGCATTTCAGCAAACTCCAATGCTTTATTCAAATCCTGCTCAATAAAAAGTTGTACCGCTTTTTTTGCATCATCCATTCTGCCGGCTGCGTTAATCCTTGGGGCTATAATAAATACAAGGTTGCTGACGCTCATTTCCTTTTTAACTTCTGCCAGTTGCATCAATGCTTTGATCCCAACATTAGGATTTTCATTTACTTTTTTCAAACCATAATAAACAAGTATGCGGTTCTCGCCTGTCATCGGAACAATGTCTGCAGCGATCGCCGTGGCAACAAGGTCTAAATAAGTAAGATAACTTTCTGGCGGCAGCTGCAGGCGTTCTGAAAGTGCCATCATCAGTTTAAAACCCACACCGCATCCGCATAATTCTTTATAAGGATATGGGCAATCTTTTTGTTTGGCATTTAATATTGCAACAGCAGGTGGAAGAACCTCATCTGGTAAATGATGGTCGCACACAACAAAATCAATACCCAATTCTTTTGCATACGTGATCAAGTCAGCACTCTTGATCCCGCAGTCCAGCGAGATGATCAATGAGAAATTATTTTTCTTTGCAAAGTCAATGCCAGCTTTACTAACACCATAGCCTTCCCTGTAACGATGTGGGATATAAAAATCCACATTAGGGTAAATATTTTTCAGGAACTGGAACATGGCTGCAACACTTGTGGTACCATCCACATCATAATCGCCATATATTAAAATGTTTTCCCTGTTTTCAATTGCCATCAATATCCTGGCAACGGCTTTGTCCATATCCTTCATTAGCCAGGGTGAGTGAAGGGCAGATAATTCAGGACGGAAAAAATATTTTGACTTTTCAAAATCATCGAGGCCGCGTTCCACGAGGATGCCGCATAATGTATGGCTTACTTTTAATGAGTCATATAAAGAAGCGGTCCTCTCCTCATCCCGTTGTAATATGTTCCATCTTTTTTGCATGCAATAATATTAATGAACAGGATGGCCCTTATTCATGGTTGATGTTACAAGATATATATTGAGGGGTTAATAATTCCTGTCGGTAGTGTAGCGGACCAATTCTTCCAGCGCTGATCTTACTTCGCTATCGGGGAATTCGTGAAGGATATCCAGGGCTTCGTCCCTGAATGCAAGCATTTTTTTTGTAGCATAGGAAATACCACCTGCCTTTTTCACTTCATCAATGACAAACTTAAGTTTTTCTTTGTTGGTATTTTCGTTTTTTACAATATATATGATCTTCTTTTTTGTAGCAGTGTCACAATTGTTCAGAGTATAGATGAGTGGAAGGGTCATCTTTTTTTCTTTGATGTCATTGCCGGTAGGTTTGCCAACATCTTCGTTGCCATAATCGAAGAGGTCGTCTTTTACCTGGAATGCCATTCCCGCTTTTTCTCCAAACCTGCGTAATTTCTCTACAAGCCCATCATCTTCAAAAGTGGATGACGCACCCGCAGCACAAGCTGAAGCCAAAAGAGAAGCGGTCTTGCCATTAATTATTTCGTAATAAATTTTTTCTTCCAGGTTCAGGTTCCTGGCTTTCTCGATCTGCAGAAGCTCGCCTTCACTCATTCTTTTAACTGCTTCTGACAGAATTTGAAGTACTTTATAATCCTGGTGCTGGAGCGATAAAAGCAATCCTTTGGACAAGAGATAATCACCCACCAGGACGGCGATCTTGTTCTTCCAAAGTGCATTGATAGAGAAAAAACCCCTTCTTTCCATTGCGTCATCAACTACATCATCGTGTACCAAAGTGGCTGTGTGTAACAATTCTACGAGAGATGCTGCCCGGTAAGTGGTTTCGTTTATCTCGCCGCCGAGGCGGGCACTAAGCAAAACAAACATCGGCCTTAATTGCTTCCCTTTCCGTTTTACGATGTATTGCATGATCCGGTCTAACAGGGGTACCCTGCTCTTTACAGCCGTTTTGAAATGATCCTCAAACCGCTTCAATTCTGTTCCTATGACATGCCGGGCTAATTTCATAAGGTAATTCGGGTGCAAGATAGTATTGGCGCTACAATAAAAAGGGCTAAGCAACGTTTATTGCCAGATGACTGTCCTAATTTTTTTAGGTAAAAAGCATTTTTTTTTGAAAATTTGCTTCTTCGCATTCTTTACATACATTTGTAAAGAATTTTTTTTTCTTTGATTTGAAGGATGAATTATTACGAGTTAGCATTAATTGGCACCACTTTTGTTAAAAAATACCAAAATATCTCTACCTGGATTTCATAATATATTTAAAAACCGAAATATGACAAGCAAAAAGTACAGTTTATTATTGGCTCTAATTGTTTTAGTACAAACAGTTAGTATGGCCCAAACTACTGACTGGGGTTGGAATTGGAAAGACAGTTCCAAGATTGCCACAGAGCATATCCCGCAGTACAATGAGTTCTTAAACAACCAATTTCCTTATCCACCGCAGCCACGTAACCAGTGGGAGCTTGGCTTAAGTACAGGTCTTGCCCAGGTTGTAAGTGGTGAAGCTGGATCACATTTCGGCATAGGTGGAGGTATTTCATTGAGAAAGGCCTTAAATAATACATTCTCTGCACGTGTGGGATATATTGGCGCTTTTAATACTTTGGGCAACACGAACTTTAAAAGTATGAGCCACATGGGAACGGCTGATTTTATCGTTTCTCTTAATTCAGCCAGCCATTACAGAGGGAACCCTAAAACAAATGTTTATCTTTTGGCAGGATATAGCCTTATTGCCACACAGGTAATGACCCAGGATTTCAACGGGGCTCCAACTCCTGGTGTTTATCATGTATTTTATGGTAATGGCATAGTTAATAGCCAGAACGGACTTATTTCAACTGTAGCAGGTACTGTTACTAATGGCAGGCATGGCTGGTCTGTGTTAAGTGGAGCTAGCTTTGGAGGTGGATTTGCCTTTAAAGTAAGTAATAAAGTAAATTTGGGAATTGAGGAAAGACTGACTTTTACTATTCCAGGTTATGACCTGTTAGATGGTGTCAAAGGTGGAAACAGTGATGACCATTTTTCATATACTAGTCTGAAATTGAATATCAACTTGGGTAATCCTGCCAGGAAGGTGCAACCTTTATGGTGGCTTAATCCATATAATTTTATTTATAGTGAGTTAAACAGGCCTACACACATGAAGATGCCTCCGGTTGTATTACCTGATGCTGATGGTGATGGTGTAACTGATCAATTTGACCTTGAACCAAATACTCCGAAAGGTGCTCCAGTTGATTCTCATGGTGTATCTAAAGACACAGATGGTGACGGCGTTCCTGATTACAGGGATAAAGAAATACTGACTCCATTAAAATGCTTCCCAGTTGATAAAGATGGCGTGGGTACATGCCCAGAACCAGCTTGTTGCAAGGAATTAAGGGAAATGATCAAAAATTTACCTGCTCCACAACCACCAGCTCCAACTTGTGCTATCGGTAATTTGCCAAGCGTTCAGTTCAAAAACAACGCGAAACTGAGCAAAGACGCTGAAAAAGTACTTGCTTCTGCTGCTGCACAGATCAGCGCTAATCCAAACTGCCATGTTAGGTTGATTGGTTACGCCTCTGCCAGCAAAGCTGCACAACAAATGAGCTACGACAGGGTGAATGCAGTGAAGAGGTTCCTGGTTGACAAACAAGGTATTGCTGAAAACAGGATCATATTTGTATACGGAAAAGATGGCGATTCTAATACAGTAGACCTGCAGGGAACAATGGATGATGGCCCTAACACAGTGCCTGCTCCAAACCCAAATATGAGAAAAGGATAATTCCTTCAAATAAATAAACAACTGACATGCCTGGCACTTAGCCGGGCCTGTTTGTTTTAACCAGCAACCGGTAACTGATAACCAGTCTTTTGTGTTAATCTTAACTCATTTATGAGCGTTTGAACCGTAGCAGTTTATAAATTGCCCGCAAATAACTACCTTTGCCAACTTGTATGAAACAGATCCTGGTATTAATATCCCTGCCTCTTCTTTTAGCGTCCTGTTCCCTTTTTCACAAGGTTGCAAAAACCGGTAAGCCAAAGAGCGACAAAACTGAGAAAACGGAAGTGGCCAAGGTCAAAAAATCGAACCCTAAAAAGGACAATAAATTTGCGCATATTCTTGCCAGCAAGGATAATGAATTCAAGTACCAGATGGCAGAGCAGTATTATGCGAATAAGAAATACAATTACGCGCAGCAGTTATTTGAAAGCCTGTTCCCATACCTGAAGGGTACACAACGGTACGAGGATATGTATTATAAATACGCTTACTGCTATTTTTACGATAAGGACTATATCAATGCTGAAAATATCTTTAAGACCTTTACAGAAACTTTTCCAACAAGTGCCCGGTCAGAAGAATGTGATTATATGAAGGCATTTTGCTATTATAAGCAATCTCCGAAATATGAGTTGGATCAGACAAATACTACCAAAGCCATCGGCTCCATGCAGGCATTTATCAATACCCATCCCGGTTCACCAAGAAGTAAGGATGCAAATGATATCATCGATAAATGCAGGGAGAAGTTGGAATTGAAAGAAAGCAAAAATGCAGAACTGTATTATAACCTGGGTTTTTTCAGGGCAGCAGCTGTTGCTTATACCGGTGTCTCTGAAGGTTTTCCTGATTCAAAGAGAGGCGACGAATATAAATTGCAGATCATCAAGTCTTATTTCAAATTTGCCGAGATGAGCAATATATTCAAGCAGGAAGAAAGGTTCACTAAAGTACTGAGCGAGTGTACTGATTTTTCGGAACGCTATGCTGATAGTAAGTTGGCACCAGAAGTAGCTAAATACAAAACACAATCAACTAACTATTTAAAAACGATAAAAAATGAGCAAGCTAAGACGGCATCTCAACAGTAATACACCTAATGTAATAGAAACCAAAAGCCTGATAGACATCAAGGCCCAAACAGGCAATTTGTATGAGTCTATTGCTATTATTGCGCGTAGGGCCAACCAGATCAACATTTCTTTAAGAGAAGAACTGCATAATAAGCTGGAAGAATTTGCCAGTCATACAGACAGCCTCGAAGAGATCCATGAGAATAAGGAGCAGATCGAGATATCAAAGGCTTATGAAAAAATGCCTAACCCTGCTATCCTTGCAACACAGGAATTCATGGAAAATAAGATCTATTACCGCAAGAATAATGAAAATGACCTTTTCAGATAGAAATAAATGATTTAAAAATGCAAACGGCAGTAGAAATACTGTCGTTTTTTGTTACTTGCATGGTAATAGATTTGCTCCGGCAGTCAACTGAATTCAACAGATCAGAAACAATAAAAAATATGAAAGCATATATCGTGGTGCTCTTATTGTTTTTCGGCTTGCGATCTTCCGCACAGGAACTACAGGCAAAAGTTACTGTAAATGCATCCCGTGTGAATAGCTCGGTCGATAAAAAAATATTCACAACTTTACAGACACAGCTTACCAATTTTTTAAATAACCGCAGGTGGACGAATGATCAATTCAGGCAGAATGAAAAGATATCCTGCAATTTTATACTCAACCTTGATAATGGCCCCCAGGTAAACACATACAAAGCAACCCTGATCATCCAGGCAGTAAGGCCGGTGTATAATGCTTCTTATCAAACGGCATTGGTTGATTTCCAGGATGCTGATATTACTTTCAAATACATTGAATTTCAGCCGGTGGACTTTAGCGATACGCGCGTGCAGGGCACTGATGCCCTTGCTGCTAATCTCACTGCCTGCTTTGCCTACTATACATATATGATACTTGGATTAAATTATGATTCATTTGCGCCAAAGGGAGGAGACCCTTATTATCATAAAGCACAGAATATTGTAAACAATGCCCCGGAGGATGGAAATATTTCAGGCTGGCGCGCATTTGATGGTTTGCGTAACCGCTATTGGCTGAATGAAAACCTGGTAAACAGCCGCAACAACATTGTTCATGATGTTATCTACTCATATTATCGTTCAGGGTTGGATAAAATGTATGATGCAGAAACTGAAGCGCGCTCAAATATTCTGCAGTCACTTACACAATTACAAGCCTTTAACAAGGAGAACCCCAATACCATGATCGTCCAGTTCCTGATGCAGACCAAGGCCACAGAATTTATTGGCGTATTAAAAAAAGGAAATTCAGATGAAAAAGAAAAAGCGATCGGGCTGCTGAGCGCTTTGGATGTAGCTAATTCTTCGCGGTACAAACAGGAGTTGCAATGAAGAATATTTTTTTCAAAACAGGTATTTTTCTTGTGATTTTTGCCTCTTGTAATGGCAAGCATAAAATAATTTCCATACCTGATATGAAATTTATTGTTTGGGATATGCTGAATGCCGGGCAGCTGGGAAAGATGGGTGTTCCAAGAGATTCTTCAGCTTTGAAATTGAAGAAAAGTACTGCTTTGTATGAACAGGTCTTTTCTATTCACCATGTCACGAAGGAGCAGTTCTATGAAAGCTACCAGTTTTATGAAGAGCACCCCAGCCAGTTCAGGATATTGTTTGATTCAGTAGATGCCTACGGTAACAGGCAATCTGCCAGCGCTACTAAGATTCCCATTCCTTAGCTGCCTTTTATTACCGAAAGAAATATTGTTTAGCATGAATAAAGTTTTTCCGGGAGCAGACGAGGCGATCTACGATATTGGCAACGGCGCCACTATCATGTTTGGTGGTTTTGGATTGAATGGGATACCTGAAAATTGTATTGCCGCGCTGCAACGTAAAGGAATAAAAGAACTTACCTGTATTTCTAATAATGCAGGGGTGGATGATTTTGGACTGGGGCTATTGTTGCAAGGAAGGCAGATAAAAAAAATGATGAGCAGTTATGTTGGGGAGAATGCTGAGTTTGAAAGGCAATTATTGAATGGGGAATTGGATGTAGATCTTATTCCCCAGGGTACATTGGCAACACGCATACAAATGGCGGCAATGGGTATTCCTGCATTTTATACACCGGCAGGTTTTGGAACAGAAATAGCGCAGGGAAAAGAAACAAGAGAATTCAATGGCAAAATGCATTTGATGGAACATGCATTACACGCAGATTTCTCGATAGTAAAAGCATGGAAAGGAGATACACTTGGTAACCTGGTATTCAGGAAAACCACACGAAATTTTTCTACCTCAATGGCAAAGGCCGGTAATATCACCATCGCGGAAGTAGAGCAATTGGTAGAACCCGGAGAGCTTGATCCTGATTCCATTCATGTAGCAGGCGTGTATGTACACCGCATATTCCAGGGGAGTGATTATCAAAAAAGGATCGAAAGAAGAATGGTAAGAATATAATCAAAGATTACATCGTACACCTGTCCGCCTCCGGCGGATCTAACATCTCAAATCGTACATAACTATGTCTTTAGATAAATATGGTATCGCTAAACGGATCGCACAGGAACTAAGGGATGGTATGTATGTGAACCTGGGTATTGGTATTCCTACACTTGTTGCCAGTTTTATTCCGGAAGGGATGACTGTGATCCTGCAAAGCGAAAATGGAATATTGGGAATGGGGCCTTATCCTCTTGAAGAAGAAGTAGATGCCGACCTGGTGAATGCCGGTAAAGAAACAGTGACACTGATCAAAGGAGCGGCATTGTTTGACAGCGCAGAAAGTTTTGGAATGATACGTGCAGGTAAGATCGACCTTACTGTACTTGGCGCAATGGAAGTGAGTGATTCGGGTGATATTGCCAACTGGAAGATACCCGGTAAAATGGTGAAGGGAATGGGCGGAGCGATGGACCTGGTGGCCAGTGCAAAAAATATTATCGTAGCAATGATGCATACGAATCCCAAAGGAGAAAGTAAACTATTGCCACAGTGCAGTTTGCCATTGACTGGTGTGCGTTGTGTAAAAAAAGTAGTAACAGAATTAGCTGTTTTGGGTATAACAAGCGAGGGCTTTGTTTTACTGGAAAGAGCTCCCGGTGTGAGTGTGGAAGAAATAAGATCAAAGACTGCCGGAAGGTTGATCGTTCCTGCTGATGTGCCGGAGATGAAGTTTTAATTTAATTGAGGATCGATAGGGTAATTGATCATTTGCGAATATTCGCCGCCCATATCTTTGAGCGCATTTTTCCAGATCATATCTGTGCTTGTTTGAAAGATCAGTCTTTTTGTACCAGCCGTTGTGATCCAGCTTTTTATTTTTAATTCTTCTTCCAACTGGCCTGCACCCCAGCCGCTATAGCCAATATAAAAACGGATATCCGTTTTCTTCAGCATATTTTCTTTGATCAGCATTACTACTTTTTCAAAATCACCACCCCAGATAACGCCGTCTGTGATCTCAAAACCACCATCGATCAGGTCAGGGCGCCTGTGTAAGAAATGAACCGTATCTGTTTGCACGGGGCCTCCATAAAAGACAGGGAAATCGACACCTTCCATATCCTGGATAAGTTCGCTCAAAGGCTGGTGATGTGGCTTATTCAATACAAAACCCAGGCTGCCTTCATATTGGTGCTCGCATACCAATACCACTGTTCTTAAAAAATTTGGGT
>CAISDV010000058.1 GCA_903884185.1 uncultured Chitinophagaceae bacterium | reverse complement strand
CAACTTAAGTGAGGTAACAATAGAGATGGCGCTCAAGAATAGAATTCTTAATGAAGACGAGGAAACAATGTTGGATCTTCAAATAATAGATCGCAGAGATTTATTAAAAGATGACAACAATTACAATCCACCAGCTATTGGGATATTGATCGAAATGGACAGGTTTAACGTTTTTTTCATTGCTGTGGAAAACAGATCATTTTATAATTATTGTATTGCAAACTCAATAAAACTTGGGTGCCTAATGGCTCAACGTTCTACTGACGAATGGTTAACGAATGGAATTGATTTTGATACTCTGGGAATTTGTGAATTAATGAAAGGTCATCAAAACCAAGTACCTGAAAATACACCAAGCTGCTTTCTGAGATTAATTGACTTTGATTGGCATACCCATAACCCTGGAACGGGATCTTTTTACCAAAAGGGAAATTGTTAATTGGAAAAGGATCGGATTTTCAGCATTTATTTGCTGATCCTCGCTTTTATGGAATTGCAACACGAACAAAACCTGATTACCAGATGAGTCCTGCTCGCTCAAAAGTAAATCCGAAATGGCAATTTTGGGATTTAATTAATGCTTCCAACCAATCTAAATGCAAAGTTTTTAATGGTAGGGATGGAAGTAACATGGCTCTGCCTCCTTTGGATAGATTCTATTCTGATGGTACGTCAACATATGCTACACGTGATGTAGTATTATTATAGGGTGAAATCATCTTTTATAGGATCGAGTTTAAAGGTTAATACTGGTTTGAAATTAGACATCTTATTAACCTAATTTAGTTTCGTCACCCAACTAATGTAAGTATCTTGTATTTTACTCAAGAACCTTTATGTAAGTAACTGGATCTATTTCCCAGCAGCTTGCTCTCCAATTATGTTCTCCTGCTGGACAGGTGGCGAAAGCCTGGCTCTTATGCTCGGCATCGTAGAATAACCACCCCGATACCTTTAACTTATGACCAATCAATGTGGACTTGAGTGTCTCTGTCGTCCAATCCACCTCTTTCGTAGCCATTATAGCCCTAATCCTGGGTGTTACCTCCACTGTGACCCAGAAACTCAGCCGATGTGTGTTGGTCGTCAGGAGTAAGCTCTATATGAGTGTCCCTGTGCGCTTCGTCCTTTGTCTTGCAATTGCATGTTTCAACACCACCCATCTTTACTTTAACAACATAGCCAGTGAGGATAACAGTATTATCGGTTGGGAACTCATTTTCATTGCCGTTTGACTGGAGAAATAACGGGCGAGATAACTGGAGAAATAACCAGGAGAAATAGCCAGCTATTTGAGTTTAGTTTTCCTTGCTATTGAATATCAAATTTTGTCCATTTTTCCTATTCTTTCCTATCGTTTCAACATTCTTGTTGGATGATTGTTGCCCAATTGGCTGAAACCCTTACCAGCATTGAACAATTTGTTTTTGTATCGGTACTTCTCCGATGAAGGAGAATATTACGTTAAAGCGTTAGTTGATAAGGGGTATCTCAGCAGTCAATTAGCAAATATTTACAATCAAATTT
>CAISDV010000057.1 GCA_903884185.1 uncultured Chitinophagaceae bacterium | reverse complement strand
TTGTAGAAGCTACCTGCAACTGAAGATCGATGATCGCTTTCAAATCAGCAGGCGCATAGAGATGCAATTCTTCGAGCCTCCCAAGCAAACCCATACTTGTGAGCAACCCTATCAGCCCAAAATAATGATCGCCATGAAGGTGTGAAATAAAAATATGGTTGATCTTGCTTCTCCTGATCTTAAACCTGCTCATTTGAATCTGTGCGCCTTCTCCGCAATCTACCAGGAAGACCTGGTCGGTCATCGTAACTACCTGCGCCGTCGGGTGCCTGTCGTATGCAGGAAGTGCGGAATTATTGCCAAGTATGGTTACGCCAAACATATGAGTGAATATTGTAAAGGGATAGACAAACTAATGAGGGAGATGCTGCATCAAAACAGAAGAATAAACTGCGTTTTTTCTTCTTTGGTAAATCATTCATTCACTGCAAATTCAACATCATCGCCGTCCATTAATTCCCTTTCTATTTCTTCCATCTGAACAATATCCCAGGCCTCAGTTTCGGTGGGAGTGGAATTCAGGAGTTCGAGCAGCTCCAATTTGTCGAAAATATCTTCCAGGGCAGGTTTCATTCCACAGATCACAAAAGAGGCATTATCCTCGTAAAAATCCTGCTGTAACTGCACAATGGCGGCGGCAGCATTTTCACCGATGGCGGTGACCGATTGCAGGTTCAAAACGACATTCTTAACAGTATTTTGCCGATATTGGCTGCACACCGCAGCGAGTTCCGCAGTCATAGTGTCATACAAATGGGGCTCAACAGGCATTACAACAGTAAATTTTTCCTTGGTATCAATTTTGACTTCCATCTGTAAAATCATTAACACCTGTGTATAAATGCAGGGCAACTTTGATCAAAAATATTCGTTATAATTGTATAAAGCATCGCTAAATGGATAATAATTTTTCAGCACAGGTAAAAGAGATCATTTCATTCAGCAGGGAAGAAGCTTTGAGGCTCGGCAACGACTTCATAGGCACTGAGCATTTGCTGCTGGGATTGATACGGGATGGAGAAAACGTGGCCATTAAGGTCCTGAAACAACTGAATGTGGACCTGTATGAATTGCGAAAAGAGATAGAACTGGCGGTGAAGGACAAAACAGGTAAAAATATCGCCAATATCAATAGCCTTCCCCTCACCAAGCAGGCAGAGAAGGTGATCCGGGTTACTGTACTCGAAGCAAAGGCTTTGAAGAGCCCACTCGTGGAAACAGAGCATTTACTCCTGAGTATCCTCAAAAACAAAGAGAACATTGCTACCCAGATACTTAATCAATTTGACGTGGATTATGATATTTTCAGGAATGAACTGGGAGTGGTAAGTGCCAATACACCGCCGCCGCCAAAGAGCGAATTTTCTGAAGAGAATGACGAGGATTTTGATGATGAAAAACAAAGGTCAGGTTTCCAGCAGCCACGCGCCGGTAAACAGGCGGCCAATGCAAAAAGCAAAACACCGGTACTCGATAATTTCGGAAGGGATATTACTAAACTGGCAGAAAGTGGTTCACTTGACCCAATAGTTGGGCGTGAAGAAGAAATAGAACGTGTATCTCAGATATTATCGCGCAGGAAAAAGAATAACCCCATTTTAATTGGTGAACCGGGCGTTGGTAAAACAGCGATCGTGGAAGGATTGGCATTGCGTATTGTTCAGCGTAAAGTAAGCAGGGTATTGTTTGATAAAAGAGTGATCTCGCTTGATCTTGCTGCATTGGTGGCAGGTACCAAATACCGCGGTCAGTTTGAAGAACGCATGAAAGCGATCATGAATGAACTGGAGAAGAACCGCGATGTGATATTGTTTATTGATGAGATCCATACCATTGTAGGTGCCGGTGGCGCCAGTGGTTCCCTGGATGCTTCCAATATATTTAAACCTGCACTGGCAAGGGGCGAACTCCAATGTATTGGTGCTTCTACCCTGGATGAATACCGCCAGTATATTGAAAAAGATGGTGCACTCGACCGTCGATTCCAGAAAGTATTGATCGAGCCGCCAAGTGTGGAAGAAACGATCATGATCCTGAATAATATCAAGAGCAAATACGAGGATTTCCATAATGTGATCTATGGTGATGATGCGATCAATGCTTGTGTGAAGTTGAGCGACAGGTATATGACCGACCGCCTGTTGCCTGATAAAGCGATTGATGTTTTGGATGAAGTAGGTGCAAGAGTGCATTTAAAAAACATCAATGTGCCGGAAGATATTGTAGAACTGGAAAAGAAGATCGAAGATGTAAAGAATGAAAAGAATAAAGTAGTGAAGAGCCAGCGTTTTGAAGAAGCTGCTTCATTGCGTGACACTGAAAAACGTTTGGGTGAAGAACTCGAAAAGGCAAAAGGCCTTTGGGAAGAAGACAGCAAGCACAAACGTTATCCTATCAATGAAGATAATATTGCAGAAGTGGTGAGCATGATGACCGGCATTCCTGTAAAAAGAATGGTGCAGGCTGAAACAGAAAAACTTCGCAGAATGAGCGATGATATGACTGCGATGGTGGTTGGACAAAACGAAGCCATTCAAAAAGTGGTGAAAGCCATTCAGCGTAACAGGGTAGGATTGAAAGACCCGAAGAAACCAATAGGGACATTTATTTTTCTTGGACCGACAGGTGTTGGTAAGACTGAGCTAGCACGTGCATTGGCGAGGTATATGTTTGATAATGATGATTCACTGGTACGTATTGATATGAGTGAGTACATGGAGAAGTTTACTGTAAGCCGTTTGATAGGTGCACCTCCGGGATATGTAGGTTATGAAGAAGGCGGTCAGCTTACAGAAAAGATACGCCGCCGCCCCTATTCAATTATCCTGCTGGATGAGATCGAAAAAGCCCATCCCGATGTTTTCCATTTACTGCTACAGGTTCTTGATGATGGACAGCTTACCGACAGTTTCGGCCGCAGGGTCGATTTCAAGAACACCATTGTGATCATGACTTCCAATATAGGCTCACGACAGCTCAAAGATTTCGGACAGGGAGTGGGATTCATGACAAAGGCCAAAATGGATTCCACCGGCGACCATGCAAGGGGAGTTATTGAGAATGCCCTTAAAAAAACTTTTGCGCCTGAATTCCTTAACCGTATTGATGATGTTGTGATCTTTAACTCACTCGAAAGGGAAGATATTCACAAGATCATCGATAT
>CAISDV010000056.1 GCA_903884185.1 uncultured Chitinophagaceae bacterium | reverse complement strand
ATATGGTCGGTAGTACATTTTCCTTTTGCTTTGATCAACAGCTTCAGTCCTTTCAAGTCAGTTCCTTCCCATGCTGCAAACGGAGCTAATAATTGAAGACGCTTTGAAGCAGGGTCAACTTTCACTACAATACCGCTTCCATCTTCAGCCGGAGACTGGAAACCTGGATCATCTACTGCAAATCCTTTGGGAGTTAATTCAAAACCTTTTGGTTCATCAAACTTTACCTCTTCGCCTTTTTCATTCTTCAATGTATCTGTCAACGGATTGAATGACAGATGCCCTGCAATAGCCATGGCAGTAACAATCTCAGGCGAAGCCACAAATGCATGCGTGCTGGCATTACCGTCGTTTCTCTTTGCAAAATTCCTGTTGAAAGAAGTGATGATGGAATTCTTGCGGGTAGGATCGTCCATATGCCTTGCCCATTGCCCGATGCATGGCCCGCAGGCGTTTGCCAAAACCATACCGCCGATCTTTTCAAACGTATCCAGCAAACCATCTCTTTCAATAGTAAAACGAACCTGCTCAGAACCAGGAGTGATCGTAAATTCCGATTGTACTTTCAGGTGTTTATCAGACGCCTGTTTCGCAAGCGAGGCAGAACGTGAAATATCTTCATAAGAAGAATTGGTGCAGGAGCCTATTAGTGCCACTTCCAGTTTTTCGGGCCAGTTGTTTGTTTTCACCGCATCGGCAAATTTGCTGATGGGCCATGCAAGATCAGGAGTAAATGGCCCATTCACATGTGGCTCAAGGGTATTCAGATCCAGTTCAATTACCTGGTCGTAATATTTGGAAGGGTTCACATACACATCTTCATCGGGGCGAAGATGTTCTTTAATACCATCAGCGAGTGAAGCAATATCAGCCCGCTCAGTACTTTTTAGATATGCCGACATCTTCTCATCATATCCAAACAAAGAACAGGTAGCACCAATTTCAGCGCCCATGTTACAAATAGTTCCTTTTCCTGTAGCGCTAAGGCTATCAGCCCCTTCACCAAAATATTCAACAATAGCGCCCGTACCGCCTTTTACGGTAAGTATACCTGCCACTTTCAATATAATATCCTTTGCACTTGTCCAGCCACTCATTTTACCCGTCAGTTTCACACCGATCAGTTTAGGCCATTTCAATTCCCAGGCAAGTCCAGCCATTACATCACATGCATCAGCACCACCCACACCAATAGCGATCATTCCCAATCCGCCTGCATTTGGCGTATGTGAATCCGTACCTATCATCATACCACCGGGAAAAGCATAATTTTCCAATACCACCTGGTGAATAATTCCCGCTCCCGGTTTCCAGAAACCAATTCCATATTTATTGGAAACAGAGGCAAGAAAATCATACACTTCTTTATTAGTGGAGAGGGCAGTGTTCAGGTCTTCAACAGCGCCTGTTTTTGCCTGTATCAAATGATCGCAATGAACAGTAGAAGGCACTGCCACACTTGGCCTTCCAGCTTGCATGAACTGTAAAAGCGCCATTTGCGCAGTAGCATCCTGCATGGCCACACGGTCAGGCGCAAAATCCACATAAGCCTTACCGCGGTCAAAATTCTGCAACTGCATATCGTTGTGCAGGTGTGAGAACAATATTTTTTCAGAAAGTGTGAGGGGACGGCCTAATTCTTTGCGTGCGGCGGATATTTTACCCGGCATCTCTGCATAGACCTTTTTGATCATTTCAATGTCGAAAGCCATGTTGGTTATTTTAGATGTACGATTTACGATTTTTGGGTTACCAGGCTTTGGTTCTTCGTGTCATCGGCTGTTGTGTCACTCCCTTGTGCTGTGGTGCATTAATTCAGCAGGTTTAGCCCATTTCCTGTCTCACGACCCTTGAATCTGCGCAAATTTACAATAAAACAAAACCTTTAGAAAATGTGTTTTGCATTTTGTGGAATGATTTTTTACATTGCAGTAGTTTAAAAAGGTTCGCCATGAGAAAGTTTCGTGAATTTTTAGAATTACACGCCTTTGGTGTGTGCTCAGCTATCGGTGAAAAACTGGGTATTGCTTCATCCCGGATCCGTATGTGGTTCATTTATATCTCCTTCCTTACTATGGGTTCGCCCGTAATTATCTACATGATCCTCGCTTTCTGGATCAATATCAAAAAATATATCTACAGTGCAAAGCGCAACCCTTTGAGGTATTTGTGATCAGTATAAATCGATGAGTTAATTCATGCAGGAAATTTATCTGCCTAGAAAAATCTGTTTATTTTTGTAGTATATGACGATTACGAGCGCAGGGATAGAATTATTTCGTTTGTTAAAACAGAAATTTGGTGAGCAAGAGGCCGAAACATTGGTTCATTTTGTAGATACTAAGTTGAAGGAAAATAACGAAAAGCAAAATATGATGACAGCTTCTAAAGAAGATCTTTCACTCATGAAAAATGATATCTCTACTATAAAAGAAGATGTCTTGCGCTTAGAGATCAAAATGGCAAGTATGGAATCGCGCCTCACCATGAAAATGTTTTATTTCTGGATTGGCCAGGTAGCAGTGATGGCAGGCTTATTGGTTTACTTTTTTAAGTTCAGCCATCCTTAATTAAATTCTTAAACCCCGAGGGTTTCTAAAACCCTCGGGGTTTGACTTATATAACAGCCTTTTTTATTTTCACCAACTGCTCCAACAAATTTTCTAGCAGATCTAATTTCAACATATTCGCACCATCACTTAAAGCCGCAGCAGGATTGGGATGCGTTTCAATAAACAATCCATTTGCTCCTGCAGCAATAGCCGCTTTGGCTATCGTTCCAATTAATTGCGGGTTCCCACCCGTTATTCCTGAACTTTGATTGGGCTGTTGTAAACTATGTGTACAATCCATCACCACGGGAACACCATGTCCCTGCATGATGGGAATATTTCTGTAATCCACCACCAGGTCCTGGTAACCAAAACTGTTTCCTCTTTCTGTGAGCAGGATATTTTCATTACCAGCCTTTTTAATTTTGTCCACCGCAAACTTCATTGCATCACCACTTACAAACTGCCCTTTCTTTACATTTACAATTTTACTTGTCTGCGCAGCAGCAACCAGCAGATCCGTCTGGCGGCAGAGAAAAGCAGGTATCTGTAATATGTCAACATATTTTGCCGCTTCAGCAGCTTCCTCATGTGCATGTATATCAGAAGTGGTGGGTAATTGAAAGGTACTGCCCACTTTTTTTATGAGGTCCAGTCCAATCGTATCACCAATACCTGTGAATGAACTGGCACTGGTGCGGTTGGCCTTTCTGTAACTGGCTTTGAATATATAGGGTATTTCGAGGCGTTTGCAGATAACAGAGACCTTGCCCGCTATTTCCATCACCAGTTCTTCATTTTCCACAATGCAGGGACCGGCAATCAGGAAAAAATTGGCAGGGTCATACGACTGATTCCGAAAAAGTTCTTTTAAGTAGGATGGTAGCATAATAATGTGATAAATCTACCGCGAACTTACACCAAACTTTTGTTTTCTTTGCAGGCGTTCAAACATATCAGCTTCCTATGGTAAAAGAAAAAATACTGGTTATCGGTGCCAGCGGGCAAATTGGAGTAGAACTTACACTGGCTTTGCGAAAGATATATGGCAATGCGAATGTAATAGCCTCCGACCTGCGCGAGGAAAACGATTTATTGAAAGGCTCAGGCCCTTATGTAAGCCTGGATGTAATGAACAAAGAAATGCTGCATGTGCAGGTGATCCGTCAGAATATCACACAGATATACCTGCTTGCTGCGATACTTTCAGCAACAGGAGAGAAGAACCCCAATCTTGCCTGGAACCTGAATATGCAGGGCTTGTTGAATATGCTGGATATTGCAAGGGAAGAAAAATTGCACAAAGTTTACTGGCCAAGCAGTATTGCGGTGTTTGGCCCTACATCACCAAAGACCAATTGCCCGCAACAAACAATTATAGAACCAATCACCGTATATGGCATCAGTAAGTATGCCGGCGAGTTCTGGTGCAATTATTTTCATCATCGCTTTGGTGTGGATGTAAGAAGTATTCGTTATCCGGGATTGATCAGTTACAAATCTGCACCGGGTGGCGGCACAACAGATTATGCAGTGGAAATATTTCATGAAGCGCTGGACTCAAAAAAATACCTGTGCTTTTTAAAGGCCGATACCTACCTGCCCATGATGTATATGCCCGATGCTATCCGTGCTACGATCAGCCTGATGGAAGCACCTGCTGAAAAAATATCTGTGCGTACTTCTTACAATGTTTCCGGAATGAGTTTTTCGCCAAAAGAGATCGCTGCTGCTATTCATCAACATATCCCGGGATTTAAAGCATTGTATCATCCCGATTACCGCCAGGCTATTGCAGACAGCTGGCCGCAAAGTATTGATGATAGTGTGGCAAGGGCAGATTGGGGCTGGAAACCGGAATATGATCTGTTGAAAATGACAAAGGATATGCTTCAAAACCTGGAAGCGTCAGCAACTGAGTAGTGAGATATCTGCCACGGTCTTGTTTTCTAAAATTGATAGGGTTGCGTCCCTTACCTGCATCATCACGCGGTTGAGGCCGCATTTTTTTTCATCGCAGTTCTTACAGCGTTCATAAAAATTGAGGCTGATACAAGGTAATAACGCTATTGGCCCATCGATCAAACGCATCACTTTTGCCAATGGTATTTTAGCTGGAGGCATCACAAAAAAATAACCACCACCCTTTCCTTTTTTACTTCCAAGTAAGCCTGCTTTTTTTAACTCCAGTAAAATATTTTCCAGGAATTTTAAAGGGATCTTTTTCTTCTTTGATATTTCTGCTATCAATACAGGCCCATCTGCATTTTTTTCAGCCATATACATCAGCGCTTTGAATGCATACTGTGTTTTTTTTGAGAGCATGGCCGAATCGTTTTAACCTAAAAAAGGGATTAAATCAGTAAAAAGTGATTATTTTCACTATAATAAAATACCTAAACATGCGTAAAATACTCCAATTTTTTATCTTATCCGTTTTTGCGGGCTTTCTTACTACAAATGCGAATGCTCAAATACCATTATTACCCAAGTTACCCAAAGTGCTTGTCTTCGGTAATGGTACGTACGCTAACCCTCTTAATGCCGATTTTAAAAATCTTTCCAATAATGGGATCGGGTTTGAAGTAGGTGCAGGTATAGGTATGGGTAAAACAATATTTATAGCTTCAGTTGGGCAAATGAGTTATAATATTCCTGCGCGTACAGGATATACAGCCGATCACCTGAAAGTGACCCCTCTTAAATTTGGTGTACGGAAATACCTGATAGCAGGTTTATTTCTAAATGCCAATGTTGGCCTGGCCATACAACAGTCAGATAATAACAGCGCGGCTACCGGAAGCAGTTTTTTATATGAAGGTGGTGCAGGATTTAAATTTGGTTTCTTTGAAATTGGCGCGGCTTACACCAGTTATAATATGGCACTCATCAAAGGCCAGGCATCATCTATCACTGCCAGTTCATTATTGATGAAAGCGGGTATCGCAATCAAAATATAATTAAGATTCGTAGGATTTAATGATGGGAGGATTACAGAATGATAGGATAATTGGATAACTTATCAATCCTATCATCTTTTAATCCTAAGAATCCTAGTCAATCATACGAATCCTAATACAGACTTCATCCCATATATCCCCTTCTTCCCAACAAGAAATTCCGCTGCCATCACAGCACCACCGGCAAAGCCTTTGCGGTTATGGGCTGTATGAATGATCTCGATATCATCTACAGGTGAAGTATATCTAATAGAATGTATGCCGGGTGCAGGATCTATTCTTTTGGAAATAATTGCCAGGTCATTTGCATCATCTCCGGGTTGATTGATCCATTTCTTTTTGCGCGTGATATTTTGCAACACCTGTTCTGCAAGCGTGATAGCAGTTCCGCTTGGCGCATCTTTTTTTTCTGTGTGATGTATCTCTTCCATCAGCACATCATATTCCGGGTGCTTTTCCATCAGCTTCGCGAGATAAGTATTCAATTCAAAAAACAAATTCACGCCAATACTGTAATTGCTTGCATACACCAATGCGCCGTTTTTATCTGTGCAATTTTTTTTCACTGTTTCCCATTTGTCTAACCACCCGGTAGAACCAGATACAACAGGAATGCCGAGATCAAGGCATTTCATGATATTATCAAATGCACTATGCGGGCCTGTGAATTCAATGGCTGCATCAGCCTTTGAAATATTTTCTTTAGTGAGGTCTGCCGCATTTCCAATATCGATCTTCAATACTATTTCATGCCCTTTTGCAAGAGCAATTTCTTCAATGGCCTTTCCCATTTTTCCATAACCAATTAATGCGATCTTCATTGCAGGTGTTTTCTGGTGATTCAAGTATCAAAGTAAAGCAATTCAGCAGATAAAATTACCGGGCCGCGGCATTAACGGGAATACGGGGAGAAGAGCTCTTCATATTGATCACGAGTCCAATACCGGGACTTCTTGTAATAGGATTAAAACTGGGCTCAATATGCATACTCAGATCATTGCTGACATCAAAGTTTTTGAGGTGGGCAAATACAGTAGCATCCAGCACATTCAATCCCCAGATGATCATAAACCATAGCACGGAATAATCCCTGTCTTTCCTGAACTGGTTACGGTAATTCTGGTAATCGTCTATAGTAAGTGGGCTGCCATCGGTATGTTTTACACTTGCATCGATCTTTGGAAGCATGCTGCTGTCTTTATTATAGATCGCTGCATAGAGTGCGTCGTAAGCGAATTTCGTTTTCTGATAAAAGCTGTTATTATAAAAAAACGCATAAGTAGGTATGGCCAAAGCGCCATACACAACGGGTATCTTCCAGTATTCCCTGTTATATGCCTGGCCCAATCCTGGTAATATCAGTGAGCGGTGAGTAGCGATCCTGGGTGAATGAAAAGGTTTGGGAACGACGGTATCTTTTTTTGCTGATACAACAGTAGCATTCTGCGCCATCACAGAAATGGGCAGCAAACAGATCATAAACAATATGAAACGGAATAATTTCATGCAACAATTAACTGATCACCACATTCATCAGGTCGAGGATCTTATTAAGCTCCTGCAGTGAATGATACTCTACTGTAATGCTTCCCTGGCCATTTTTATTGTACGAGAGATCAACTTTCGCACCAAAATGCGAAGCTAAAGTATCTTCTATTTTTTTGTAAGCAGGTGGTAATCCGCTTTTTACGGAAGATTTAACAGCGCCCGGCTTCTCAGCCTTAAACAATTTGCGCACCAACTCTTCTGTTTGCCTCACACTTAATCCCTTTGAAACGATCTCATGATAAGCAAATAGTTGCCTGTCAACAGTATCAATATTTACTAATGCCCTTGCATGTCCCATGCTGATCTTTCCATTACGCACCGCCAGTTGAATATCCGGCGGAAGTTTTAAAAGGCGTATGTAATTTGTTACGGTTGTTCTTTCTTTTCCCATCTGCTCAGATACCTGCTCCTGTGTGTAATTGAGTTCTTCCATCATGCGCTTATAACTAAGCCCTATCTCAATTGCATTCAGGTCTTCACGCTGCAAGTTTTCGAGCAATGCCAGTTCTAATAATTCATTGTCGTTTGCCTGCCGCACATAAACCGGCAGATCTTTTAACCCTGCGATCTTTGCTGCACGAAACCTTCTTTCACCTGCAATGAGCTGGTATTTCCCGTTTGGTAATTTGGAAACAGTCAGGGGTTGAACTATGTCATGCAGTTTGATGGAAGCAGCCAACTCATTCAGTGCCTGTTCATCAAAATCCCTTCTTGGTTGTTTGGGATTTACCTGGATGTCTTCAAGCGGTATTCTTGAAACACCCGTTGCTTCCTGCACCACATTTGTTTTTAAATTACCTGCGGTTGTTTTCAGGTCGGCATCAATATGTTCCAGCAATGAGCGGATGCCCTTACCAAGAAGTTCTTTATTTTGTTTGGGTGTACTCATTTGTTATTGTTTGATAGGCAGGCTTGCACTTATTCAATGATCCTTTCTTCCTGCGTCATTTTAGTGAGGTCATTCTTTTGAAGTATTTCTTTTGCCAGGTTGAGATAGTTGATGGAACCTTTGCTTTCAGAGTCGTATAAGATAACAGGCTTCCCAACACTTGGCGCTTCACTAAGCCTTGTGTTCCTGTGAATGATCGTAGAAAAAACAATATCATCAAAATGCCTTCTTACTTCACTCACTACCTGGTTGCACAAACGAAGGCGGCCATCATACATCGTCATTAAAATACCCTCGATCTGTAATTCAGGATTCAAACGGTTTTGAACGATCTTGACAGTATTCAACAATTTACCCAATCCTTCCAAAGCAAAAAATTCGCACTGTACCGGAACGATCACACTATCAGAAGCAACCAAAGAATTCACAGTGATCAATCCTAAAGAAGGAGAACAGTCGATCACAATAAAATCATATTTATCCCTTACTGCTTCCAGTATCGTTTTCATTACATTTTCACGATCGGGATAATTGATCATCTCTATCTCTGCACCCACCAAATCAATATGCGAAGGGATCACATCTAAAAAAGGCATTTCACTTTTTAGTATTACATCCTCAGCCTTTGCATTATTCACCATACAATCATACAGGCTATGTGTGATATTATGCAGGTCGAACCCAACCCCCGTAGTGCTGTTTGCCTGCGGATCTGCATCCACCAGTAAGGTCTTGTATTCCAGCACGGCAAAACTTGCCGCAACATTAATTGCAGTGGTGGTTTTACCCACACCACCTTTCTGATTTGCCACACCAATGATTCTCGCCATAATTTATTCCAGGCTCCTGGGGAGATTTAAAAGTTCAACCGGCCTTTTTTTGGGATCAAACAATATTTGTTCAACCAAAACGTCTACCCAACATTGGGCTGTTTTCCGGCAAGCCGCAAAAATACAGTTCCGGCAAACAATATTACCCAAATGCAGGTGGTATTGAAAAGCAAGTTTTCAACATTCACCAAATAATGCCCGCCTAAACCCGATTAGGGCGAATTTTGCATAGAGTTTCGGGTATTGGCCATATAAAATAAATCTGAAAAATGAGAAATTCGAGTACATGGTGGATCATAGCCGGTATCATGTTCCTGCTTGACCTGTATGTGTTCCAGGCACTGAAAACAGTGTCCCAGAATGCAAGCGAGAGAACACGCCTCACGATCATTATTGCCTACTGGGTAGTTTCGGGCATTACACTCCTGCTTCTAATATCGTTTCCTTACACGCAATCACTCCAGGCTTCCAAAGCATTCCGTAGCTATATTTTTGCGATACTGGTAGGATTTCTTTTTGCCAAACTGGTAGGATCTGTGTTTTTTTTATTTGATGATATACGCCGTGGTTTGGTTTGGCTCATGGGTAGGATATTCCCAAGTAGCGGTGCACATTTTGCCGAAGAAGGAAATAGTATCCCCCGTTCTGTTTTTATGAGCTGGCTGGGATTAGGTGTGGGTGCCGGATTATTTGGAACACTGATGTATGGCTTCAGCAATAAATACAATTACCAGCTGAGAAAAGTAAAACTTGCCTTTTCTAACCTTCCGCTAGCATTCAAAGGATTAAAGATCATCCAGATCAGTGATATACATAGTGGCAGTTTCCGCAACAAGCCTGCCGTACAACATGGAGTAGATATGCTTCTCAAAGAAAAAGCAGATCTGATATTATTTACCGGCGACCTGGTGAATGACCGTCATGATGAGATGCAGGATTATATGGATGTATTCAGCCAGGTAAAAGCGCCAATGGGTGTGTACAGTACATTTGGTAATCACGATTACGGCGACTATGTAAGCTGGCCGTCGGAAGAAGCAAAGAAGAAAAACCTGGAGCAATTAAAAGTTGTGCATGCACAATTAGGCTGGCGTTTATTAATGAATGAACATGTGATACTTGAAAAAGACGGGCAGCAGATCGCATTACTGGGAATAGAGAACTGGAGTTCCATAGGTCGTTTTCCAAAATATGGAAGAATGCATGAAGCCT
>CAISDV010000055.1 GCA_903884185.1 uncultured Chitinophagaceae bacterium | reverse complement strand
ATCAGCTACTGATCGTAGGCTTGGTGGGCCGTTACCCCGCCAACTACCTAATCAGCCGCACACCCATCATTAAGCGCCGAAGCTATAATATACAAATGATGCCATTCGTATATATTACGGGGTATTAATCCAAATTTCTCTGGGCTATTCCCCACTTAAAGGAAGGTTGTGTACGTGTTCCGCACCCGTTTGCCGGTCGCCATCAATGTATTGCTACATCATGCTGCCCCACGACTTGCATGTATTAAGCCTGCCGCTAGCGTTCATCCTGAGCCAGGATCAAACTCTCCATTGTAAATGTTGTTTGATCTGACTATCAATCTCAAATAAAATCGAAATTAACGTCGGATTTAATTTAATTTATGCTTGTTAAACCTTATTCTGTCATCCTAAGATGATAGAACTTGCTGTTGCTTCCAAACTTTCAAAGATCTTTTGGCCTTGTTTGCCACCCTTTTTATTGGGGTTGCAAAGGTAAGAGCCCCTATCGTTTCAACCAAAATTTTCTGAAATAATTTTCAGCGTTTTTTGAGTGAGAATGGTCAATTAAAACTGTCCGTTTTTTTAACGGGCTGCAAAGATAAGACGAGGATGATTCATACCAAATATATCAGTGGGTTTTTATCCACTTTTTTCACTTTCCTTTTCATCCTGTCTTCAAAGAACATCGCGATATTTTTCAATTGCGGGGTGCAAAGATAAGTGTGTATTCTTTGTTTCCAAATCTTTTTTGTAACATGTTTTCATAAAACCAGTGAAATGCAATGCTGGCAATACTTTCAGAGGGATAAAAAAAATGAGAGAGCTGAAAATAGTCTCCATTTAAGTGCAGGAATGTGTAAATAGCTGTTTATTATCCTAAATCCACGTTTCATAAAAAAAATCAGCTCATAAAAATATACCTGCCGGGTAATTAACTGAGACGAGGAATAATCCATGCGCCGGTGTTGTAAAATCAGCCCTTGTACAATCGCCCGATTCTATGATATCCCTGAACTGCTGCAGCGTAACTAAGCCACGCCCTACTTTGACCATAGTTCCCACCAATCCCCGCACCATTCCCCTTAAAAAACGATTGGCTTTTACCTCATAAACCAGGCAGCCATCCTCCTCAGACCATTCGGAACTTTCCAAATGGCAGATAAAGGTCTTTACCTGCGTATTTCTCTTTGAAAAGGTGGTAAAATCCTCATATTTGAGGAGTATTTGGGCTGATTCCTGCAATAAAGCCAGGTCTAAAGTATAGGGATAATACCAGGCCCTATCCTCCAAAAACGGGTCTTTTTGCCTGTAAATGAAGTATTTGTATTCACGCGAAACAGCGTCGAACCGGCAATGTGCCTCCTTCTGTACAGGAAAAATGGCGTTGATGGCTATATCGGGAGGTAAAATAGAATTGAGGCTGTATAAATGATTTCTAAGAATATCTACATCCAATTCAAAATGAAAGTAATTTTTCAGGGCATGTACGCCCGTATCTGTGCGGGAAGACCCGGTTAGGGTGACTGGTTGCCTAAAGACCGTTTCCATCGCTTTCTCTACCACAGACTGAACACTTATTGCATTCTCCTGCACCTGGAAACCACTATAATTTGTGCCCTTGTATGCTAATTCAAGAAAATACCGTGGCATAATATTGTACTTAAAGAGATGCCCTGAATTGTTTGATCAGCGAGGGCATTGTTAACTGAGTTTCCAGAGACGGATAGTTTTCAATATCCGATACGGCCTGCTTTGCAGATTGGAAGAATCTGTATTTGGACTGTTCAGATAAAAATAAAACACTCAGGTTTTTTACCTGGCTTACTGAATAACATTTGATCTTAAATGCGGCAACTCCCACATTGATCATCGCTTCTTCAGTGGTGCAGGCAGCCATATCAAGCCTTGTTTTTAGAAAATCTTTATCATCAGCGACTGCATTGCATTTTTTTGAAACAACTGTGGAAGCATCTACCACGGCGGGTTTCACAGCAACAGTATCTTCCCTGGCAATATCTTTTTTTACTTGTTTTATTTCGGGTGAGGTTGGAATAAAGATCGCTACTGTATCGGTCTTGTCTTTGTTTGGAACCGTATATATTCTGTCTATACCCAGTTTGCTTGGCCTTGCTAAGATGAGTGTGGTGCCAGGCTTCTTCTCAGTAGAAGTTTGCGGAGTGATTATTGGGACATTTGGGACTTTTGTGAGATGAGTTTCTTTGGCGCTGCTATCAGTTGATACCTTATTTACCGTAGCTACCGTATTTACTTTTACTGTATCTTTTATTTGATTTGAAGAAGAATCTGTATTCACTGCCTCCACTGCTTTTTCCCTGATCACTGCTCCATTATCTGCCATGATAGTAGTGAAGTTGATGATATCGATCAAGCCCCAACCCTTCTCACCAAAATCCTTCAAAGTAAACCCGGCGTCTCTGTTTGCTACATCAATAATAAATTTTTGTTCCGGCACCTGGTCGCCCGCAAAACCCAGCTGGAAAAGGTATTTGCCGGAAGTTAGTTGTGGGATGATCACATAGCCTCCCTCTGTTGAACTGAATACTTTATTATTTACCTGCGTATAAAAAGGTTGTTTATTCTCGCTCTGAATATAAATAAAGTGTTTTTCCTGCGCACGCAATTGCAAAGACCCCATGAGAAAAAATACAAGTAGTAATGTTTTGATTTTATTTATCACTTCCTTCATCAGAATAAAAAAATTTATACAAATATACGGGATGGGGGGTATGGGATGCGGGATGCGGGATGGGGGATGCGGGATGCGGGATGGGGGATACGTAATTAAAAAAACCACCCCTTAAATTGGAGTGGCTTTTTTATCTGCTGATAATATTTTATTTTTTGGGAGGCCGTACCTGTAATAGTCCTACTTCAATAACCAAAGCCGTATTAGGTGGTATTTTATTTGTAAGGCCCACCTAAATGGGGTAAAATAAACGTGAAATTGGTAATAAAATATTCAATTCATTGATTTATAATATTTTATACAAATAATTAAATTATACTTCATTTTTTACTCACAAAAAAAGCCCCCCGCTAATGCGGAGGGCTCAAATACTATGTTGTAGCTTATTGTTAGATTCTGAAATGGGAGAAAGCCTTATTGGCCTCGGCCATACGATGCACATCTTCTTTCTTCTTGAAAGCCGCGCCTTCACCTTTACTAGCGGCTATGATCTCATTTGCCAGCTTATCAGCCATAGTCCGTCCATTTCTTTCGCGGCTGTAACGAACCAACCATTTAATGCTGAGAGATATCTTCCTGTCGGCACGAACCTCAGATGGGATTTGGAAAGTAGCACCACCTATCCTGCGGCTTCTAACCTCTACGGCAGGCGTAACATTTACCAAAGCTCTTTTCCAGATCTCATATCCGTCCTCCCCGCTTATTTTGCTCACTTTATCAACCGCATCATAAAAAATGCTGATAGCAGTGCTCTTTTTGCCTTGCCACATCAGGTTATTGATAAAACGAGTGACCAATTTATCATTAAAACGGCCATCAGGAGCTAAGGGTAATTTTTTGGCTTGTGACTTTCTCATTGTGTTCGCGTATGATTATTTTTTTGCTTTTTCTTTCTTGGTACCATATTTAGACCGGCTCTTCTTCCTGTCCTTCACACCAGCCGTATCCAGGCTACCCCTAACAATGTGGTAACGCACACCCGGTAAGTCCTTTACACGGCCACCACGTATCAATACAATTGAATGCTCCTGCAGGTTATGGCCTTCTCCGGGGATATAGGCAATCACTTCCACCTTATTGGTCAGGCGCACTTTGGCTACCTTACGCAAGGCTGAATTCGGTTTCTTTGGCGTTGTTGTATAAACCCTGGTGCAAACACCACGGCGCTGCGGGCAGGAATCCAAAGCCCTTGATTTGCTCTTCGCCCTGATAATTTCGCGGCCTTTTCTTACTAATTGCTGAATGGTAGGCATTCTTCTTTGTTTAAAAATTTTCGGACGGCAAAGGTAATAGCCCCCAAGTGAAATTCCAAAAGAAAATAGCTATAGAATGGAGAAGGCTTTATTTACTCAATTGAAGCCCTCCCGGAAGCTCTGACTCAAACCTTATACATCCAATGGTGGGTATCTGGCACGAGGCCATACCTGATGGCATTTAACCGGGTCTTTAATTCGCCCGCTACCTTAAACAGGCTGGTATCAAAATGCATCAAAACATCTTTATAAAGAAGTTCTTTGATCATCGCAACTGTAGCTGCCGTACCTGAGCCAAAGGCTTCTTTTAATTCTCCCTTTTGATAAGCACTGATCAATTCATCAATACTGATCCGCCTTTCTTCCACCTTCAATCCCATTTCTAGTAATAAAGTAATAGCGGTATCCCTTGTTACGCCATTGAGGATCGTTCCTTCGTCCAATGATGGAGTGATAGCAATATCATTGATCACAAAAAACACATTCATCATACCCACTTCCTGCAACCATTTATGCTCAAAAGCATCGGTCCACAATACCTGGTCATAACCCAATTTTCTTGCTTCTCTTGCAGCAATCATACTACCGCCATAATTTCCTGCATTCTTTGAAAACCCAACGCCACCGGGGGCTGCACGGGTATATTTTTCCTCTACATAAATTTTCATCGGCTCTGCATAGTAAGGGCCTGTAGGACTTAATATGATCAAAAATTTATAAGAATCAGAAGGTTTCACCCCAAGGATGCAGTCAGTAGAAAACATTACAGGACGTATATATAATGAATGGTCTTTCCTTCCGGGGATCCAGTTCTTATCCAATTCCACCAACTTCCTCATCCCTTCCATAAATATTTCTTCGGGAACAGTTGGCATACACATTCTCTCGGCAGAAATATTGAAACGCCTGAAATTATCCTGCGGGCGAAAAATAAAAGCTTCTCCTTCCTGGTTCTTATATGCTTTTATTCCTTCAAAAATTGCCTGCCCATAATGAAATGCAGCCAGCGATGGTTCAAACAATAAAGGCTGATAAGGCTTGATCTCAACATTTTTCCACTCGCCATTCTCGTAATCAGCTTCCAGCATGTGATCAGAAAAATATTTACCAAAAGGAACATTTTCCAAACTCATTTCATTCAATTTACTCCGCTGTAACCTTGTAACGTTTATGTCGGGTGCTGCTGTCATAGTTTTATATTTGATGCAAAGAAACAAAAAAATCGAAAACTAACAGTTGTTAATATCCACTAATCTTACATGAATTTAGAAAAATTACAATTACCAGACTTTTTACTGGCCGACCTGTTCAAATTTGATGTGGTAGAAACAAAAAGCCTGCCGGATAACACGGTTTCACTTAGCCAACCGCTCCCTGTAAAATGGTTTTTGGGTGAGAATAAGAAAAACATTGTTATTCTTATAAAAGATGATCAATCTGTTTACCTGCGGGATGAGTGGCTGGGCTTCCTGACCGCAATATTAGGCGCATGCCACCTGAACCTTGGTGATGTAGCCATCGTGAATTATGTAAAGAATAAATTTTTGTACGCGGAGCTTTCTGAAAAATTAGCGCCGAAATATTTTTTATCATTTGATGTTACAGCGCAGGAAATAGAACTGCCATTTATTGTTCCCAACTACCAGGTGCAGCAATATGATCATTGTCATTTTTTACTTGCCCCTTCGCTTGAAACCATGCTGGCAGACACGGGACCAGCTAAACTGGAAAAAAGTAAATTATGGCTGAGCCTGAAAAAGATATTTAATGTGTGATGAATAACTATGAGAACCATCATCTTCGCAACCAACAATCAAAATAAAGTGAACGAGATCCGCTCACTCACCGGCGGTCATTTTAATATTATCACTTTAAAAGATGCGGGCATTGATATCGACATTCCAGAACCACATCTTACACTGGAAGCAAATGCTTCTGAAAAATCATCTGTCATACATCAACTCACAAAAAAAGATTGCTTTGGAGAAGACACTGGACTGGAAGTAGAATCACTAAATGGAGAACCAGGAGTAAAGAGTGCGCGTTATGCAGGTGATGAAAAAGATCCTGAAAAAAATATCGACAAACTCCTGCTCTGCCTGCAAAACAGCTTAAACCGACATGCAAGGTTCAGGACAATTATTTCACTGGTCTTCGAAAACAAAGAATATATATTTGAAGGTATTTGCGAAGGGGAGATCATTAAGGAAAGAAGGGGCGGCCAAGGCTTTGGCTATGATGCAGTATTTGTTCCCACAGGAAGCAACAAGAGTTTTGCTGAAATGAATATGAATGAAAAAAATATTTTCAGCCACAGAAAAAAAGCAACACAGCAACTCATTGATTTTTTGAAAACAAAAAATAAATAATAGCTGCATGGAAAGAATAAAAATCAAATTACCCGAAGTTTTTTCATTTTCAACTTTACTAACCATACGCGTTACTGACAACTGACCTGAATTATGGCGGGCATGTAGGGAATGATACTTTTCTTTCATTGATACAGGAAGCAAGGCAACAATTTTTACACCATCATGAATACAGCGAATTAAAATTTGAAGGTTTTGGATTGATCATGGCGGATGCCGCAGTCGAATTTAAACAACAATTAAATTATGCGGATATTGTTCGTATATCCGTTGGTGCAGATGGGTTTGACAAACTTGGGTTCGACCTGTTTTATAAACTGGAATTAAAGTCGGGCGACGAGTGGGTGCTTGCGGGTAAAGCTAAAACAGCGAT
This sequence comes from uncultured Chitinophagaceae bacterium, assembly GCA_903884185.1. GTDB lineage: Bacteria > Bacteroidota > Bacteroidia > Chitinophagales > Chitinophagaceae > CAISDV01. The sequence goes on along the minus strand of CAISDV010000055.1, from coordinate 13,393 downwards.
GCTATGTTATGATTATACTGCGCAAAAAATAGCGGGGCTTCCAGAGGAGGCAGTAAAGAAATTGAAATTAGGATTCGTAGGATAAGAAGATGAATAGGATTAAAGCAATACAATGAATATTGACTAAGAAATATACCGCACGCTCATATTATTTATTCCAAATTCTCCAATTCTCTTCGGCTTGCAGCACAAGCATGTCATAACCGTTTTGTGTAACTGCACCTTTCTCCTTACCAAGTTGCAAGAATTTTGTTTCAGCAGGATTATATACAAGATCGAACAGGTAGTGTTCTTTAGTAATAAACTCATAAGGCAACGCCGGAGCTTCCTCCACATTAGGATAAGTGCCTACAGGAGTGGTGTTGATGATGATACTATATTCCTGCAAAATATCTTTATTCAATTGATCATAAGTAAGCACATCCGCTTCGTTATTCTTTCTTGAAACTGAACGGTAAGGGATGTTCATTTTTTTCAAAACAAATTCAACTGCAGTTGCTGCACCACCCGTTCCAAGTACCAGTGCCTTGTTATGATGCGTGGAAATATTTTTTTTAAAAGATCCTTCAAATCCCATGATGTCTGTATTATAGCCGCAAAGTTTTCCACTCCGTATGCTGATACAATTACACGCACCTGTTTTATTTACGAGTTCATCAGTCTCATCTAAAAATGGAAGCACTTCTTTTTTATAGGGAATGGTAACGGCGAGGCCACTAAGATTTTTATTCAGCTTCAATATTTCATGCAGGGCTTCTATTTTCTCAATAGAAAAGAGTTCAAAGAAAGCGTTATCGATCTTTTCGGCAGAAAATTTTTTGTCGAAATATTTCTTGGAAAAAGAATGCGATAGCGGGTAGCCGATCAACCCAAATAACCGTTTGCTTTCATCACCCAAAGATTGGTATTGCAGATGATTCATACTTGTTGAGATGAAGAGCCGGTTTAACTATAAGCGAATGATCACTTTTTCAGGTACAGGTCAAATGTATCGCCACGCAAACCAATACGCATTGCTTCCAGCGGGATAACTTCATTAGGAGCGATATTCCCGAGATTCACATTGCACCCTATCAGTTCAAGAAAATATAATTGCTGCGCTTTTTGCGGCGCTTCCCATATAATTTTTTCTTCGGGTATCTGCGTAAGAATTTCCTGCACCAGGCCTTCTCTTACTTCACCTGTACCACGGTAAATGCCCACATTACCTGCTTCCCTTGCTTCTGCGATCACATAGGTAGAACCTGCTTCCAGTTCGGCACGCATCAATTCGATCCATTTATATGGCGGAATGATATGAGCAGCATCCTTGCTTCCCACTTCACTCAACACTGTACCAAATTTTGTGAGTTTTTCAATATATCCGCATTTTTCGGCGTGGGGGATATTGACAGAACCATCACTTACTTCAACATAATCAATTCCATAATCTTTACACACTGCTATATAATCATCAAACTGGTCCCTTACCAAAAATGCCTCGAAAAGTGTACCACCAAAATAAATAGGCATACCAAATTCCTTATACACTTCTATTTTTTCGCGCAGTTTGGGCGTTACAAAGGATGTTCCAAAGCCCAGTTTCACTATATCTACATGCGGGCCTGATACATCTAAAAAATTATGCACTTCATTAATGCTAAGGCCTTTGTACATCACCATCGTAATCCCGTGATTACGTGGTTTCTTGTTGCGTTCCGGTATCTGTGATAAATTAAAATTCATTCCTGGTCATTTTTAAGAGATACAAAAATCAGATCGGGGCAAAAATAAAGGAATTGAACGACTTGGTTTAGTCTACTTTTCTTATAGGCAAATCAAAACAGGCAGGCACGATCATTTCATGCCATGATACAGATCCATTCCCTAAATTTTTTTTCCTTTTTTATACCGTGCGAGGACATCCACCACCTGGTTATTTTGAAGGATACCCGGGTTGAGTGCAACAAATTTTTTAAGCAGTTTTGGTGCTTTGGACATAGCTGTTTCCAATTGCAGTATCCCTTCTTTTGTTTTGCCTGAAGAAAACAATGCAGCGCTGTAATAAAAAATAAAAACCGGTTTACCATCTGTTGCTTTCAAAGCAGCAAGACACTGTTCCATCGCTTCTTCAAAATATTCGGCTTTGAACAAACACCTGATCAATGCATCCCAGCCGGCAGTATTGCGTGGTTTGCTTCGGACCACATTTCCAAAACTGATAATGGCATCTTTGAATTGAAGGAGATTCATCTTGCACTCTCCCATCGCCAGGTTATAATCAGGAATATTACGATGGATGCGCATGGCATTTTCCAAATGCTTTACTGCACTCTGCCATTGGTCTTCGAGCATGTAAGTAACTCCTATCTTATAATGCAACTTGCTGTCATCCGGATTGAGATGCACTGCTTTTTTATAATGAAACCTTGCCTGGGCAAAATTTCCCATCCTGTGAAAACAATGGCCAATAGCCTCATAGATCACATATTCCGGGCGCGAGAGCTCCAATACTTTTTCCAGCACTTCTATCGCGTCTTTATATTTCCGTAGCCGGAGATAGGCGTCACCCATATTGCGGTAAGCATAATCAAATTTTTCATCTATCGCCACAGCATATTGATATGCATCAATTGCCTTCTCATATAATTTCAATCCCTGGTATGCAGCAGCCAGGTTGAACCAGGCAATCTCATTGTATGGAAATTCATCAATGATGTCCTGGTGCAGTTTGATACTTTCTTCATTACGCCCGGTAAAATCTGTCCAGAAACAAATTTTATATAAAGCTTCTTCATTATTAGGCTCATCAAGAAGTAACAGTTTCAGGCAATCAAATACTTTATCAAATTCTTCATAATCGTCGTACACATCTGCCAGTTCAAATAAAAGATCCAGGCGTTCTTCCCCATCAAATAGTTGTAATGCCGCTTCCAGAAGTTCTACTGCTTTGGGTTGCTGATCAAGTGCTAGGTAAGCATCTGTTTTCAGGATATATAAATTCACATCACTGCTGTCGTACAAGCCTGCTACCTCCAATATTTCCAATGCCTGGGCATATTTTCGTGCCGCAAGGAGCAGGTCGGCCTTTTTGATCATTAACTGAGATGAATAAGGAAATTGCTCCAGCCCCGTTTCGGTAGCTGAAAGTGCCTCGTCAAGGTCATCCTTGTCGTCAAAATAATCAATGATGCGTTCAAAGGAATCTTCTTCAAGGAAGGCGTGGCTACGGCCCTGTTTCAGGTTCTGGTATTGCCTGATCAGCTCTTTTAATTCTTCCCGGTCTTCACGATTAGGATTTTCTTTCATTCGTGGATTAGTTGATCCAAAATACACCTAAAACGAAAGGAATCCAAGTTTCGGGCAACCTTTTTTGGTTTATTAACGTTTGTTAATAAGACGAAAATTGGGGAATATTTAAGAAAACCCTATATTTGCTCCAAATGTTCCAATCACGCCACATAAAAAAATTTGCTTTTGCAGCCGTTTGCATCATGGCTATGCAGGTGGCATTGGCGTCTTTTTCTTTCTCTATTACAGGCAAGGAAATAGAAAAGAACAGGGACAACAGGTACACTCTTAAAAATCTTGGGAATTTTTCACACAAGACATTAACCATGTCTGCCCTCCGTTTAAATTTTCAATTCCAGGGTTTACAAGTAACGAATCAGAAACAAAGCCCTTCAGGACTTGAAGTAAATTCCATGCTTCAGTTTGACAGGGGTAACAGCACTTATATCTATCCTTACAGTTTTAAAGTAAAACTGCCTAAAACGCCTCTCGCTAAGTTCAAGGCGCCATCTAATCACTAATTTAATATCCTGTACCCGGAAGTGGGTATATCAAACTTCGAAGCCGGGACAGGGCTTAAGTTTATTTTTGTTGCCGTATACCTGATCTTTTTGCCGGTTGCGTCCTGTTCTTCATATTCCAGTACTACTCCTGGTATATCTTTAAATTCATATTCAAGTTCCTTTACAGAAGCAATGATATTAGATGCATAGTATACTGTGAAAGAACCACCGTCTTTTAATTGTAGCATTCCTTTTTTACATTCATAGCCAAGAACTGTTTTTGTTTCAGAAGCAGGAATGAAAACATCCCCTGCAAATTTTTTATTCGCTGCTGCCCATTGCGTATTGTCCAGCCTTGTCATAAATTTATTATTGCCAAATTCTCTCAGCACAACTACAGTACCGTTTGTTTTATCAAAAAAAGTAGATTGGGTATATGCCGCACCAGTAATGTCTGCACGCCCTTCATTGCCTTTAATATAAATGGTTTTACCTGCTGTTTTTAATGACTCGGAAAGTTCTTTATCGGTTGCACTATCAGCCGCAGCAACCGTATAAGTAATGGTACATTCTGCCACTACCCGTTGCTGTGCCTTCGTCCCTAAAAAAATACCCATGCCTATAATTAGCAGGACCGTTCCTTTCTTCATAATGATCATTTATACCTAATCTCATGCCAATGATAACAAAAAAGCCCGTCACTGAAACAGGACAGGCTTTAAAATATTGCTATTGGCCAAATATTATCATCTTTTATTCTTGTTCTTGAGTTCCTGCACTTTTTTCTGGCTTTCCATCATCTGTTCATAACGCTCCTGCCACTTGCTTTTGGCTTTTACCTTAGGTGATTTTCTTTTCTCATCAATCTTGGCTAGTATTTTAGTATGATCGATGATATATTTCTGAATGATGAGCTGTAAAATCAGCGTTAAACTATTAGACACAGTATAATACCAGGTAAGAGCCGAAGGAAGCCGGTTAAAGAAGAACAACATCAGGAATGGAAATATATAAGGCATATACTTCAGTGCAGGATTATCCTGCGTAGGAGTAGATGCCATATTATAAATAGAGATCAGGAAACTCGTAAGCACCGCAGTGATCGTAAACAAACTGATATGGTCACCAAATCCCGGGATATTAAACGACAGTTTTGCGATCACATCATAAGAAGAAAGGTCATGGCTCCATAAGAATGATTGGCCACGCAATTCAATATTAGAGTTAAAGAAACTATACAGGGCAAAGAAGATAGGAATCTGCAAAAGCGCCGGAATACATCCCCCCAAAGGGTTCACTCCTGCCTCCTTAAACAGTTTCATTTGTTCCATGGCAAAACCTTGCTTGTCGTCTCCCAATTTTTTCTTGATAACATCCAGTTCTGGCCGCAACACTTTCATCTTGGCGCCGCTGAGGTAGCTGCTGTAAGTAAGTGGTGATGTAACCAAACGGATAAATACCGTCAGCAACAAGATCACCCAGCCAAAGTTTTTAATAAATCCCGCAAAGAAATCAAATACGGGCATGATCACATATTTATTGATAGGCCGTACAAACGAGTAGAGGTCCCTTCCCAGGTTCACCATTTGGTCCATACCTGCCGCTTCGTTCTTTAGTATCTTATAATCATTAGGTCCATAGTACAATTGAAACTGAACTGTTGCTGAAGAAGCGATAGGTAGTTTCATTTGCAGGCCTGCATCCACGGCAGAAAGGGTAGTGCTTGAATCTGTACCGCGTGACCATTCCACTTTACCGCTGCTGAAATTTCCTTTTGTCAGAAGTGTAGTATTAAAAAATTGCTGCACGATGGCCACCCATTGTACCGGCTTTTCAAAAGTGCGGTTGGTTTTTGCAGAGATATAATCAAAATCATTTCCTTCAGAAAAACACACATAACTCATCTGTCTTTCATACTGAGCAGATTTTTCGTGCTGCTGCGGATGAGAACTCCAGGTCATCTTCAGCTCATTATCATTTAATAATTTATTGGCGCCATCCATCTTCAGGTTCCAGTCGATCATATATTCATGTGGCTTGATCGTATACTGATGTTCTACTGTTTCTCCTGATGCATTTTTCAAGACAAAGCTGATGCTCTGGCTGCTATCAGCATTTTTTACAACGGGTGATGCTGCAAAAAATAAGTCTGTTGAGAAGGCTGCATTATTAGGTCCGGTATTGATCTTATATCCGAGGCTGTCATTCCCCAGTCGCACAAGCGAACTATCGAATGAACTGTATTTTTTCAGTTCAACATATTTCACTCTTCCACCTTTATTAGTGAAGACCACTTTCATGATGGAGTTTTCAACGCTTACCAATTCTTCTGTACCGATCGCTGCATTGGTAAAATTTCCGGCAGTAGAAACTTTCGTGGCTGAATCCCTTTTCAGAGAGTCGATCCTTGCCGTAGCTGTATCAATGGGTTTGAACTTTAATGCATTCAGTTTTGACAATGAATCCTCTTTTCTTTTCTGCTCAGCCATGACTGCCTGCTGCGACTGGTTTGTATACCAGAAAAACAAAACAAATAATATCCCAAGGAGTACAAATCCAATTACCGTGTTCTTATCCAGCTTCATAAACAATTATTGAGCGGCAAAGGTAGGGAACGGCAGGTAGATTGCGGATTTTGCGTTTTGACTCTTTGTTGCATAGAATGACGTCCCAAACCGGGCTGAGGCAGGTTCGTTAATCCGTTCATAAAAGCGTTTGCCGGTTTCACATTTTCAAACTTTAATCGTTTCTTTACACCAGTTCCAACCCCAACCACTTCTATTCCCAACTTCTACCAACCACATCTCTAAATCTTGTACTATGCAGGAAAGCGTAAGCATGCTCTCCCAAAGGGAAAGCTACCGGGTAACCAAATGGAACCGATTCTTATGGTGGCTGTCAACCGCCGAAAAAGAGTTATTGACCGACTGCGTGATCGATCGCAACCGATACGCCATCATTGGCATGAGTGTATTGGGCACCTGGCTATTTGCAACACTGGCATGGACCTACTTCTTCAGCACTGTGGTTGACAATATTTTCGCGTCTGTTATTTTAGGCATTTTTATGGGGGGGATCATTCTTTCCATCGACCGCGCACTTATCAAAGGGATCAACAGTTTTAATAAAAACAAAATACTGCCGTTGGTTGTGAGGGGGGTACTGGCCATCACGATTGGATTTTTTATGGCGCAACCAGCATTGCTTTATTTATTCAATAAGGAAGTGCATTTGCAGATCTCGCTCGACAATGAAAAAAAGAAGCGCGATAAACGCCAGCAGCAGGACACTCTTTATTATGCTGCAAAAAACCGGTTGCTTGATACCAAAAGATCAATGGAAAAGCAACTGGGCGATAAATACAATGAAGTATCCACTGCACGAAATGGCTTTATCGCCGAGACCGATGGCAGTGGCGGAAGCAAAAAGATAGGGTTAAAAGATATTGCGCAGGCAAAACAAAAAGAATACCTGAAACTGGATGCGGAATATCAATTGATGAATACGAGTTTACAACCATCCCTCAAAACAATTGATAGTTCTTTAGCCGCTATAGAAACTTCCATTCAGAAAGAACAGCAATCATTTGATGCATTGTTGAATGACGGGTTTCTCACACGAATAGAAGCGCTCAATAACCTGATCGCTACCAATAGTGCATTGCAGGTGAGGTATTATTTACTCGTTATTTTATTAATGCTGATAGAACTGATGCCGGTGATCGCTAAAATATTATTGCCTACAGGTACTTACGATGAGAAAGTAAAATTGCGCGAAGAAGCCGAAAAAGAAATGGTGAAAAATAATATTGACAGGGAACAACAACTCCGTGAAATGTATAATACCATGGCATTTGAGCAAGACAGCATCTTTATCAAAAACCTATTCACAGATACAATGGAAGAACGAAGAACCAAAATGAAAGACCGTATTGGTGAATGGAAAGAAGAAAAAGACAAAAGTTTTGATAGTTTGTGGAATGAGACGAAACGGGATATGCTTACCAAGCAGGAGAATTAACTATTTGGTTTTACGCAAAGGCGCAACGTCAAATTTCATTCTACCTCCCTCCCGGCGGGCAATACTGTCTTAAATAATTGGTATATAAAGTTGATAAATGCAAAGTAGTTCCCGCTCCTTCAAAAATGCCATGCGACCTATTGGGGTATGACATAAACTGAAACTGCCTATTATATTTGATCAGTTCATTCAATAACATTTCAGCATTCATGTAGTGCACATTATCATCGCCCGTTCCATGAATATATAATAAATGCCCCTGCAGGTTTTTTGCATACGTGATAGGCGATCCATTTACAAAATCCTGCCTGCTTTCCTGCGGCAATCCCATATAACGTTCCTGGTAAATATTATCATAAGTGAGTTCATTACCTACTGCCGCAATAGAAATACCTGTCTTATAAATTTCAGGGAATTGGAACATGAGGTTTAATGTAGCTGAGCCTCCACCACTCCATCCCCAAACAGCAATGCGCGAAGTATCTACAAAGGGCCATTTCAATATTTCTTTGGCAGCCAATGCCTGGTCGCGGATATTCACCAAACCGATCTTTTTATATACGCTTTTGCGCCATGCACTTCCTTTTGGCACAGGCGTACCACGATTGTCTATCGAAATATAGATGTACCCGTCATTTGCCATATTGCCCTGGTAAAGGCGGTTATTCCCTACCCCATACTGGTCTTTTACATTTGCCCCGGCAGGTTCAGTATAAACAAAAAACACAACAGGGTACTTTTTTGAAGCATCAAAATTTGTGGGCTTCACCATCCAGGCATCCATCTCCACTCCTTCAGATGATCTTACTTTAAAAAATTTGACATTGGATTTTGTTGAATCAGCCTGCTCTACTGCATGAAATACTTTGTGACCGTCCAATGCATCATGGCTTGGCAATGCAACCCATTCAGATACGCCCCTGGTATAATAATTGGAAAAAGAATGGGAGGCAAAAGTTCCGGTTGGGGAAACATCATAATTATGCGTACCATTTTGATTCATTGGCGACAAACGTTCTGCCTTGCCTGTTCCATCCAGTTTGGTGCGATATAAATATTTTTGCGTGGCATTTTCGGGAGAAGCAGAAAAATATACATAGCCGCTTTTTTCATCAACTGCGCTAATATCCATTACATCATAATTACCTACCGTTACCAGAGTTTCTTTTTTTCCATCGCGGCTGATGCGGTATAAATGGCGCCAGCCATCTTTTTCACTTCCCCACAAAAACTCTTTCCCATTATTCAGCCAGTCCCACCCGCCATAAGAATACGATTCATCCCACGCTGGCAGGATGTCAATCCATGCAGCGTCTTGTTCAGTATAAATATTGGCTGATGTTCCTGTTGCCACATTACATAGCATCAGGTCGCTCTGATTCTGTTTGCGATTAAGGTGTTGAATAATGAGTTCGCTGCTATTGGCCGCCCACTCCATACGCGGAACATAAGATTGCAGAACAGGGTCTGTTGGAATGCTCATCCATTTTGTTTTTGCTGTAGCGATGTTTACCACGCCAATCTTAAATGGAGACGGCGCTTCACCGGCGATAGGATATTCAACCGGTTTTACAAAAGGATATATGGAATCAGTATTATCAAGCATTAAGTAATCTTTCGTGGTCTTTGCATCCATCTGCCAGTAGGCAATTTGTTTGCTATCCGGGCTCCAGCGAAAACCATCCCTGCAAGAAAATTCTTCTTCATATACCCAGTCGAATGTTCCGTTGATGAGTTTGCGTTTTCCGTCTGTTGTCAATGCATCTATCTTTCCACTTGCCACATCTTCCACATATAAATTATATTCACTCACATACGCCACTTTTTTTCCATCGGGAGAAAACTTAGCGAACATCAAAGAAGATTCAGGTTTGCCTTTTCCTAATTTCTTTAAACTGCCGCTTGCCATATCCAGTACCCAGTAATCACCACGTGTATCATAGCGCCATACACGTTGAGTGTTTGTATATATCAATACTTGTTTCCCATCTTCCGAAAAGAAAAAATTACGAATAGCCAGTGCAGCTGTTTGGCCGGCTGGAATAAATTTTGCTTTCTCAACGATCACTTTCTTTTCCAGGGAAGGAAGGCTGTATTGAACAATGCCTCCACCTTCAGTTTGGTAATAGCCATTGCCATCTTTTGTCCATTTACGCCCTTGTGGTGGCTGGGCGAGAGATATTCCAACTATAAAAATGGCAGAAACTGCAAGCAGGATACGAATTGATTTCATAAGAGTGTATTTGAGGGATGAAAATAAAGCATTGGGGGGAATTAAACTGGATTGGCCCTCTAAAATTCCTATTCATTAGCAAAGCAAGCCGGTAGCATTAATAAAAACGGTAATGCCTGGGAGTAATCCAGTTCATCATATTCAAGTCCTAAGCGCCTGATATTAGTGTAATAAGATTGATGGTGTGTGTAGTAGTTTTTTTCAGATTGAATAAACCATGCTTTGGGGCCCAATTTTTCTGCGATGAACCATTTTTCCAATAGCCTTGCTGCCCTTCCATTACCATCTTCAAACGGATGGATCTTTACAAACACAAGGTGAATCATAGAAGCGAAAAAGAAAATCTCATTGCAATTCAACTCAGCCTTGATCAATGATTCAATATCATTGTATAGTTTCTCCATTTCCCCTTTTACTTTATCAGGGGTGGCAGCCACATATTCGATCTTGCCGTCTTTTGTAATGACAAACATATTGCCGGTTCTCAATTTACCCTGCTGGCTTTTTTGCAAAATATGTTTGGTCAGTAAGGCATGTGCTTGTTCCAAAGATGTTGCAGAAAGTTTTGTTTTTTGTGCAAAAAAGTAAGCATCGTAGAGGTCATCGGTCTTGCGGGTATAATCGGGCAGGAAATGCGCCCCCAGTCGCTTGTGTTTGATATATGAATCCAGTTCAATATTTTCTCCTTCAATTTTAGAAGAAAATACAGCCGATACAGAAGTATAAAAACTGAAAGCATCCATACTTAGTTCACTGTCGTGCAGTTTTGCAAAATCATTCTCAACATTGTTATTTACATGCAGTTTATACTGCTCCAGTAGTTCGGTAAGGATAATATGTAGCTGTGGGATCATCGTGAAGAATGAAAATAAAGATAAATAACCGCAAACCCCGAAGTATCGGGGCGCAAAGGGGCACAAAGGTGTCTCCCCAACTCATAGCTTATCACTTATAATTCATAACCTGCAGTATAGAGAGGTTAACTTAGGCACGATCATATCAACGCATCCTGCAACGAGTGGCTCTTAACCGCGCTCTTCTTTTCATTATGGAGCTTGGCAGCGGCAATAAAGCTCACAAACAATGGAGCTGGCCTTTCCACGGTACTTTTTAATTCAGGATGATATTGTACGCCTATGAAAAAAGGATGGCTTGGCAGTTCAACGATCTCTACCAATCCTGTTTCAGGGTTCTTGCCACTCATGACCATCCCATTGCTTTCGAATTGTTCGTAATAATCATTATTGAATTCATAGCGGTGGCGATGGCGTTCGCTGATCATGTTCGTTCCATATATTTTTTCAGCAAGTGTGCCCTTCTTGATCTCGCATGGATAAGCGCCCAAACGCATAGTGCCGCCTTTCATAGTGATCTTCTTCTGCAGCTCCATCATATTGATGACCGCATTGGAAGTGTTGACATCCATCTCAGTGGAGTGCGCATCCTTCAATCCTAAAATATTCCTTGCAAATTCTATCACTGCCATCTGCATACCCAAACAGATACCAAAGAATGGTAATCCATGTTCACGCGCATATTGAACAGCAAATATCTTTCCTTCTATTCCGCGGTGCCCAAAACCGGGCGCCACCAGCAATCCATCCAATCCATCTAATTTCTCAGAAACATTTTCCTGCGTGATATATTCGCTGTGAATATTTACCACCTGTACTTTTACATCGTTCATGGCACCGGCATGTATAAAACTTTCGAGGATGGATTTGTATGCATCCTGCAATTCAATGTACTTTCCTATCAGTCCAATGGTGACTTTGCTTTTTGGATATTTCAGTCGATCAAGAAAACCGATCCATTTATCTAATTTGGGTTCAGCAAATTCTGTAATACCCAATTTCTTCATGCAATAGAGATCCAGTTTTTCATTCAACATCAATAAAGGCACTTCATAAATGGTGGATGCATCCATCGCTTCTATCACCGCTTCCACTTTTACATTACAGAACAAAGCGATCTTGCGTTTTATATCATTATTCAAAGGTTCTTCGGTACGGCAAACGATCACATCAGGGTGAACACCCGTTTCGCTCAGCATTTTTACACTATGCTGGGTAGGTTTGGTCTTTAATTCCTTGGCTGCTCGCAGATAAGGGATCAGGGTAAGATGAACCACTACCACATCCTCTTCCGGCAATTCCCATTGTAACTGGCGCACGGCTTCAATAAAAGGCAGGCTCTCGATATCACCCACGGTTCCGCCAATTTCAGTGATCACAATATCAAACTGGTCGTCTTTACCCAATAATGTCATTCTTCTTTTTATCTCGTCAGTGATATGCGGGACCACCTGCACCGTTTTTCCGAGGAAATCTCCTGCACGTTCTTTATTAATCACTGTCTGGTAGATCTTTCCGGTGGTTACATTATTCGCCTGTGAAGTAAAAATGCTCAGGAATCTTTCGTAGTGGCCAAGGTCAAGATCTGTTTCAGCGCCATCTTCTGTTACAAAACATTCACCATGTTCATAAGGATTCAGTGTACCCGGATCCACATTAATATACGGATCTAATTTTTGTATGGTTACCCTGAAACCCCTTGCCTGGAGGAGTTTGGCGAGGCTTGCAGCAATGATGCCTTTACCTAAGCTGCTTGTTACACCCCCCGTTACAAAAATATACTTTGCCATAAAATATGGTTGACTGGTTGAAGTTATTTTATATTGACTGATACAATGACCCCACTTTTTCCGCTGCCTGCTAGTTTACAACAGCCAACTCTCTCTCACTACAAAAAATAAATACCGAACAGGAGAATGATGTGTTCTGCCTGTGTTCAGTTCTTAAATGAAATGACCTTGGAAAAAAAGTGTGATTGAAAGAAATTCCCGGAGGTCATGCAAACCTAAAGTAAAAAAACGGTTCAGGAAAATTGCCCGGCATTTTTATATTTTCTGAGACGGGAAAGTGTTAATTTAGGGTGTAAATCCTCACTCAAAAAATCGTTTTATGAAGAAATTTCTCTTATTGGCAGTTGCCTCCTTCCTGGTAGCTGGCCTGCTTAGCTATACCTTTAAAAGACCTGAACCTGCTTTCCTTTCCCCGGAATGCTATGTTAGTTGCTATAATTATGAAGTAAGTGAAATGATCAGCCTGGATGCCGCCAACCCTGATTTTGCCAGGCTTCATGAAAATCCAAAATATTTCAAGCTGGCAAATCCAATTGGTGAGGATATTATGTTCAAAGCTGCAGAAGGAGCAGATGCACATGCTTATTTTATCAAAAGCAAAAAGAAAAGCAATAAATGGTTGTTCGTGATACAGGAATGGTGGGGATTGAATGATAATATTAAAAAAGAGGCAGAAACATATTACAATGAATTGGGCGATGTAAATGTATTGGCGCTTGATAT
>CAISDV010000054.1 GCA_903884185.1 uncultured Chitinophagaceae bacterium | reverse complement strand
TTTCTATAGACAGGGTGCTCCTACGGAGCAAGAATGTGCTTATTTAGTGAAGCTATTTATATCTAAAACTATTTTTAAATCTATATGCAAGAGATATTCTGGTTCTAAGCCCCATAGGGGGCATCCTGTCTATAGTTGAATACAAAGTCGTTTACCAAGGCTCCTATGGAGCCTTAAATAATGTTGTTGCCGTTTCTAGAGACAGGGTGCTCCTACGGAGCAAGAATGTGCTTATTTAGTGAAGCTATTTATATCTAAAACTATTTTTAAATCTATATGCAAGAGATATTCTGGTTCTAAGCCCCATAGGGGCATCCTGTCTATAGTTGAATACAAAGTCGTTTACCAAGGCTCCATAGGAGCCGCCTATAATGTATAGTTGCTACCCCGTTTCGCCAGTTTGCTCTTCCTATACCCATACATAAAATAAACCACCAAACCCAATACCAGCCAGCAAGCAAACCATTCCCAGTTAATGGCGGTCATACCAGTAAGAAGGTATAAACACGTGGATAATCCCAGCAATGGGATCAGGGAAAGATCTTTTACAAACCCTGCAACTGATAATATTGCCAGCACTATCCAAAGAATGATAGTAGAAACATTCAATGAAGCATTGGCGCTATTAATAATTGTAAGGTCGCTGAAATAATTTTTATTGGAAGCAAACAATGTGATCGCTGCTCCTATCACCAATAATGGGAAAATGAATTTTGAACTGATATATGGGATATTAAATTTACCAGCTACTTTTTGCTTTCTCGGTATCAGCAATACGCCACCACATACCAGTACAAACGCGAACAGGGTACCAATACTTGTGAAATCAAGTACAAATTCTTTATCGGTAAATAATATAGGCACGCCAACAATTAAGCCGGTAACTATAGTTGCAAAAGAAGGTGTTTGAAATTTCTTGTGTATCTTCTGAAATACAGGTGGCAACAATCCATCACGGCTCATACTCATCCAGATACGTGGCTGTCCCATCTGGAAGACGAGTAATACACTTGTCATGGCAACCACGGCGCAGATAGAGACCAGGAACTGCATCCATCCTATTCCCTTCACTTCAAATATTCTTGATAATGGATCACCTACATCTTCAAATTGTTTGTAAGGAAGAACACCTGTTAATACCAGTGTGAGTAGAATATATATCACTGTACAAATCACCAGCGAAAGGATCATCCCTTTGGGAAGATCACGTTGCGGATTCTTACTCTCCTCGGCCATTACACTTACGGCATCAAATCCAATATAGGCAAAGAACACACCCGAGACGGCCATCATCACCCCACTAAATCCATTTGGCATAAAAGCATGTATGCCTGCATCATTTATGGGATGCCAGTTGGCAGGATCAATATAAAACGCACCAACCAATATTACCAATACCACCACCGCCAGTTTCAATATCACCATAGCATTGCTGAAATTCCTGGATTCTTTTACTCCGATATACACCAGCATAGTGATCAGGATATTAATGACGATCGCCGGGAGGCAGAAGATGATCTTCAATCCACCAATCACTGGAGCTGAGTTCCATGCGTTGATCAAACTGAGATTGGTGGAATGAGCCAGTACTGCTTTATGTGCTTCTGTATAACTGCAGGTGAGATAGTCGGGCATATTCACGCCTACTTTATGCAGAAAGGAAACAAAATAATCGCTCCAGGAAAATGCCACATAAATATTGCCGATAGAATATTCCATGATCAGCGCCCAGCCAATGATCCAGGCAAACATTTCTCCAAAAGAAGCATAGGCATAGGTGTAAGCGCTTCCTGCAACAGGAATACGGCTTGCAAATTCAGCATAACACAAAGCAGTGAACCCACATGCAACAGCACAAATAATAAATAGAATGATCACACCCGGGCCTCCCCTGAAACAGGCTTCACCCAAACTGCTGAAACTACCAGCACCCAAAATGGCTGCTATACCAAAGAAAGTGAGATCCTTGAGTGTTAGTACACGCTTTAAGCCGGAACCACCATGGCCTGATTCTTCCTGGATGGCGGCATCCTTTAATATCTTGTCAATGTTCTTGGTACGGAAAAGGGAATTGGACATGAGTTGAAATTTGTTCCGGAAGGTAAAATAGGTTGTTTCACGCAATCCCGACACATCGGGAGCAAAAAAAATAAGGTACCAAGAAATATAGGAAAATAATTTGCGCCTTGGCTCCTTTGCGGCTTTGCGTGAAACCCTAATTTTCTCTTTGTACTAAATAGTCCGTCAACTCTAATAAAGGTTTTTTGCGCGCAGATAATACGGCAATGGATTCGAGGTGTTGTAAACTCGTTTGTATATATTTTTCTTTCAATTTTTTAGCCCATTCGTCTACATTACAGGCTTTAAAAACGGACAATACTTTTTCTACTTTATCCGGAGTATTGCCAGCCTGGAGTAATTCTAATTCTGCTTTTTGTGCAGCAGTGGCAACTTCCAATGCATGTAACATCAGGAAGGTCTTTTTATTCTGGCGGATATCTCCACCGGTTTCTTTACCAAATTTATCAGGGTCGCCGAATGCATCGAGGTAATCATCCTGTACCTGGAAAGCGATACCAAGGTTCCTTCCAAATTCATAGATATGCCTGCAATTTCCATCACTTGCTCCTCCAATGATAGCGCCCATTTCAAGGCTGGCAGCAATGAGTACAGAAGTTTTCAGGCTGATCATATGAATGTAGTCATTCAACGATACAGCGCTTTGCTTTTCAAAATCCATATCAAGTTGCTGGCCTTCACAAACCTGTCTTGCCATTGTATTGAAAATAGATAATGTGCGGTGCAGGTAACTGGTGTTTATTTTATTGAGATGATCATAGCACCGGAATGCCATTACATCGCCAACGAGTAACGCGGTATTTGTTCCATATTTATGGTGAACAGTTTCCATCCCGCGCCTGAGTGAAGCTGCATCCATGATATCATCATGCACCAATGTAAAATTGTGAAACAGTTCAATGGCATTTGCCACATGCCAGGCATCGGGAGTAAGTTCACCAAATAATTCATTCGCCATCAGACATATCACCGGGCGTAAACGTTTGCCTCCCATCTGCAGAACATATTCGCCTGGTTCATACAATGTTTTTGGTTCAGCGGGAAAATGCTTCTGGTTGAATTTGTCAGCAAATGACTTTACTAATTCATGAAATGAATACATAATACAAACCTAAAGAAAACTATACAATAGGTTAAAATAAATGATGATGTATAATTTTAAGAAACCTGAGGGAATATTCTGGCATGATTTTGTTTAATCTTGATAAAACTAATCCCTCATGAAAAAGATCATCATTATTTTATTCATCATGGCCGCTGTTTCCGCAGTGAAAAGCCAGGACATGAACACCAGTTCAGATTATAAGACAGCCGTTGGCGTTAAGGTCTTTCCCGGCGCTATTAGCGTTAAACATTTTATCAGCCAGAACAATGCTGTGGAAGGGCTTGGATACTTCTGGCAGTATGGTTTCAGGCTTACTGGTCTATACGAAATGCACAACAATATCAACGGGGTAGATGGACTGAAATGGTATATAGGCGCCGGTGCACACGCAGGTTTTTATAATACTTCTTACACTAAAGACTTCCCTTCAAGAAACGGTAGTGTTGAGATCGGTATTGATGGTGTGTTAGGGCTTGATTATAAAATACAGGGCGTTCCGCTGAATATTAGCTTCGACTGGCAGCCGGTATTTAACCTTGTTGGTAATACAGGATTTGATGGTGGTTGGGGTGGATTGGGGATTAGGTATACGTTTTAGGCCTCATCGTTTTTAAGGGGACCTCATCCCCCGGCCCCCCGTCCGAACGGCTTGGCCGGGCGGGCTTCTCCGGGGAGAAGGGGAGGAAGAATCCTGCCGATTAAGTTTTGTGAATCATTACGTTCACATCAACTTTTCCGAAAACTCTTTGCGGAACTTTGCGACCCTTGGCGTTCTTTGCGTTAAAAAAAGGTATAGGCTCAAAGACATTTACAATACATCGTACATCCCACATCTAACATCGCACATCGTTTCATTCCAACTTAAACAAACTATCAACAAACTCCTGTTTATCAAACACAATCAAGTCGTCTATTTTTTCACCTACACCAATAAACTTTACAGGTATTTTAAATTGATGGGCGATGGCGAGTACTACACCACCTTTTGCAGTTCCATCTAATTTGGTAATGACCAAAGAATTTACTTCAGTAGCAGCTGTAAATTGTTTTGCCTGTTCTACTGCGTTTTGCCCGGTTGAACCATCGAGTACGAGTATCACTTCATGCGGCGCATCAGGAATTACTTTTTTAATCACACGTTTGATCTTGGTAAGCTCTTCCATCAAATGTGTTTTATTGTGGAGGCGTCCTGCGGTATCAATGATGGCGATATCCATTCCTTTTGCAACGGCGCTTTGTACTGTATCAAAAGCAACAGCACTTGGATCGCTACCCATTCCCTGTTTAACTATCAGTACTCCCACCCTTTCACTCCAGATAGTCAATTGCTCCACTGCTGCGGCACGGAAAGTATCTGCAGCACCCAGAATTACTTCATGCCCGGCCTTTTTATAGTTGTGCGCAAGCTTGCCAATGGTGGTGGTCTTACCTACTCCATTCACTCCAACCACTAATATCACATAAGGTTTTTTCCCTTCGGGTATGTCGAAGCTGGCATGTGAATTATCAGCCGGATCAACCAAAACAGACACGATTTCTTCCTGCAACAGTTTATTCAACTCACTGGTATTGACATATTTGTCTTCTTTAGCTCTTTTTTCAATTCGTTTGATGATCTCGAGGGTTGTTTCAATACCCACATCGGCGCTCACCAATGCTTCTTCGAGCTGATCCAGTACGTCTTCATCTACAGAGGTCTTACCGGCAACTGCCTTTGCGATCTTTGCCAGGAAACCTTCTTTGGTCTTCTGAAGCCCTTTATCAAGGCTTTCTTTTTCCTTCTTTCCGAATAATTTGTCGAATAGGCCCATAGTGTGGCGAAGATAATTGATTTGAGGAGGAGGTTTCACGCAAAGAGGCAAAGTTGAAAAAGGCGCAAAGAGGATTTTAGGAAAAATTAGCCACAGAGGCCCGTCCGAATGGAGCAGCCGGGCGGACACAGAAACACAGAGGGAAAACAGCAGAATATTCTGTGTTTCTGTGCCTCTGTGGCTATTCTTAAATTATCACACACTAATACGCAAACAAACCACTATTGGAAGATCAATGCATAAAAAAAGCCGTCCGATTAGTCGGACAGCTTTCAATTATTTGCAGAAATGATTATTTCGCTAAGAATTCTTTCACTTTATCCTTGTGCACGATCGCTTCTTTGAAAGTGTAAGCGCCTGTTTTAGGGCTGCGTACGGCTTTTATCACTTTTGTCCAGTTCTTTGCTTCCGCTGCTGCTTTCTGGTCTTTGGTCTTGATCGCGGTTTTTGCTGCTTTTGCCATGACTACTTGATTTCTTTATGAACAGTTACTTTTTTAAGAATCGGGTTAAATTTCTTCAGCTCCAGTCTTTCCGGAGAATTCTTTTTGTTCTTTACAGTGATATAGCGGCTTGTGCCGGGCTGACCGCTGGTCTTATGCTCGGTACATTCCATGATCACCTGAACCCTGTTGCCTTTTCTTGCCATTGTATTTAGATTTTAGTGCCTGCTGCTCTTAATTGTTTGATAACTGAGTTAAGCCCGTTCTTATTGATGGTACGGATAGCTTCAGTTGATAATTTCAAAGTTACCCAACGGTCTTCTTCAGCAAAAAAGAAACGCTTTGTCTGCAAATTGGGCAGAAAACGCCTTTTGGTCTTGATATTTGAATGGGAAACACTGTTTCCTGAAATTGGCTTTTTACCTGTAAGCTGACATACTCTTGCCATAACATCTGTTTTTTCGGGACGGCAAAGGTAAGGGACAGGCGCAAATAATCAATAGAAAAACAGTGTTTTTTAGGGAATTTCTTCACAGAAACAGGGAAATGTTGACTATGAAGTCCCTCTGGAGCGGTTTATACACAATTTAAGCGATAAGTTTCTATCTTGCCCACGAATAGAACAAAATGAAATTCCTCCGCCAAAACCTTGATTTTTTAGATCATCACTGCTAGTGATCTTTCTTTCCCGATAGTATCGGGACTATATTCGTTTTATTCAACCTCTAATCTTTTTTATGTTCACAGATACATTGCCAGGCAAGGCAAATCATTACCTGCAGTTAGAAGAAAAATATGGCGCACATAATTATCATCCGCTTCCAGTTGTATTGGAAAAAGGGGAAGGTGTTTTTTTATATGATGTAGATGGCAAGCGCTACTATGATTTTCTAAGCGGCTATTCGGCAGTTAACCAGGGTCATTGCCATCCGGCCATTATTCAAACCCTTATTGCACAAGCACAAAAACTTACGTTGACATCAAGGGCATTTCATAATAACCTGTTGGGCGAATATGAAAAATATATCACCACTCTTTTTGGGTTCGATAAAGTGTTACCTATGAACACAGGAGTGGAAGGTGGTGAGACCGCTATAAAGCTGGCGCGCCGCTGGGCATATGAAAAGAAAGGTGTGGAAGAAAATAAAGCAATCGTAGTTTTTGCTGAAGGAAATTTTTGGGGAAGAACACTGGCAGCTATCTCCTCTTCCACCGATCCAAGCAGTTACAAAGGCTTTGGCCCCTATATGCCGGGATTTCAAACAGTGCCGTATGATGATACGATCGCATTAGAAAAATCATTTCAAAATAAAAATGTGGCAGCATTCATGGTAGAACCCATACAGGGTGAAGCTGGCGTAGTATTGCCTGCAGAGGGATATATGAAACGTGTTAGGGAACTCTGCGATACATACAACGTGCTATTGATAGCAGACGAAATTCAAACCGGTTTATGCCGCACAGGAAAAATGCTTGCCTGTGATCATGAAAATGTGCGGCCTGATATTTTGGTGCTTGGTAAAGCAATGAGTGGTGGTACACTTCCCATCAGCGCTGTTTTATGTGATGATGCAATTATGATGAATATAAAACCGGGCGAGCATGGAAGCACGTATGGGGGTAATCCGCTGGCATGTGCTGTCGCTATGGTATCCTT
>CAISDV010000053.1 GCA_903884185.1 uncultured Chitinophagaceae bacterium | reverse complement strand
CTTCTGTGTTTCTGTGCCTCTGTGGCTAAACATTCCGTAAACAAGACATCTATTTTCTAAGATTTCTCACCCCTGCTTTCATCATCAGGAAAAATAATTTGATACCGTTAGCAGGGGATTCGAAATGACGTATTCCTCTGTGTTTCTGGTCCCGAAACTTCGGGATCTGTGGTTAAAAATTCTACATTAAATTTTGCCAATATTACCTAATTAGGTAACTTTGCTTTGTGAAAAAGATGAAAGGACATGGAAGAGATGAAGGGGCAAATAAGGAGTTTGAAGGTGTATGGCGATGACTTTTGGGAGTTTTATAATAAACAGACCAAAAAAATTCAGGACCGTATTTTCTGGACAATACGTGTTATCAGGGACATTCAATTTGTGTCTGAGAAATACCTGAAACATATTGATGACGGTATTTACGAAATAAGGGTTAGCTCAGGAAACAACATTTTTCGCATTTTCTGTTTCTTTGACGAAGGGCAATTAATAATAGTATTAAATGGGTTTCAGAAAAAGACTCAGAAAACACCAACAGAAGAAATTGATAAAGCAAAAAAGCTAAAAGCAGCATATTATGAAAGCAAGAAAAAATAAATTAGTTGACCTCGAAGAATTCATTGATAAAGATTTCGGCAAACGGGGAACAAAACGCAGGGATAAATTTGAACAAGGCTATGAAGCATTTAAACTGGGCGTTATGATGCAGGAAATACGACTGCAGAAAAATATGACCCAGGAACAGCTTGCAGAAAAATGCGGTACTACAAAGAATTACATTTCAAGGATCGAAAATGATGCAAGCGATATAAGGCTTTCAACCCTCATGCGTATTGTAAGAGAAGGTTTTGGTGGGCATTTAAAATTATCTGTCAATCTCTGACTACCACCTACCCATTCCTCCCCGTCAGCATCGGCACAAAAGAAAACAAATCAAAAGATTCCTCTTGGAAAGTGCCGTCTTCAAGTTTAGTGATGCGCAGCATACGTTGCGATTCGCCTTCGTCAACTGGCAATACCATCATACCACCGGGTTTTAATTGCGCCACCAGTTTTGGTGGTATATGCGGCGCGGCAGCAGTGATGAGTATTTTATCAAAAGGCCCAAACGTAAGCAGGCCTTCAAATCCATCCCCATAAAAGAATTTAATATTGGGGTATTTTTTTTTGAAGTAAAAATCTTTGTAGGTATTGAATAATTTTTTCTGCCGCTCAATGGTAAACACCCAGGCACCCATTTCTGCCAGTACTGTTGATTGATACACACTGCCTGTACCTATCTCCAATACTTTCTCCTGCTTTTTAATTTGCAAAAGTTGCGTTTGATATGCTACTGTATATGGCTGCGAGATGGTTTGTCCCTCACCTATCGGGAATGCCCTGTCCTCATAAGCCGTCTTATCAAATACAGGATCTAAAAAATAATGCCGGGCAATATTATTAATGGCTTGTAATACATTTTCATCCGTGATCCCTTTCTCACGCAACAGGCTCACCAATTGTTTTCGTAAACCTTTGTGCTGGTATGTGTCCTCGTACTTTCTCATAAACACAAAGTAAGTGGAAAAAGAATTACCCATCGCCTATGGCGAGGCAAGCGCAGAGACAGGGAGGCGGGGAGGTTCGCCCGTCCGAACGGCTTAGCCGGGCGGGCAGAGATATAAAATTTCTCTGCGTTTTTCTCCGTCTCTGCGACTCCCCGGTAAAAAAATTATTTCAACCCCATACTATCAATGATCCCCTTGATCTTGCTTTCCAGTTCTGTATGCTTAGTATCATAATCCGTTTTGCTTTTCAATTCCGTTTTCACACTGAAATAAAACTTGATCTTAGGTTCTGTCCCGCTGGGCCTCGCAGATATCTTGCTTCCATCTTCAAGGAAAAACTGAAGCACATTGCTCTTTGGCAATGCAATAGGAGTAGTTGCTCCCGTTATCATATCCTTTGCTACCTGCAACTGGTAGTCGCACAACTTCACCACTTTACTTCCATTGATGGTGGTGGGTGGCTGATCACGGTAGCCCCTCATCATATCCGCAATTTCTTTCTGGCCATTCATCCCTTTTTTGGTGATACTGATCAATGTTTCCAAATAAAATCCATACTGCACATACATATCCAGCAACTTGTCGAATAAAGTGCTGCCATTGTTTTTTTCAACGGCTGCCATTTCACACAAAATACAAACCGCGCTCACGGCATCTTTATCGCGTATCTTATCTCCTATCATCAATCCAAAACTTTCCTCACCACCAATGATATAATTTTCCTTTCCCTCTTTTTCTTTTATCAGCGAAGCGATCCATTTAAAACCAGTCAACACATCATAGCAGGTAACGCTATTCTGTTTCGCCACTTCATTGATCATGGCAGTAGTAACGATCGTTGAGACCACCATATCATTTGGCTGGGCAATTCCTTTTTTCCTGCGCGCTTCCATCATATAGGCAAAAGCCAGCACAGCGGTCTGGTTCCCATTCATTAATATCCATTTGCCTTTGTGGTCTTTGATACCTACTCCTACCCTGTCGGAGTCCGGATCGGTCCCCAATAAAATATCTGCATTCAATGCTTCTGCTTTGCGCAATCCCATGCTCATGGTCTCACTTTCTTCGGGGTTGGGATATTTTACTGTAGGGAAATTTCCATCGGGTACCGCCTGTTCTTCCACAATATGAACATTGGTAAAACCAAATGCCTCTAATGCTTTTGGCACCAGCATGATACCGCTGCCATGAATAGGAGTATAAACAATAGACAGATCATGCTGTTTGGCGATCACTTCCGGGTACACACTCAACCCCTTCACCATAGCAATATATTTTTCATCCATTTCTTTTCCAATGATAGTGATATTTGCTTCACCGCCACTCCATTTTACATCATCCACACTGGCTATCGCTTCCACTTCTTTAATCACATTGCTATCATGCGGCGGAACCAATTGCGCACCGTCATCCCAATAGGCTTTATAGCCATTGTATTCTTTGGGGTTATGGCTGGCAGTACACACCACGCCTGCCTTGCAGCCCAGTGTACGGATGGCAAAACTTAATTCGGGTGTTGGGCGTAACGCTTCAAATAAATAGACCTTGCATCCATTGGCAGCGAAGATATTAGCCGTTGTTTCAGCAAAGAAGCGGCTGTTATTGCGGCAGTCATGTGCAATGGCCACTTTTATTTCTGTATCCCCGTATGCTTTCTTTAAATAATTAGCAAAACCCTGCGTAGACATTCCCACGGTATATTTATTCATGCGGTTGGTGCCAGCACCCATGATGCCACGCAAACCACCAGTACCAAATTCAAGGTTCTGGTAAAAACTTTCCTCCAGCTCTTTGGGATTGTCTGTCTGCAGTTTCCTGATGGCGTCTTTTGTTGAGTCATCGTAATGGCCATTGAGCCAGGTATTTACTTTTTCTAAAATTGCGGCATCCATATTGCGTGTAGGTTTAGATGAGTTATTATTTATTTCACCGGGAAGGCGGGGAGTCGGAGAGTTACGCTGAGTTGAATTCCTTATCTCTGCGAACCTCCCTGTCTCTCCGTCTCTGCGGTAAACCTTCTTTTAAAACAAGTTTACCGATATTTTATAGATTTTAAGACCCCAAAATAAACCATAATCAGTTTACTGCCGTAAGTTTGACATAATGAAGTATATAAATCTCCTGTTTTTTACCCTTTTTTCTTTTTCTTCATTTGGACAGAACCTAACGGGTACTTATCCCCTCGCCTCAACCATCCAACCTGAAAATACATTTGCTGTTGCCAATGAAAAATTGCTGACAGGCAATTACGAGTTCCATTTACTGGGTTTGAATGATTCCACCCCCGATAAGACATTATCACACCCCAATAAAAAGCGTGTCTGGTTTTTAGCCACGGCATCGGTTGTGGGAGAAGTGTCGGGAATGTCTGTACTTTACCAAACCTGGTATAAAGGCATCCCTTCTTCGTCCTTTCATTTTTTTAATGACAATCACGAATGGGAGCAGATGGACAAATGCGGGCATGCAACTGCAGCATACACTATTGGCCGCTTGACTGCAGCAGCCTGGGAATGGACGGGAGTGAGCCATACAAAAGCTGTCTGGCTGGGCGGGCTCACCGGGTTGGCGCATCAAACTGTAGTAGAAATATTTGATGGCTTTTCTTCTGCCTGGGGTTTTAGCTATGGAGATATGATGGGCAACACTATTGGAGCCGGTGCATTTATTTCGCAGGAACTCATCTGGAAAGAGCAACGCATACAGGTCAAATTCTCGGCACACAGGAATGATTATAGTGGATATAATTTGAATGGAAGGGCAGATGACATCTTTGGCAAAAATTTTCTTGAAAGAGTGCACAAAGATTATAATGCGCAAACCTATTGGCTGAGCGTGAACATAAGGTCATTTGCCAAAAACTCTGGCTGGCCTGCATGGCTTAATATCGCATTGGGACATGGCGCCGATGGAATGTTTGGTGGAGTGGAGAACGAATGGATTGATGCAAATGGAGTTTATGTGTCGCGTAAGGATATTCCACGTTTTCACAGGTGGCATTTGGCGCCGGACATAGATCTCACAAAGATCAAAACAAAAAGCAAATTATTAAAGACAGTATTTTTTGTACTGAATACTTTCAAGTTCCCTACCCCGTCACTGGAATTGTCACAGAATAAACTTAAGTGGAACTGGATACAGTTTTAGCTGTTGATATACGCACCGTTGATCTCTCCATCGATCACTTCCACATGTATATTTTCTTCTGACGTAGTGGCTACAGATAATCCTACATGATCGGGCTTTACAGGGAATAGTTTATGCATCCTTTCTACCAAAACCAATATCTGTATACGTTTGGGATGATATTGCAGCAAAGGTTTTAAAACATAAAGCAATGTTCTGCCACTATTGGTAACATCGTCAACGATCAGTATATTTTTTTGATTGAAGTCGATGGGCTTGCTTAATTCCGTATCCACCGGCATACTCTTATCCAGGCTTGCTGAAATGATCTCCATGGGAATATGCAGGTAAGGCTTGATCAACTCTCCTATTTTTTCTGCTATCACCATGCCACTGTTGCGGATACCGATGATCACCAGTTCTGCATCATCGCCCTGCAACTCTTCCGCTACTTCCAAAGCGAGTCTGCGTAATTTATGTGCCGCTTCTTCTTTGGAAAGGATATAATTTTTTTCAGCCATAGTGTTATTTTCAGGCTCAAAGTAAGAACAAATCGAGTATTCAACAATTAATACAATATATCATCTCAACGCAATTACCCTTTTTTAATAATAGGTAGCTCCTATGGGGCAACATCACATTTTGGTATCTTTTCTACAAACAGGTTACCCCTGACGGGGTATTTATAATAGCCATTGAAACTTTGGCTGCGATAATGTTTTATTCTGCCCCAGCGGGGCAAAATATTTGTAGAAAAACATATCAATTGATTTCATGCCCTGTAGGGGCTACCCCATAAACAAATAAAATGTAGATAGAGTAAGCCAATACGTTTTCGCATTATCAATTTGTTTAACCCTTTATCTTATCTTAGCATCTCTAACCACTTTTCATGCAATACGTTCCCCAATTTTTATTCATTCTCCTATCGGTTGTCGCTATTTATTTCTTCGTAAAAAAGACGGGACAGATAAGAAGGAATATTTTATTGGGAAGGGATGAAAAGCTCACCGATCAACCTGCTAAACGCTGGAGAAATTTACTTTTGCTTGCACTTGGACAAAAGAAAATGTTTCGCAATCCATTAGTTGCGGTCATGCATTTAGTGATCTATGCAGGGTTTATCATCATCAACCTCGAAGTATTGGAGATAGTTCTGGATGGCATTTTCGGAACACATCGTTTATTCGCTCCCCCTCTCGGGCAATTATATGTTTGGTTCATCAATGGGTTTGAATTTCTTGCTGTAGGAGTGTTTACAGTTTGCGTGATCTTTTTAATAAGAAGAAATATCCTGAAACTAAAACGTTTTGCCAGTAAAGACCTGGATGGATGGCCAAGAAGCGATGCCAATTATATTTTGATCACAGAGATCATACTAATGGGATTGTTCCTGAAAATGAATGCGTGTGATACTTTACTGCAATCAAGGGGATATGGGCATTATGCCGAACACATCACAGGAAATTTTGCATTTTCTTCTTTTCTTCATCCTTTATTAAATCATTTTAGCAGTGAAACGTTGGTGGTATTTGAAAGGATCTGCTGGTGGCTGCATATTACGGGTATTTTTATATTCCTGAATTACCTGCCATATTCAAAGCACCTACATATTCTGCTGGCATTCCCCAATGCTTATTACGCACGGCTGGAGCCACTGGGTGAAATGAAAAACATGCCCGAGATCCAGAAAGAAGTATTGTACTCGATGGATCCTTCTTCTGCCCCAACTACTGCTGAAACTATTGCTCCACATAAGTTTGGTGCAAAGGACGTAACAGATCTTAGCTGGAAAAATTTAATGGATGCATACAGTTGCACAGAATGCGGAAGATGTACTGCTGCTTGTCCGGCAAATATCACCGGCAAATTATTAAGTCCGCGTACCATCATGATGAAAACACGCGACAGGTTGGAAGAAGTGGGAAAAAATATTAATACCAACAAACAATTTGCAGACGACAATAAAACTTTGCTGCGCGATCATATTTCTGAGGAGGAATTGCGCGCCTGCACTACCTGCAATGCCTGCGTGGAAGAATGCCCGGTGAGTATCTCTCCATTGGATATTATTTTACAATTGCGCCGTTACCTGGTGATGGAAGAAAGTAGCGCCCCGCCTGAATGGAACAGCACATTCAGCAATATTGAAAATAATTTTGCGCCGTGGAAGTTCTCTCCAGACGACAGAGGCAAATGGGCAGAAGAAATGGTTTAGATCAATCCCATAATAAATAACACATGCACTTATCTCCTTTTCCATTTTCTACAACTGATTTTTCCAGTATTGAACCTACCATTCACAAAGGTGATAGCGGACAAGCAGAGTGGCGTACATTATTCCGTGATGAGGTACGGGTACGACAAGTAAAATATTCTCCCGGCTATTTGGCAGATCACTGGTGCAGCAAGGGGCATATTCTTTTTTGTGTGGAAGGAAGTATGGAAACAGAATTAAAAGACGGAAGAAAATTCATGCTCACCCAGGGCATGATCTATACTGTGGGTGATGATAGTGATGCACACAGGAGTTACTCCAAAGATGGGTGCACCTTATTTATAGTAGATTAATTATCTCCCCGCTCCTCCCTTCCCGAAGTTTCGGAATCTGCGGCTCTGCTGTGAATCTTTTCAATAGATCATTTATGTATCCCTGGCTCAAATACCATCCTGTATAATTGCGCGAGTGCAGCAATCATAAATATTACACCCATTATTTTATTAAGCGTTTTACTACTCGTATTCATTTTTGTGATCAACCAGTTACCGCCATACATATATAATGCAAGCCCACAGAGAGTTCCAAGCCCCGACCCAGCCGTAAATAAATTGTATTCTGTAGTACTTGAATGCAGCACATGAAGATCTATCAGGTAACTGCTCCAGATAAACCAGAAGGGCAATTGCGCAGGATTTAAAGCGCTCATGGTAATGCCTAGCCAGAACCTGTCTATTTTATTATTCAATAACGGCGGTTTCTTTTTTCCATCCTGCTTTACAGCCGATACAAAACTTATAATCCCCAACGCACCAAAGAAAGCAACAGTGATCCATCCCAATATCTCAAAGAAAAGATGGTGTTCCAGTATCCAGTCAACCCCCGATAACACGACCCTTAAATAAATAATTTCAATGATCGCAACGCCGATAGAATATTTCCACGCATTCCTGAAACCCTCTTCCACGGCAACTTGTGTGGAGGTCATGCTCATAGTTCCCAGGGGCAGTTGCCCTAAAAAACTGACCAGCCAGCCTGTGAATAAAATAAAAATGAAATGCATCAATGCAATGATACGATTCTCGTCCCAGACTCTGTCTGGGATGCCCGACACTCGTCCCCGCCCGAAGCGTCGGGCTCCGTCGGGGATGCCTTGGTCGTTCGACTCTGTCGAACAATTATTTTCACCTACTTTCGTAAAAACCTATTGCATGCAAGTGAAAACAATGGCGGAAATGATGGCAAACGGGCAAACACCCGATGTATTGTTCTGGGTGGGTTGTTCTGGAAGTTTTGACCAGCGTGCACAAAAGATCACCAAAGCATTTGCCACCATTTTAAATAAAGTGGGTGTGAATTATGCCATACTGGGCAAAGAAGAAGCCTGCACTGGCGATCCTGCACGCCGCGCGGGAAATGAATTTTTATTCCAGATGATGGCGTATAATAATATCCAGGTATTAAATGGTTATGGAATAAAAAAAATTGTGACCGCCTGCCCGCATTGCTTCAATATTTTAAAAAATGAATACTCCGAACTGGGCGGCAATTACGAAGTGATCCATCATACTGTTTTTTTACAGGGATTGATTGATGAAGGCAAGATCAAATTAAAAGAAGGTGGTGTATTCAAAGGAAAGAAAATATCCTACCACGATAGTTGCTACCTCGGCCGTGCCAATAATATTTATGAAGCCCCGCGCAAAGTATTGGAAGCATTGGATGCCGAACTGGTTGAAATGAAAAGATGTAAAAGCAACGGTCTCTGCTGTGGTGCCGGTGGGGCACAAATGTTTAAAGAAGATGAACCCGGAACCAAACGTATCAATATTGAACGTACAGATGAAGCATTGGCTACAGGTGCAACTGTGATCGCTTCTGCATGCCCGTTCTGTAATACGATGATGACAGATGGGGTAAAGAACAGGGAAAAAGAAAATGAAGTGCAGGTGCTGGATGTGGCAGAACTCGTTGCGGCAAGCATGGAGTAGGGTTTCACGCAAAGAGGCAAAGGAGCAAAGAGGCAAAATTTTTCAAGGCATCTTGCTTTTTTTCAATCAGGTTTTATTATTTAAAAGGGGTATACAAAATAACTTGGTGCCTTATTTAACTTTGCTCCCGAAGTGTCGGGATTGCGTAAAACCCTTAAACCACCTATTTTTGCACCATGGATCTCTCTTATCAGCAATTTATTCCCCAAGATTTTCATCCCAGCTCCAAAGTCTGGATATACCAAAGCAGCCGCTTATTCAGTATGGGCGAGGCTTTTGAACTGGAAGAACTGTTCAATGATTTTACTGCTGAATGGAAAAGCCATGGCACACCCGTTAAAGGTTATGCCAATTTATTCTTTGGCCAGTTCATTGTGCTCATGGCCGATGAAACAGCCACAACAGTTGGTGGTTGCAGTACAGATAGCAGCGTACACCTTATTAAAAAAATAGAGCAGTTGTTTAAAGTAAATATGTTCGACAGGCAGCTACTTGCATTTGTAGTGAAGGAAAAAATACAGTTATTGCCTTTTGCGCAATTGGATTATGCCATAGAAAATAATTTCATCAACCCCGACACTTTGTATTTTAATAATTTAGTGTCGACTAAAGAAGAATGGAGTAACAAGTGGCTTATATCCGTAAAAGAAAGCTGGCTTGCATCAAAAATAAAAGCTAATATCGTTTAAGTTCTTCTTCTGTGCCTCTATGCCCGCCCGGCCAAGCCGTTCGGACGGGGCTAAAAAATCATTAATGAAATTCCGCAACCTCATCCCCATGCTATACACTGCCGATATCAATGGCACGATAGCATTTTACTGTGACGTATTGAAATTTGAGTTAGACGAGTATAATGCAGACTGGGGCTGGTGCGCCATGCACAATAACGGCGCCCATATCATGTTTGCCCTACCCAATGAACATACCCCTTTTGAAGATGGTTCAAAGTTCACAGGTTCTTTCTATATTTACACAGAAGAGGTGGATGTGGTATGGGAGCAGTTAAAAGCCATTACAAAAGTGTGTTACGATATTGCCGATTTTGAACATGGCATGAGAGAGTTCGCGATCTATGATAACAACGGCTACCTGCTCCAGTTTGGAAAAGAAATATCTCTCAACAAATAATCATTCCATTTTTATAACCCTGCATGGTCAAAGTTTACGGCATACCCAATTGCGATACAGTGAACAAAACACTGAAATGGCTGGACAAGCATAAAGTTGCTTACCAGTTCCATGATTATAAAAAACTGGGTATCACTGCAGCCAAATTAAAATCATGGACAGGGCAGGTAGGTTGGGAAAAGGTCTTCAATAAAAAAAGCGCCACCTGGCGTGCATTAGATACCGCTACACAGGCTTCTGTTACCAATGAAAAAGCGGCCATCTCTTTAATGACAAACTCTACCAGTATCATCAAACGCCCCGTGATAGAAGAAGATGGAAAGGTAGTGGCTGTTGGGTTTGATGAGAAAGGGTATAGGGAGATATTTTGAGCAAAGAATTTTCCATAGCGCCACTAATTTCTGCGAATTGAGCTTTTTTGATATAAATAATACTTTAGTTACAGTCTTTGGATATCCATTAAGTTATGTTGAATTTATTGGTACACTTTTCGGCTTTATATCAGTTTGGTTTGCTGCCAAACAGAATATATTGACATGGTCTACCGGGCTAATTAATGTAGTCTGCTTTTTTGCAATCTTTTTTCAGGTTCATTTGTATTCAGATATGTTTTTGCAAGTCTATTTTTTTCTGACAAGTATCTATGGCTGGGTAAATTGGAAAAATCAAAAACAAGGAAATAAACCAATTTCAACTCTTTCGGTTAACAAAAGAGCTATACTTTATTCACTTATTCTAATTTTGACTTTCCTGTTTGGCTTTCTGATAAAAAATGTTCACATTTTGTTGCCCCAAATATTTACTCACCCGGCAGCATTTCCTTTTATTGATACATTTATTGCTATTTTAAGTATTGTAGGCACCATTCTTCTTGCTAAACGAATTATAGACAATTGGGCTCTTTGGATATTAGCGGATATTGTATGTGTGTTTGTATATGCAAAAAAAGATATTTTATTGCCTGCCTTTCCCATTCCAAAAGAATTTAAAATTCATGCGGATGATAATTTGAATCAGTGGGAATATTTAAAACATCTTACGCATGAAGGATCAAAAAAAAGATACAGTGATTTAACGCCTGAAATACAGGAAAGGCTTGAGTTTGAGCTGTTCACTATTAAAACAATGGGCTTTGCCGGATACTTTTTAATTGTGAGTGATTTTATCAGAGCAGGAAGAGAAATGAATGTGTTTGTTGGTCCGGGCCGTGGTTCTGCTGCGGGTTCAGTTGTTGCATTTTGTATTGGCATCACCAATATCGATCCAATAAAATATAATTTACTGT
>CAISDV010000052.1 GCA_903884185.1 uncultured Chitinophagaceae bacterium | reverse complement strand
AACAGGGTTACATCCTGAAGTATAAGTTCGAGGAGGACAAAAAACAGGGGTTGATCAAGATCGCCCTGAAATATGATCCTTCCACTAAACTGCCTGCGATCCGTTCGCTCGAAAGAGTGAGCCGCCCGGGCCTGCGTCAATATGCCAAACCAGACGAGATCAAAAGAGTGATCAACGGATTGGGAGTAGCGATCATCAGCACATCGAAAGGCGTGTTGACAGATAAGCAGGCGAAAGCACAGAACATAGGCGGAGAAGTTCTTTGTTATATTTCTTAATATCAATATAAAAATATTCCAGGTACATTAAGCCCTACCTATAGAGGCTGACCGGCCAGGAATAAAATCATCAATCAAATAAATAACAAATCAAATGTCTCGTATAGGTAAACAACCGGTTGCTATTCCAAAAGGTGTTACGATCACCGTTGGCGCTGATAACATCGTTACAGTAAAAGGGCCTAAAGGCGAATTGAAACAGGCCATCGACAGGGATATCACTGTTGAAGTAAAAGAAGCTGAAGTTGTTTTAGGCCGCCCTACAGACCAGATCCGCCATCGCGCCATGCATGGATTGTACCGCGCATTGCTGGGCAACATGGTAAAAGGTGTTACAGACGGTTATAAAAAAGAAATGGAATTAGTAGGGGTAGGTTATAAAGCCGCTAACCAGGGAAATGTTCTTGACCTTGCTTTAGGTTATTCTCATAATATCATTTTTGAAGTGCCTAAAGAATTGAAAGTGGCAACTGCTACTGAAAAAGGACAAAATCCCAAGATCATGCTGGAAGGTACCGACAAGCAATTGCTTGGACAGGTAGCTGCCAAACTGAGAGGTTTACGTAAACCTGAACCATACAAAGGAAAGGGTGTGAAATATGCAGGTGAAGTATTGAGAAGGAAAGCCGGTAAAGCAGCTGGTAAATAAATTAAAAGATTGAATGCTGAAAGGCCATTCAATCAAACAACAAATCAAATAACATCCCGGCAGCATCGGGAAGTGTAAATAGAAATAAAATGAATAGCAAATTAGTCCAAAGGCAAAAGATCAGGTACCGCATCCGTAAAAAGGTGATGGGTACTGCTGCAAGGCCGCGCCTGAGTGTATTTAGAAGCAATATGGAGATCTATGCACAACTGGTGGATGATGATAATGCAGTAACACTTGCATCTGCTTCATCAAAAGAAAAAGATATCGTTGCCCAGAAAGTAACAAAAGTGGAAAAAGCAAAGCTGGTTGGCCTCGCGATCGCGCGTAAAGCAGCAGAAGCTAATATCACCAGTTGCACTTTCGACAGGGGCGGTAACTTATACCATGGCCGTATCAAGAGTGTGGCTGATGGTGCAAGAGAAGGTGGCCTTCAGTTTTAATTATATACCAAACATCGTAAATCGATATAAATGTCTAAAGTAATCGAAAGCAGAGTAAAAGCCGGTGGCGACGTTGAACTAAAAGAAAAAGTAGTGGCGATCAACCGCGTGGTAAAAACCACGAAGGGTGGACGTACATTCAGCTTCTCCGCATTGGTAGTTGTTGGAAATTCAAATGGCGTTGTTGGACAGGGCCTCGGCAAAGCAAAAGAAGTGCAGGAAGCTATTGCCAAAGGCATTGATGATGCTAAAAAGAATTTAGTGAAAGTTCCGATCATGCATGGAACGATACCTCACGAACAGCTGGCTAAGTCAGGTGCAGCGAAGGTATTGATCAAACCGGCAGCTCATGGTGCGGGTGTGATCGCGGGAGGCAGCATGCGTGCTGTTTTGGAAAGCGCAGGCATTACCGACGTACTGGCAAAAAGCCTGGGTTCTGCTAATCCTCATAACGTGGTTAAAGCAACCATCGAAGCTTTGAAATTATTACGCGAGCCTATCCAGATATCTAAAACACGCAGCTTAAAACTGAGCAAAGTATTTAACGGATAAACACAAGTTTATTTAAACTTACCAGACATGAAGAAGATAAAGATCACACAAATAAAAAGCGGTATCGACAGGTCCGAGCGCCAGAAGCAGACCCTGATCGCTTTGGGATTGAAGAAAATGAATGCATCCAAAGAAGTGGAAGCAACACCACAGATATTGGGAATGGTGAATAAAGTACACCACCTGGTAAAAGTGGAAGAACTGTCTTAGTATATTAACAAAACGCGAGGGGTGATTCCCCGTAAGTTCAAAATCAATATAAAATGAAACTACACACACTGAAACCTGCAGAAGGTTCAACGCACAAACAAATAAGAATAGGACGTGGTGAAGCATCCGGTAAGGGTGGTACTTCTACACAGGGTAACAAAGGCGGACAAAGCCGCGCAGGTTACCAACGTAAGAATGCACACGAAGGTGGACAGATGCCTATCCAGCGCCGTATTCCAAAACGTGGGTTTAAAAATATCAACCGTGTTGAATACACTGTATTCAATCTTGGACAGATCGACCAGTTACAGGAAAAATATACTTTCAGTGAATTTTCACCGGAGAATTTATATATCAATGGATTGATCAATCGTACTGATAAAGTGAAAATACTGGCAACAGGAGAATTGAAAGCAAAGCTTGTTTTCAAAGTGAATGCGATCAGCGTAAAAGCAAAAGAAGCCATTGAAGCAAATGGCGGCAGCGTAGAAATTGTTAAGTAATATACGGTAACTTCCCGGGCGCATCGGGGATGCGTCTTTTGGTTTTAGGGCACTAACTCTTACAATCAAACTATCAAGTGAAAAAATTAGTTCAAACGATCAAGAATATCTGGGCCATTGAAGAGTTGCGAAAGAAGATCATCGTAACACTTTCTTTGATCCTGGTATATCGCCTGGGTTCATACATTGTATTACCGGGGCTGGATGCCAACCTTATTGAGGCTACTCAGAAAAATACTAAAAATGGCGGAGGCCTGTTAGGTATTTTCGACATGTTTGCCGGTGGTGCATTTTCGCATGCTTCTATTTTCGCATTGGGCATCATGCCTTATATCTCTGCTTCTATCTTCATGCAGTTGATGACCATCCTGGTCCCACAATTGCAAAAGGTTCAGAAGGAAGGAGAAAGCGGCCGCAAGAAGATCAGCCAATGGACACGTTACCTTACAGTAATTGTAACATTGTTCCAGGCAGGTGCTTATGTAGCTTACCTTACCAACCCACAGGGCGGATACGCACAAGCAATTTTAATACAGGGAAGCCTGTTTAGTTTTCTTACTATTATTACACTTACCGCAGGAACATTATTTGTTATGTGGCTGGGTGAAAGAATACAGGACAAAGGATTGGGTAACGGTACTTCTATCATCATCATGGTGGGTATCCTTGCACGTTTTCCGCAGGCGATACTACAGGAATTCCAGGCTAAAAGCG
The DNA here is from genome assembly GCA_903884185.1 of uncultured Chitinophagaceae bacterium. GTDB lineage: Bacteria > Bacteroidota > Bacteroidia > Chitinophagales > Chitinophagaceae > CAISDV01. The sequence continues at coordinate 734 of CAISDV010000052.1, read as the reverse complement.
AAAAAGCAGGTGGTGGTTTATTGATATTTTTAATTGAAATAGCAATACTTGTAGCGATCATCATGGGCTTGATCATCCTGGTACAGGGTGTGAGAAAGATACCTGTGAACTATGCAAAACAAATTATTGGCAACAGGCAGTTTGGCGGCGCAAGGCAATTCCTTCCCGTTAAAGTGAACAGTGCAGGTGTAATGCCAATCATCTTTGCACAGGCTATCATGTTCCTGCCTACACTGGTATCGTTTACTAATATTGATGCAAAGAATGGTATCATCAGCATTTTTAATGATCATAGCAATGGTTGGTACATGCTGATCTATTCTGTGATGGTAATAGGATTTACCTTTTTATACACGGCATTGATCTTCAATCCAAAACAGATCGGGGAAGACCTGAAACGTAATAACGGATTTATTCCTGGTGTAAAGCCTGGTCAGCCAACAGCTGATTATATTGGTTCGATCATGGATAAGATAACATTACCGGGCGCTATCTTCCTGGCAATTGTGGGTATCATGCCTGGGTTTGCACAGAAATTAGGTGTTACAGCGAGCTTTAGCACTTTCTTTGGTGGTACTTCATTATTGATCATGGTAGGTGTAATATTAGATACACTACAACAGATAGAAACTTATTTATTGATGCGCCAGTATGATGGTTTGATGAGCAGCGGCAGGGTACAGGGACGGCAGGGTGTTACCCCAAGTGTGATGTAGGGTGGCATTATAATATTT
>CAISDV010000051.1 GCA_903884185.1 uncultured Chitinophagaceae bacterium | reverse complement strand
CGCAGTCTCCAGGTTCATGAATCACAGGGGAATGGTGTATATCAATTATAAAACCATTCATTCTGATAGTCTGGGTTGGGGTTACGATATCTATTCCAATAAAAAAATATTGGTTCACCAGATTTTTATCCCGGCCATTGAAGGGAAAAAAGGATTTGTGAGCGAGGAACAGGCAGCCACTATTGCAAAGCTGATCATTGCAAAGATGAGCGTCTCTAAAGCTTTTCCTTCCGTGACCGTTCACGATCTCGACAGTTGCGGCATTACACGGTAAGCGGTTCAAAGAAATTTATAAAATGACAATAAAAAACTCCCGGCGAAAGTCAGGAGTTTTTTTCTATGGCCTCATTCAGGGCCTGCCTGAAAGTATTCCCGATGGGGATATTATGCGACCCGATATTTATTTCATTGCGGCTGATATAATCTACCTGCCCAAGGGCTATGATATATGAACGGTGTACCCTTATAAAATAATCCTTCGGTAATTTGCTTTCGAATTCTTTCAGGTTTTGCAAGGTGGTAAGTGGCGAAGCTTTCCCTTTCAGATAGATCTGCGTATAATCCCTCATACCCGACAAAAACAATACTTCGGCAAGATTGATCTTGATGAGTTTATATTCTGATTTGATGAACAGGAACTCTCTTTTGTGATTCGGCTGACTGGCTTGGGTTTTTGACATAACATAAATTTTTAGATCAGCAGGCATTGCGCCCTGCATGGTGATTTAAGAACCAATGTTGCATTATAAACTATCTCCTATCTAAAAACAATACCCGTTTTCTGCGATCATTTGATTGGCGATCCTTCTTCTTGACTCTTTTGAATTAAAAGGTTCCACTTTTGTAAATCGTTTCAGCCCTATTTGCATCATCCGTAATTCATCCCCTTCAGCAAAACTGTTCAACGCATCTTTCCCGGCCTTATTGATACGGTCTGCAGCATCATAGATATATGTGCGCATGATATCAATTTGTACAGAAGATGCTGTTTCTCCTAACCTGTCTGCCAGTTTCATTGCCCGCAATAATGCACTTTCTGCATGAAAAGTTTCAATGGCCATATCTGCGAGGTTCATCAGTACTTCCTGTTCCTTGTCCAGCTTCATCATCAGTTTTTGAACAGCTGCACCGGCTGTCATCAAAATCGCCTTCTTAAAATTTGCTATGTATTTTTTTTCCTTTGCGAATGGTGTATCATCATCACCGCCAAAATCCGGGATGCTCATCAACTCCTTCTGCACCGCCATGGCAGGGCCCATCAGGTCTATCTTTCCTTTCATTGCCCTTTTCAAAAGCATATCCACAGTCAATAAACGGTTGATCTCATTTGTTCCTTCATATATTCTATTGATGCGCGAGTCGCGGTAGGCTTTACTGATAATATATTCATCGCTATAACCATTGCCCCCATGCACCTGTACGCCTTCATCCACAACAAAATCAAGCACCTCGCTGCCAAATACTTTAAGCATCGCACATTCTATAGCAAACTCTTCCGCAGCAGCGAGTAAAGATTTTTCAGATTGATGGCCTGATGCCAGCATTTCTTCTTCTTTTTCATCCACCCATTTGGCTGTCCGGTATAATGCACTTTCGCCCACCCATATCCTGATCGCCATTTCAGCCAGCTTATGTTTGATGGCGCCGAATTTTGAAATGGATATTTTAAATTGCTCCCTGGCAATGGCATAACGGACCGTATCCGTTGTGGCCCATTTACTTCCACCCAATGCAGCAGCACATAATTTCAGCCTGCCTATATTTAGAATATTAAACGCGATAATATGGCCTCTTCCTGCTTCACCCAGTAAATTTTCAACCGGAACTTTACAATCCTGGAAATATAATTGCACAGTAGAAGATCCTTTGATCCCCATTTTATGTTCTTCGGGGCCGCGTGTAAATCCTTCAAAATTGTGTTCAATGATAAACGCTGTGAATTGTTCTCCGTCTATTTTCGCAAATACTGTGTACACATCTGCAAACCCGCCATTCGTTATCCAGCATTTCTGCCCGTTAAGTAAATAATGCTTCCCATCGGCGCTCAATGTTGCTGTGGTTTTTGCGCCCAATGCATCACTGCCGCTGTTGGGTTCTGTTAACCCATAAGCGCCTTTCCATTCACCCGTAGCCAGTTTAGGAATATATTTTTGTTTCTGCGCTTCTGTACCAAAATATAAAATGGGTAGTGAACCAATACCTGTATGTGCAGCAAGCGCTACTGAAAATGAAAGGCCACCGCCCAATCCTTCATTTACAATAGTGGCCGTTACAAAATCTTTTCCAAGGCCGCCATATTTTTCCGGGAAAGAGGTGGACAGCAATCCCTGCTCGCCTGCTTTTTCGAGTAATGCCTGCATTAAGCCCGGCTCTTGTTTGTCTATTCTTTCAAGTGCAGGGTGTATCTCAGTATCGATGAACTGGTGGCACATTTCCAATACCATCTTTTGTTCTTCGCTCTTGTCCTCTGCAATAAAAGTATTGAGGGGATCACTTTCTTTGATCAGCCATTCGCCCCCTTTCCAGGTTGCTGTTTTTTCTGTTAGGTTCGACATAAGATAAATTTTTCAATAGATACTTTGTGTGTTACCGGGTCATTTCAGGTTATCATACACTTTATGCAATACTCCTTTAGCCAGTTCGATCTCTTCTTTGCTTACATTCACCAGCGCTTCATTCATCGTTTGGTTAGCTATCTCAATGGTCTTGTCCTGCAATTCCTGCGCTGCTTCAGTCAAACAAACGAGGTTGATCCTCCTGTCTTCTTTTGATGCTACTCTTTTCACCAGCTTCTGTTTCTCCAGGTTGTCTATAAGACGCGTAATACTGGGTTTATCCCTGAATGTGAGATTGCACAGTTCCTGTTGGCTCAAACAATCTCCTTTCCATAAATGATATAAGATACTCCACTGCTCAATAGTGATGTCCAGGCCCGCCTGGCGAAAATTTTTCTGTAATCTTCTTGCCACCGCCGTTGAGGCCATACCCGTGATCACACTGTATAATTCGCCCCGCTTAAATTGGTTGTTTGGCATATAGTTAGTTATGCAACTAATTTTCAAAATTCATGTATCTTTATGAAACCACCAAGTGTTGAGGAAACAATTTTCCCGGATTTTGATACATTCGGTTCTATGGAACAGCACTCTGTTGAATATAAAAATTCTACCATCAATTATTACCGTTTCGGAAGCGGCGCAAAACTACTTTTTGCTTTTCATGGCTATGGCGAGGATGGCCTCAGTTTCCGGATCCTGGAAAGTTCCCTGGGAAAAGAATACACCATCATTGCGCCTGACCTGCCTTTTCATGGCATCACAGAGTGGAGAGAAGGGCTGGATTTTACTGTAAATGAACTTTTGGACCTGCTTGTTCTTTGCGGCAGGCCAATAAGTGAGCCCATGAGCCTGCTTGGTTATAGTATGGGCGGACGGATAGCATTGCAACTGTTGCAAACTATTCCTGGTAGTATCAAAAAAATTGTCTTGATCGCGCCTGATGGACTGCACCATAACTTCTGGCATTCATTTGCAACGCAAACCTGGTTGGGCAGCAAACTATTTTCCTATACCATGCACCACACGGGGTGGTTGCTCGTTTTAATGAGACTGGCTACCAGGTTACGGTTATTTAATAAAAATCTGATCAATTTTGTGCATTACTATTTAGACGATGTTTCATCAAGGCTGATCCTTTATCGTCGTTGGACCACCCTCCGAAAATTCAACACCAGTATAGGTTTACTAAAGAAGATCATCCGGGAAAATCATATTCCTATTACACTTTTATTCGGCCGTTATGACCCGATCATTCTTACAAAACGGGGGCTAAATTTTCAAAAAGGGATAAAAGAATTCGTCACCGTAAAAGAGCTTGAGGCCGGGCACCAGATATTAAAAGAGAAATACAGCCAGGAAATTACGGCAATGTTTACTGCTTAAATTGTTTCTTTGTCACATGTGGCTAAACGGCTTCTATATATTGCTCTGTACATTGTTCCTGCTTTATGCAATATTGATTTTAGTTTACCGCAAATGGTTCCTGCAACTGAGGCCATTTCTCATGCCTGAAAAATTTCAGCCCCAAATAAAATTCTCTGTTGTTATCCCTGCAAGAAACGAGGAAGAAAATATTGGTCTTTGCCTGCAAGCCATCTTTCAGCAAACATATCCTTCTTCCCTTTTTGAAGTGATCGTGGTGGATGATCATTCAACAGACAATACAGGTTCTATCGTCAGGCAACTCCAACAAAAGCATTCAAACCTGCAGCTGATAAGCCTTTCCAATGAATTAGATGGCATTATACTGAATGCCTATAAGAAAAAAGCAATCGAAACGGCGATCGGGCATGCAAAAGGTGATTGGATCATGACAACAGATGCAGATTGTTTTATGGGCGATGAATGGATGGCCTTGTATGCTGGATACATCGAAAAATATGATCCCGTTTTTATTGCTGCACCCGTGGGTTTAATTGATGATGGCTCTGTATTATCTGTTTTTCAAACACTTGATTTTATGGCATTGCAGGGAATTACTGCAGCATCTGTTTCTGCGGGATTTCACAGCATGTGCAATGGCGCCAACCTGGCTTACCGGAAAGATGTTTTTTATGAAGTGAATGGCTTTAAAGGAATAGATAATATTGCCAGCGGCGATGATATGTTATTGATGAACAAGATCAGGCTGCAATACCCGCAAAGAGTCATGGCATTGTTTGCGCAAGGTGCCATTGTGAGTACATACCCCATGCCCGGCTGGAAAAGTTTTTTCAATCAACGTATCCGGTGGGCCAGCAAGGCCGATCAATATGCGGATAAAACTATTTTCTGGGTGTTACTGCTTGTTTATTTATTGAATGCCATGCTTTTTGTTATGCCTTTTCTTTCATTTTTTGATTGCTCGGTTTTATGGTCCTGGCTTTTATTACTCACTGCAAAAACAATCGTGGAAGCAAGTTTTGCTTTACCGATAGCAGCTTTTTTTGGGATAAAATTATATTGGTGGTCGCCGGTGTTACAAATACTACATATCAGTTATACCGTTATTGCCGGATGGCTGGGGAAATTTGGCAGGTACGAGTGGAAGGGAAGACAGGTAAAATAAGTTTACCCGGCAACTTCTTCATAACCACGCATTGCATTTTTCCAGGGCTGCCATACATACACTGCCAGCAGAATGACTGCCAGCAAAACAAAAGGCAGGAAAAAGAGGAGTTTCATATACAGCATTTTATAATTTTTTGACATACACAATAACAGAAAGTTTAATTTGTGTGCCTGAGCTAACTACTTTCTAATGGTCCATTTATTCCGCAGGCCCAAATCAGTTTTCTTACAACGCCTCTTTAAAAACAGGGGCGCCATACCTGGATTGATACTGATTTGTTGTGCTGTGCTGCTTGCGGTCTTTGCTTATTTCCTTGCCCCGGATCATTCCCCCAATGCCAACCGTATTATTCCTGAAATTGGAAGCAAGAAACCCGGGTTTAACATTCTCCTGTTAAAAGTGAAAAGAGATACCAGAATTGAAGAATCGGGCTTTTTTGAGCGGATGATCAATGGAACAGAGGACACTTATACCTATATCCCCGTTGTATCTTATTCATTCAAAAAAGACAGTATCATTTATCAGAAATTTGTAGATGAAGGGATCACTGAAAGAAAAGCAATAGCCAGTTCTCTCTCTGCTTCGCAGCATTGTATCTCTACTACTTTTTATTTGGGTACAGATAAATTTGGGCGTGATATTTTAAGCAGGCTGATCATTGGTTCCAGGATAAGCCTTGAAGTAGGTTTGATAGCTGTGCTCATTTCATTGACCATTGGTATTGCACTTGGCTCACTGGCGGGTTATTTTGGCGGACGCATAGATGATATTATTACATGGCTGATCAATGTGATCTGGAGTATTCCTACTTTGTTATTGGTGTTTGCAATTACGCTTGTTTTAGGCAAAGGTTTCTGGCAGGTATTTATTGCAGTAGGATTAACGATGTGGGTGAATGTTGCGAGGCTGGTACGCGGGCAGGTATTAAGCATACGTGAATTGGAATATGTAGAAGCCGCCAGGGCGCTGGGTTACCAGCCGGGAAGAATTATTTTTAAACATATCCTGCCAAATATTCTTGGCCCGGTAATGGTGATTTCTGCAGGAAATTTTGCTTCTGCTATTGTGATCGAAGCGGGCCTGAGTTTTTTGGGTGTTGGCGTTCAACCCCCGCAGCCCAGCTGGGGATTGATGATCAAAGAGAATTATAATTTCATCATCACCCATAATCCAATGCTTGCACTAGCTCCTGGAATAGCCATTATGTTACTGGTACTTTCTTTTAATCTTTTGGGGAATGGTTTAAGGGATGCTTTAAATGTAAAGGGAGCTACTTAGTTAGGGGCTCTGAATTTTCTTCGCGCAGTTTTTCATCCAGCAAAATGATCATACCAAGGCTAAGCCAGAACAGGCTTCCGATCTTATCCGTTTCAACAAGGTCGCTTAAAAAATTTACTGTTGCGATCATTACCAGTAACACTCCTACCGTTAGTGCGATCATTTTATAAAATCTATCTTTCAGTTGATGATATAATTTTTGCGTGTACAACAACATCGCTCCAAATAATACAAGAAATAATACCAGTCCCGGGATGCCCTGTTCCAACGCCGTCAGTAAAAAATAATTGTGTACCGAAGAATGATCAGGGTTATTGCTTACCCATGTTTTAAAAACGCCTGCAGTATATCCTTTGTAGTTATCATAAAAATTGTTTGGGCCAAAACCCGTGATAGGTTTTGATGCTACCATTTTCGCTCCCGCTATCCAGCGGTAGAAACGCTCTGCGTCTGACACATCTTTTAATGTTACCGTTGCTTCAAGGTGTTCACCAAAATCTTTATGAAAAATGGTATGGTTATAATCTGGCACAAAACGGAGGTAATGATTATTATATGATAACCACCCAATAGAGATAGTGATCGTTAATATTGCCAGGAGCAATATCCTTCCTGCTATTTTTTTATAAATGATCACTCCTCCTGCAATACCAAATATCATTGCCACCCATGCTCCCCTGGAGTAAGAAAATAATAATCCTGTCAAACCCAGCACCATGGCTATATACAGCCATTTTAAATAAGGATTTGCTTTGGGCGTTAGCTTTATTACACACCATAAAACGGTCAGCAAACAAACCAGCATGGCAGAGTAAATAACGTGATTCCGGAAAAAAGGTGATAAAATTTCTTTGACCCCTTCAAATGAAAAGTGATAGAATGAATGTCGCATCAGCGACTGGGCTACTACAAACCCCATTGGAAGCAAAAGGCAGAGCGCCATTTTCTTAATCGCTGTTTTGGAGCGAAGTAATAGTTGTGGCAGCAATACAAATGGAAAAATATACCAGGTTTTTGCCAGAAGGAATTTGACGGAAAGCAATGGGTTGGTTGAATAGATACAACAAACTGCAATCCAAATAAGATACAGGAACAATAAAAGGAATAATGGGTGTTTCGTCAGTGAAGCGGGTATCCAGTTTGGTTGATGTATCCATTTAATAATGCAGGTGCCTGTGAGGAGCATCAATAATATTTCGTCAGGAAGATCAAGCCCAAGCGAGTCGGTTACATTAAATTCTGCCGATAATGGAAGCAATATTAAAATAGCCGTGAATAGCCAAGAAGTATTTGTAACGGTATATTGAAAAAGTGGAGGAGCTATCACCCATACAAAAGGCAACAGCATCCAAAAGAAATTGTTCGAAGAAACAGATGCTGCAAGAGAAATGATAAAAATAACAGATGCTAAAAAGAAATTACGCCGGTATGTCCGTGCCGCGAACATGGCTATACAGTTGCTTTTCTATCGTACACTAAAACAGTGATCCCTGCAAATACAAGGCTTAACAGGAAAGCACTTATCAGTACCAGCGCCACATTAGGCTTATCCGGCGATGCTGAGGGCACTGCCTTCTCCACTACAAAAAATGCCTGGGGAGTATCTGCAAGGGCAAGCCTGAATTCATTGGCCTTTTTCTGATTTTGCTGAACCTGTTCCATCAATGATTGTTTCCTGTTTATTAGCAGTTGTATGGAAGGCCCGGCAACAGTAAGGCTATCATTGATGGCGATGGCCTGTTTCTCCATCGCAGATGCAGATGATTCAAGTTTTTCTGCCGAATTTTTATTGCTCTGTTTCCATGCTTCTTGTTCAATTTGTCCTGCTAATGATACTAGTCTGTTTGCAATATCGGCTGCAAGGTTATTGTCCCTCGAATAAACGATCACTTTTAACTGGTTCAATTCAGTTTTAGAAATGGAAACATCACTCATCAGTTTTTTTATTGCATTTTCACGTTGCCTGGCAGGCATACCGCTTTTTATTTCAAAGTAATCTACCAGTTTGAATTCATCCACTAAAGCACGGTAAACAGTATCCAGTTGAGTGATGCCATATAATATTTCAAGATCGTCGCCATTACCATAGAAAGAATAGAGGTGCTGGATATTACCATTGAATAACCGCGACTTGTCGGCCAGCTCCGGGTTAGCAGGCACAACAATGGTTTTTGATCCATAATACCTGGGTACAAAAAAAAGTGTAGTGGCTGTTATCACCATAACAACAAAAACAAAAAAAGTGATCGTCTTCCAGCGTTTTTGCAATGCTGATATCACTTCCGTAAGGTTAAACTGGGTGGATTGCATAGAGGTGAAAATACAATTATTGATCAAGATGCCGGTATGATCACTACATTACGGTCAAAGCTTTCTTCCAGCGAAATAAAGGTTTCGGTACGTTCTATTCCTTTAATGTTTTGCAATTTGTCGTGCAGTACAAACCGAAGTTGCTGAATGTCTTTACAAACGATTTCGGCAAACATGCTATAGTTGCCGGTAGTGTAGTTCAGCCTCACAATTTCCGGTATCCGTTTCAGTTCTTTGGCAACAGCATCATATAAAGAGCTTTTTTCTAAATAAATACCAATAAAGGCAATTACATCATAACCGAGGGCTTTGAGGTCAATGGACAACTTCCTACCTTTGACTACTTTTTGTTCTTCGAGTTTTTTGATACGGACATGAATAGTGCCTCCTGAGACAAACAGTTTTTTACCCAGGTCGGCATAAGAGATCTCTGCATTTTCCATCATCTCCTGGATGATCTGAAAGTCTAATTTGTCGAGATTCAATTTTCCTGCCATTTTATTATTTATTTTTTGAATTAATCTAATATAATATACAAATATTTGAATAATTTCTACATTTTCAAAATATTTATTGAATTATTTTTAAAATAATATTCTAATCCTTAATTTTACACTATCAATCAGGAATGATATCGTTCTTTCTACTGTGGGGTGATGAAATT